>CAZGBQ010000043.1:22027-26169 GCA_964524045.1 uncultured Acidobacteriaceae bacterium
CGAAGCTCGAGGAAATTATCACCAAGCTGCTCGAAAAGGACCGCGACTTCCGCTATCAGACGGCCGCAGAAGTGCGCGCCGACCTCAAGCGTCTCAAGCGCGACAACAGCTCCGGGCGGGTGCCGGCACCGGCAAGCAGCGGCTCGGTTGCGCCGGCCAAAGCGACGGCCCCCAAAGCAGGCAAGGCCATCGATTCGCTCGCCGTTCTGCCGTTTGAAAATGCCAGCGGCGATCCCGCCAATGATTATCTGAGCGAAGGCATCACGGAGACCATCATCAATAACCTTTCGCAGTTAGCCAAAGTCCGCGTCGTCCCGCGCGGCGTCGTCTTCCGCTACAAAGGCAAAGATATCGATGCGTTCAGCGCTGCCACCGAACTTGGCGTGCGCGCGGTTGTCAGCGGCCGCATCCTTCAGCACAAGGACAAGCTCATCGTCAAAGCTGAGCTTGTTGACGTCGTCCGCCAGGACCAGCTCTGGGGCGATCAGTACAACCGCAGCATGGCCGACCTGCTTGAAGTGCAAGAGGAAATCGCCCGCGAAATCGCCGGGCGTTTGCAGCAGCGCCTGGGCGGCCAGCCTGCAGCGCCCGAGCCGAAACGCCCAACCGCCAACCCCGAAGCTTACCGGCTGTACTTGCGCGGCGCGCATCAGGCGAGCCACTGGTCGGAAGGAGGCCTGCGCAACGGGATCGCGCTGTTCGAGCAGGCAATTGCTCTCGATCCCACCTACGCGCTCAGTTATGCGGGGCTGGCCTATGGCCTCTGCATGATGGGCTTTTATGGGTTCCTGCCGGGAGAGGAAGCGTTCCCGAGAGGGAGGGCCGCCGCGCTGAAGGCCATTGAGCTCGATCCCTCGCTCGGCCAGCCGCACGTGGCCTTATGCTTTTACGCTTTCGAGGCCAACCATGACCTTCCGGAAGCCATTCGCGAGGCGCAAAAGGCCATCGCCCTCAAGCCAGACCTGGCGATTGCGTACCATACACTGAGTGTTGCGCTGAACATTTTCCGGCGTTCGGAGGAAGCGTTGGACGCGGTGCGAAAAGCTGTGGAACTGGACCCACTTGCGCCGCTTTTTCAAGCCCATTTTGCTTGGATACTGCATTGCCTCGGCAGGGATGAGGAAGCCTGGGCCGCCGTGAAGTCCGGCTTAGAATTGCACGCCGACGATTACTACCTGATCCGCATCCTCATTTATTGCGCGAACACCCCCGACAGGGCTCTTGAAGGCATCGCGCAAGCAAAGAAGGTCTCCGCCACTTCGAAGAGCGTGGCAATAGGAAAAGGGATCCTCGGATTCGCCTACGCTAAGGCGGGAGATCGCGAGCATGCTGCGGAGATCGTCAAAGAACTGGAGCAAATGCCAGTTCCTGAGCCAGGGCTGGGATACTACATCGGAATGACCTGCGCCATCCTGGGCGAGAAGGAGAAGGCCATCGACTGGCTGGAAACCGCGGAGCGCGCCAAGCTGGGTCTACTCATGATTGTGGCAGTGGAGCCTACCTTTAGCCCGCTCCGGCCGATCCCGAGGTTTCAAGCGCTGCTCGGCCGACTGGGCCTGCCCACATTCTGATTTTCATGCGCGTTTCAGATGAAAGGATTTTCGACCCTGACACCAAAATATTCCTGACCCGCGTTTAGATCTTCGGACCAAATCTTCTGGCAGCCCCCGCGTTCGGCGGCCGCAACGATCATGCCATCGTAAAAGTGCACGCCATATTGGGCGTGTGCCTTAACTGCGCGCACAACCATGTCCCCATCAACAGGGACAAGGGGGATTGGGCCAAGAGTATCGAGAAGCGCGGTCAGATCTGCCGGGCTCGCCGGCGGCTTCATCTTGTGCAGCATCGTCACGGCGAACTCCCCTAATACCTGGCTGGAAGCTGCAATCTCCCCAGCCAAGGCTCTGCGAAGCAAGCTTTGCGCAATTCTTTGCTTGCGCTGGTCGCCACGATCGTATGCGTAAACCAGGACATTGCTGTCCAGGAACTCACGCGCGCTCATGGAGGTCTTCGCGCTTCCAGGTTCTCTTTCCGACCGTGTATTGGAATTGCTCGAAGCTGCGCTCGAGGGCCTCGCGCTCGCGGCGCTTGCGGCCAGCAGCCGAATCGAGCTTGACGATTGCTGCCAAGTACTCGCGAACCATGCCTGTCAGCGTGGTGTCCCGGTCTACCGCTATTTTGCGGACTCGCTTTACCAGGTCATCGGGCAGTGAAAGCGTGATATTCACGAACCCATAATACGTGAAACCCCTATTCCGTGCAATGGTTTTTCCCAAAGCCAACGTCCCCGTTGCGCTCCCAAAGTGTCGTGTGTTACCGTTGGCGAACAAAAGGCGAAGTGAATCTGCTCGAGCCCTTGAGGTCGGAAGTCTTTGGAGCCGCAGACTATGCCGGAATCGCTTGCTGTTCGCAGGACTGGCGCATCGGATGCTATTGCGCGGGTCAGTCAAGTGCTCGACAGCTTCGCATCACGCGACAACGAAAGCGAGATTCTTACGGCGATTCGTCATTTCCCCGCCCGCGAAGCCCAATGGGCCAACTTCCCGGATTGGGTCAACGCGAACCTCGTTTCCGCCTACGCCGCCAAAGGAGTTCATCGTCTCTACACCCATCAGGCTGCCGCGGCCGAAGCGGTCCGCGCCGGAAAAAAAGTTGTCATCGTCACGCCCACGGCTTCCGGAAAAACCCTCTGTTACAACCTGCCCGTACTAAACGCGGTTCTCGAGAACTCCGACACACGCGCGCTTTACCTGTTCCCCACGAAGGCGCTCGCACAGGATCAGCTCGCCGAACTCTATGACCTGAACCAGCGGCTCGACAATTCCTTCGGCGTGTTCACCTATGACGGCGATACCCCCGCCGACGCGCGCAAATCGATTCGCGAAAAAGGCCATGTGGTGCTGACGAATCCGGACATGCTGCACACGGGCATCCTTCCGCACCACACGCGCTGGACGCGGCTCTTCGAGAACTTGCGTTACATCGTTCTCGACGAACTGCACACCTACCGCGGCGTTTTCGGCAGTCACTTGTGCAACGTGTTGCGAAGGCTGCGCCGCATCGCGCGCTTCTACGGGCGCGAACCGCGATTCATCTGCTGCTCCGCCACCATCGCCAATCCGGGCGCGCTGGCTTCGCGGCTGCTCGAATCCGAAGTGGAAGTTCTGGATTGCAACGGAGCGCCGGCGGCTGCAAAAACCTTTGTCTTCTACAATCCGCCGGTGGTCAACCGCGCGCTCGGGATTCGCCGGAGCTGCATCAATGAATCGTCGCGCGTGGCGCAGGAGTTCCTGAAGCACGACCTGCAAACGATCGTCTTCGCGAATTCCCGCCTGCACACGGAATTGCTTCTGACTTATCTCCAGCAGGCGAATCCGCATCCGCCCGGCAAGCACGAAGCGATTCGCGGCTACCGCGGCGGCTACTTGCCAAATGAGCGCCGTAAAATTGAGCGCGGCTTGCGCGAAGGAAAGATCCGAGGCGTAGTCTCAACCAGCGCTCTGGAATTGGGAATCGATGTCGGTTCACTCGATAGCGTGGTAATGGCGGGTTATCCTGGCACCATCGCCGCAACCTGGCAGCGAGCGGGCCGCGCTGGCCGACGCAGCGGAGGCTCCTGCGCCGTGCTGGTGGCTTCTTCCGCGCCGCTCGACCAATTCATCGTGCGTCATCCCGATTATTTCTTTGGTCGAACTCCCGAACACGCATATATCCAGCCGGACAATCTGGAGATCCTCATCAATCACTTGAAGTGCGCGGCCTTTGAGCTGCCTGTCGGGCCGCAGGAAAAATTCGGCGACGTAGACTTACCGGATCTTTGCGCGCGGCTTGCGGAAGCGGGCTTTCTGCATCGGGCAGGCAGGAACTATCACTGGACGCACGAAGCCTACCCAGCCGACACCATCAGCCTGCGCTCCGTCACCAGCGACAATTTTGTGATCATCGACATCACCGGCGAACCGAATGTCATCGGCGAGATTGATTTTCCAAGCGCGCTCGCCTTCGTCCATGAAAAGGCCATTTACCTTCACGGCGGGCAGCAATACCACGTCGAGCATCTCGACTTCAAAGAGCGCAAAGCCTACGTGAAGCGGGTGGACGTGGAGTATTACACCGACGCAGTCCGCTACACGCAAGTGCGC
>CAZGBQ010000044.1:0-17480 GCA_964524045.1 uncultured Acidobacteriaceae bacterium
TGGATTGCTGATCCAATAGCGGCGCTGGCCGGTGGATTGCATATCTGGTTTCGCTAGTCAGCGGGCCGAGCTGATCCACCGGTTTGCCGAGAACGTTCATCACGCGGCCCAGCGTTGTGCGGCCCACGGGCACGCTGATGCCTTCGCCCAAATCGTAGGCCTTCATTCCGCGCACCAATCCCTCGGTTGGTTCCATCGCCACTGCGCGCACCCGTCCTTCGCCCAGGTGTTGCTGCACTTCGGCGGTAACGTCGATCGGTTCGGGCACGTTATAGCCGTCGCTGGTAATCCGGACGGCGTTGTAAATCGCAGGCAGGTGGCCGCCTTCGAACTGCACGTCGAGCACCGGCCCGATGATCTGCACGATTTGTCCTACCGCGGAATATTTTTCTGCCATGCTTTCTCCTAAACGGTGCTCGATGCGCCGCTTACAATCTCAATGATCTCTTTCGTGATCGCCGACTGGCGCACCTTGTTCATGTGCAGCGTCAGCGCCTCAATCACGTCGCCCGCGTTTTTTGTGGCCGATTCCATCGCGGTCATGCGCGCAGCGTGCTCCGCCGCGGAAGATTCCAGCATCGCGCGCTGAATCTGCGATTCCACGTAGCGCGGCAAGAGTTTGTCGAGAAGCTGCTCCTCAGGCTGCTCGTAGATGTAATCCACCTGCGAAAACGCCTGTTTCCCTTCGGAGCCCTCTTCGACATGCGCAGATTCCACCGGCAGAAGTTTTTCCACGACCAGGTTCGCCGACATCACTGTCTTAAATTCGCTGAACACGATGTAAACGGAATCGATCTGGCCTTGCGCGTACAAATCCGTCACCAGGTTCGAAATCTCGCGCACGGTCCCGAATTCCACGCGCGCCAGAACGTTGATGTATTCCGCGATCAGATTGAATCCAGCTTTCTTTAGCGCATCGCGGCCCTTTTTCCCGACCGGAATAAGCGAGGTCGTCTTGTCCCTGTTCGCGCGGAAAAATTCATTTGCCCGGCGCAGAAGGTTGGTGTTGAACGCGCCGGCAAGGCCGCGCTCACCAGTCAACACCAGCGCAAGAATTCGTTCTTCCGGCCGGCGTGCCAGCAGCGGATGCTGAGGCTCCGCGATGCGGCTCATGGTCGAGCGCAGCACGCGCGCCAATTCTTTCGCGTAAGGCCGCGCCGCCAGGGCCGCTTCCTGCGCGCGCCGCAACCGTGCCGCCGCGACAAATTTCATCGCGCGGGTGATCTGCTGGGTGTTTTTCACCGAGCGGATGCGGCGCCGGAAATCGAGAAGTGTGGGCATCGTCGTTCGTCAGCGGCTGTACCTAATTCGCGGCTCCAGCGGCTGCAACAGCGAACCGCTCTTTGAATGTGTCGATGGCGGTCTTGATTTCCGCCTTGATGCCGTCGTCGAGCGCCTTTTTCGTCGCAATGTTTTTCAGCAAAGATGGGTAATTTGTCTCAGTGAACTGCAAAAACTCGCGCTCGAATCGGCGAACTTCCGGCACAGGCAAAGAGTCGAGCGCGCCACTCGTCCCTACTTGAATAATCAGCACCTGTTTTTCAGCTGCCAGAGGAACGTACTGATCCTGCTTCAAAACCTCGGTCAGCCGCTGCCCGCGCGCCAGCTGCCCCTGCGTAACTTTGTCGAGTTGGTCCGCGCCGAACTGCGCAAACGCCGCCAGTTCGCGGTACTGTGCCATATCCAAGCGCAGTGAGCCCGCCACCTGGCGCATCGCTTTGATTTGCGCGTTCCCACCAACGCGGCTCACACTGATGCCCACGTTGATCGCGGGACGAATGCCCGCGTTGAACAGGTCCGCTTCCAAATAGATCTGGCCGTCGGTAATCGAAATCACATTCGTCGGGATATACGCAGAAACGTCACCCGCCTGCGTCTCAATTACCGGTAGCGCCGTCAGCGAACCTGCGCCAAGCTTGTCGTTCAATTTTGCGGCGCGTTCAAGCAAGCGCGAGTGAAGGTAGAAAACATCCCCGGGAAACGCCTCGCGTCCCGGCGGCCGCCGGAGCAATAGAGAAATCTCGCGATACGCCTGCGCGTGTTTGGAAAGATCGTCGTAAAACGCAACGGCGTGCCGCTTGTTGTCGCGGAAATATTCCCCCATGGAGCACGCCGCATACGGAGCAATGTATTGCAGCGAAGCCGGCTCCGCGGCGGATGACGCCACCACAATCGTGTAGTCCATCGCGCCCGCGTCCGTCAGCGTCTTCACTACCTGCGCGATGGTTGAACGCTTCTGACCTATACCGCAGTAAATGCAAATAACGTCGCCACCCTTTTGATTGATGATCGTGTCCAAGATCACCGCGGTCTTCCCGGTCTGGCGGTCGCCGATGATCAGCTCGCGCTGGCCGCGCCCGATTGGAATCATGCTGTCGATGGCTTTGATGCCCGTTTGCAGCGGCTCGCGCACTGGCTGGCGATCCAACACGCCCGGCGCAATGCGTTCCAGTGGATTGCGTTCTTTCGTGGCAATCGGCCCCTTACCGTCGAGCGGCAGTCCCAAAGGACTCACCACGCGTCCCACCAGCGCGTCGCCCACGGGCACGGACATGATCGTGTTGGTGCGCTTCACGACGTCGCCTTCTTTCAGTTCCGTCGTTTCACCAAGCAGCACCACACCGACCTCTTCTTCTTCGAGGTTCAGCGCAATGCCAAAAACGTCGTGCGGGAACGCCAGCATCTCGCCGGCCATCACTTTTTCAAGTCCGTGTACGCGGGCGATGCCGTCGCCGACGCTGATGATCGCGCCCACTTCGTCGACAGCAACGGCCTGCTCATAATTCTCAATCTGCTCGCGCAGAATCTTGCTGATTTCGTCTGCCTTGATGTTTGCCATGCCTGCTCCGTCGCTCCCCTTCAGTTACTCCACCGCCAGCCTTGCGCGCATTTCGTTCAAGCGGCTGCGCACCGAACCATCGTAAATGGTATCCCCGATGCGGACCACCGCTCCGCCCAGCAGCGCCGGATCAAGCGAATACCTCGGTTCGATTTTCTTTCCCGTTAGCCGCGCCAGCGTCGCCGCAAGGTCTTTCTTTTGCGCCGCGCTCAATTCGACTGCTGAAGAAACCTCTGCTTCCGCGACGCCTTGCCGCTGCCGGATTACTTGCTGGAACGTCGCGATGATCTCGGGAATCAGTTGCGTGCGCCGATGATCGGCAATCACAAAGAGAAAATTGCGGATAATCTTGCTTGCGCCCAGCCGCTTGACGATTTTTTCGAGCACTGCATGCTTTGCTTCCACGCTGACTGCCGGGCTTGCGAGAAACGTGCGCAGTTCTGCTGATTGCTCGTACGCCGCGCCAAAACTTTCCAATTGCATGGCCGCCGCTTCGGCGGCGCCCTGCGCCAGAGCGATATCCGCCAGCGCGTTTGCGTATTGCAGGCTTGCGGATTTCAATTCGGCATTCCTTCCAGGCTCTCCACGAAGTTGCTGATCAACGCGGCCTGCGCCTGAGCCGTGAGCTGCTTCGTTAGTAGCGACTCCGCGCCATCCACGGCCAGTTTCGCGGCCAGGGCCTTCAATTCCAGCCGCGCCGCGCGCTCCGCGGCTTCGATTTCACCTTTTGCCGCTACCGCAATTTTTTCGAGGTCCGAACGCGTCGCGGAATGAATCCGCTCTACTTCGGCGCCCGACTCGCGTTGTGCAAATGCACGCAATTCCGCAACTTGTTTATCCAAATTCGCGAGTTTCATCTCCGCCTCGTGCAACTGCGCGTCGGCAGCGGCTTTCGCGGCTCCTGCCTTCGTGATCGCTGAGCCGATAGCCTCCGCGCGCCCGCGGAAAAATCCCGGCGCCTTTTTCAAGCACACCCAAAGAATCGCGCCAGCCACAATCGCGAAGTTAATCCACTTGAAAATTTCCGTGGCGGTTTCCGCGCCTGCAGCGCCGCCTTCTTCCGCGGCATGCGCGCTTAGAGTCAAGAAAAGCGCCGCAATCACGGCGCTGGCGAAAGCTAAGATGTGGCGCTTCGCCCTCATCGAGCCTCACTCGCAGGGGCGCTCGGCCGCGGCGCCTGGAGGATCCGCCGCGCAATCTCTGCGGAGAGCTGCGTTACTGACGATTCCACTTCGCGCCGCGCGGCCGCAAGCTCCCCGGCTACGCGTTCTTTCGCCGCGCCCACCTCCGCGGAAGCTTTGTTTCGCGCGTCCTTCAACTGCGCGGCTCGCTCGTCCAGCAGTTTCTTTCGTGCCGCTTCTTGCTCGGCGTACACCTTGCCGCGGGCCTGCTTCAGCGCCTCCTGGTATTGCTTGGCCCTTTCGGCGGCGGCCGCCTGGGCGGCTTCGGCCGCCTTCTGCGCGCCCACCGTGCGCGCGTCGCGCTCGGCCATGACTTTCAGCAGCGGCTGGAAGAAAAGCGTCCGTAAGATGAAGTAAAAAAGGAGGATAATCAGGACTGTGGGCGCAGCCCCAAGGAACAGTTCGCCAAGTTGGTGACCGATAGACGGCATCAAGTTGTCTCGCCTAATTTCCGTCGCGTCTCGCTCGGACTCGCGCCGAGGAGACAGGTTGGCAGCCGCGCCTCGCTCCACCCCGTGGGAGCGTCCGGTGGGCCTCAAGCCGCCGCGTTGAAGCTTACTTTATAACATCCGGTGCGCCTCCCGTCAACGCGACCTCTGCGTGGTATATTCAGGCTCGTTTGCGAAGGGCTAAAGAGGGGTGCGACACGAGGGCGCTATTTACAATTCATGGTGGAGAGTATCTGGTCGGTTCCTACATAGAGCAGCACTTTAAACACGTGAACGTATGGGTTCCGTCTAGGGACACCGGCATAGATCTGTTTGTTTCTGATCGCCAGAATAGGCGCGCTGTGTCGCTTCAGGTGAAATTTGGCAAGGATTGGCTTGTTACTTACATGAAGCGTGAGTTTCAGCAGCCGCTAAGGGCTTGCGGTTGGTGGACCATAAATCAAGGCAAGCTACGCACATCTCCAGCAGATTTCTGGGTGTTTGTCTTGGTTGGGTTTGCGCTGCGCACCACTGATTTCGTTATTGTGCCGACGGCTGAACTGAGGCAGCGGCTGAAACTAATTCACGGCGCGCGTACAAGGAAAATTCAGAGCTACCTGTGGGTAACGAATCGCGATCACTGCTGGGAGACGCGGGGGTTGCTTAGCCCCGAACAGCTACTGATCGTCAATGGGAGTTATCGCAACGCGAGTCGTGACTTCTCAAAATGGCTCAACAGATGGACTCCCATAGCGCGACTAAACAAGTAGTGATGACGCGACCTCGGTCTCCTTGGTCCAGCGATATTGCCATCCTGGTTTATGTGGCGCTGGCCACGTTGATCGTGCATGCAATCACCGGCGGACGCTTCGGGTTTCATCGTGACGAACTGGCCACCCTCGAGGATTCGCGCCATCTTGCCTGGGGCTTTGTTGCGTATCCGCCGGTCACACCGTTTTTCGGCCGCTTGTCGCTGATTCTTTTCGGCACTTCACTGGCAGGTTTCCGGTTCTTTGCCGCAGTTGCAGAGGCCGTCGCGGTCGTCCTCACCGGCTTGATGGCGCGCGAATTAGGTGGCAGGCGCGGTGCGCAACTCCTCGCCGCAGCTGCTGCGATTCCGTTTTGCCTCGGCGGCGGCGCGCTCATGCAATATGTGTCGTTCGACTACCTGCTTTGGGTGCTCACCGCGTATTTTGTTGTTCGTCTCGTCAAGAGCGACGACCCGCGCTGGTGGCTGGCCATTGGCGCCAGCATCGGTCTCGGCATGGAGACGAAATACACCATGGGGGTTTTCGCTTTGGCCGTCGCCGCGGGTGTCCTGCTCACCCCCGCGCGCCGTCATCTCAAAAGCAAGTGGCTTTGGTACGGCGTCGGGCTCTCGCTGCTCATTTTTCTGCCCAACCTTCTCTGGCAGACACAACACCACTTCGTCTCCCTCGATTTCCTTAAGCACATCCATGAACGCGACGTACGCATTGGCCGCACCAAGGACTTTCTACCCGATCAACTGAAGTTCACGTTGCTGGGCTTTCCGCTTTGGCTTGGGGGACTCTACTTCTATCTCGTGTCGCCTAGGGGCAGCCGCTTCCGCATTCTCGGCTGGATGTACGTCGTCCCGCTCGTGCTGTTTATTGCGCTCAAGGCGCGCGGCTATTACCTCGGGGCGGCGTATCCCATGCTCTACGCCGCGGGCAGCGTTCTTGGCGAACAATGGCTTGCTGTAATGCGCCGAAGCTGGGCTATCGCCTTGCGCGCGCTGGCTTGGACGGCTCTACTTGTGGACATTGCCTTCTTTGGCGCCTACTTGCTTCCGGTCGGTCGCGTGAATTCAGCTTGGTGGCAAGTCGCTAATGAGATTCAAGGTGATTTCCGCGAAGAACTTGGGTGGGAAGAGCTGACGCAAACCGCCGCGCAAATTCGCGATGGCCTTCCCGCCGAAGACCGCGCGCATCTCGGCATTCTTGCGGGCAACTACGGCGAAGCCGGCGCCATTAATCTCTATGGCGAGCGCTATGGCTTGCCGAAGGCCATCAGCGGAATCAACTCCTTCTGGGCGCGCGGCTACGGCGATCCTCCGCCTCAAACGCTCATCGTCATTGGCCTTTCGCGCCGCTTCTTGGAAAGAAATTTCGCATCCTGTCAATTGGCCGGCCACACCTGGAACCAATTCGGCGTGAAGAACGAGGAAACCGAGGACCATCCCGACATTTTCGTCTGCCGCGGCCTGCTCCTGCCCTGGCCCGAATTATGGAAAGACTTTCAATACTACGGCTAGCTCAGCTTCTAACCGAGTTTACGCCTGGAAGGTTTGCACTGGTGAGTGTGGGTTGTCATCCTGAGCGAAGCGAAGGATCTCAACCAGTCTTAACAGTGGCGCTTAGTAAGTCGATCCAAAAGTTCTAACGTTGCGTTTGTGCAGGGATGTCGTATACAAAGCGGAACGAAGTTTCCGTGTTGTTGCGCCCCATCTTCAGATTCAGCGTCTCGTAGAGCTGCCGGCCATCCGGCGAAAGTTCGAAAGTGCGGCTCATTTTGCCGCCGCGCGGACTTTTTTCATCGGTTACCAGGCGGTTGCCGTCCCACTTTGCAGCGATTTCCTGATAATTGTCATCCTTCGATTTTTGCAGCTTGCGCCCGTCGGTCATGAACGCGCGTTTGCGGTCGTGATCGTCCTTCAAATCCACTTCCGCGCCGGTCATCGAAAACGTGATGTTCGCGGGAGGACTCAGGAGCTCGCGCATTTTCTGGCGCTCTTCATCGCTTTCCTCGCCGCCCATGCCGCCGCGCCGCCCGCCGTACGGGCCTCCTCCACCGCCTCCTCCCGGCCACCCACCGCCACCTGGCCGCCGTCCGCCGTAACCGCCGCCCGAGTCCTGCGAGTCGCGCATTCTTCGGCGCGGATTATCGCTTTCGTCGCGGTTCAATTTCCATCCGCCCAGGATGGACTGGCGCGGCGGCGGCACCGGTTCCGGCGCCTTAGCCGCAGGCGCAACAGTTCCGGGAGGCGGGGCTGTCACCGGCCCCGCCGGTGCCTGCGCATTTGCGCTCTTCGCGGGCAGTAGCAGCGCCCCGGTCACTCCAGCAAACGAGATGGTCAACCATAATTTCAATTTCATTGGTCCCCCGCTTCTCTCCTGAAGAAAGCAGAGGTCAGGAAGTGCAATTAGATTAGAACCGGCATCGTAGGTCAGGGATGCCTTGCGCTCGTGTTACCCTTGCAGCAGTCACGGTTTCGCCGCTGCCGCTGCGCTCGCCGCGTCGTGTACTTCGTGGATGGCCGCCACCACTGCGTCGGGCCGCTGCATCGGAATCATATGCGAGCTGTCCGGCACAATAATCTGTTTCCCGCGCGTGGAGAGCTTCGCCTGGCGAACCTGAAGATCGTTAATCCAGGTCTTTCGGAACTCTCGCAGATCCTGTGGCGAAATTCCTTTCGGCAGATCCTTTTCGTCTTCATCTTTCCCCGCCGTAAGCACCACGAGCGGCCGTTCTCCTAGATTCCCGGCGTGACGAACCTCTTGGGAGCTTTCCTGGAAACTCTTAATTTCTGAGACTGCCGCTTCGATAAATTTGGCCTGCAATTCCAAGTATTTCATCTTGTCGCGGAAATCCTTGCTCAGCTTGCTTTCCGGGTCGTCGCCCGCTGTCAACCGCGCAATGCCGAAAAAAATGAGAATTGGAGTAAGCCGCCTTTGGGTGTCAAGCTGTGCGATCTGCTGCTGCGTAAATTGCTTCATTGAGGCAGGCATCAGGTCATTTTGGTCCTCGTGCGAAGTATCCACCAGCACCATTCCGGCGACGTCCGCCGGATACTTGCCTGCATAAACGCGCACATTGAAACCACCGAACGAATGGCCCACCAGCACATACGGAGCTTTCTCTCCGGAAGCTTCCAGAAGCGCATGCAGTTCCTTGACGATTTGCTCGCTCGTTCGTGGCATGGGTCCGGCGCTGCTCCAGCCGTATCCCGCGCGGTCGTAAGAACACACGCGCGTGAACTTGGCCACCTCCGGGATCACAAGATCCCATCCTGCGGCTGGCACACCCAGGCCACTGTCTAGAATCACGGTTGGCGTTCCCTGTCCTGAGCAATTCAGGTTGAGCGAGACTCCCCGAAAATCCGCCCCCAGCGCAATCGATCGCCCTTCTTGCGGAAACCGCCTGGCGTCTTTCCAGTTAGCGATCGCCTGATAACCAGCGCCGGCGACAGCGGCGATCACAACGAGGAGCGCTAATCCCAGCAATACTTTCTTCACAATCCGAAAAAGCTTGCCGCCCCTCGGCTTTAGCGCGTCTACTGGCAAATTCATCAGTGCAACCTTTCGCCGCGGATTCGGCAGATTGTACGCTCTTGTGCTCTAGGCAAGCCAGCGATTCAGTTCCCTTGCGCGGTGGAGCAGCCCCAGGGCACCTAATTCCCGGAATTTTGCTGCTCGTTCGCGGTAGCGGTGCTCCCCAGGAGCAATGATGGCCAGGAAAGGTACGCCTGCTTCGCGTGCGGCCAACGCATCATCAATGTTGTCTCCCAGATACAAGGCTGTGCTCGGATCGCGCCCGCTAAGAATTCTCAGCAAGCCATCGGGATGGGGCTTCTTCGGCGCGTCATCCATGGTGATGACTGTGCGAAAGCATTTCGTTGCGGGCCAGCATTCGAATGTGAAGGAAAATTCCTGGCGGGTGCGTCCCGTGAAAAGGTTCAGCTCAAAACGCCGCGACCATTTTTCGATTTGCCGCGGGCTGACAAGTATTTTTTCGTTGCGCACGTTTCCCGGGTGCCCGTCGCTGCCCCAGTAGAATTTCTCGAACGCACTGCGTGCCTCTTCATAAGAAACCGGTTTCCCCAGGGACGTGACCCAAGCAGACACCATGCTCCAATCATCGTTAAATCCGGGCTTGCTCTTCCATTTGTGGAGTTCGGAGTACGTGACGCGCTTACCGGTCAGGTGCCGCACCGCTTCCAGCGCTGACCGCCAGTACGTTCCGCGCACATCGACGAGCACGCCATCTACATCGAAAATCAGGATTTTCGGCGTAGTTGCCAACGTTTTGTTGTTTCGTCGTCGGCGTTTCTGTGGTGCGGAGAACTCTTTCGGCACTAGTCCTCGTTCGAATCGCAAGCAAAAAGTTTCGCCGCTCAAGAGCATTGCGTCAAGCGGCTGTGGTTGCTGCCAAATCCGGCGCGTTGCTACACTCTAGGAACGCTCGAAGGGACGCGGCGCATGGCAAAATTTGGCGGAGTGGATTTCATCGATTTTGATTCGCAACTGAACGACGAGGAAAAGCTCGTCCGCCAGACCGCGCGCGAATTCGTCGAAAACGAAGTCGTTCCCATCATCGAGAAACACAGCCGCGAAGCTACTTTTCCGAAACAGCTAATCCCGCAGCTCGGCGAACTCGGATTTTTTGGCGCCAATCTTCATGGTTACGGCTGCGCCGGCATGTCCAACGTCGCCTACGGACTAATGACCCAGGAACTCGAGCGCGGCGACTCCGGCTTGCGCAGTTTTGTTTCCGTGCAGGGCGCGCTGGTGATGTATCCGATTTATTCCTATGGCAGCGACGCGCAGAAAAACAAATGGCTGCCTCTTCTGCAGCAGGGAAAGGCGATCGGCTGCTTCGGTTTGACGGAGCCGCAATTCGGCTCGAATCTCGGCGGAATGTTAACGCGCGCGGTGAAAAAAGGCTGCAAGTACGCCTTGAACGGCGAAAAAATGTGGATCACCAGCGGCTCCATCGCCGATGTTGCCGTCGTTTGGGCCAAAGGCGAAGACGACAGAGTCCGCGGCTTCCTCGTTGAGAAGGGCACGCCGGGATTCAAATCTTGGGACGTGCACGGAAAGTGGTCCTTGCGCGCTTCCGTAACTTCCGGTTTATCGTTCAGCGACTGCGAGATTCCCGAAGAAAATTTGCTTCCCGGCGTCGTTGGCCTGAAAGGCCCGCTGAGCTGCTTGAACCAAGCGCGCTATGGCATCGGCTGGGGCGCGCTTGGTGCTGCAATGGCTTGCTACGATACGGCGCTGCAATACGCAAAAACGCGCAAGCAATTCGCCAACAAGCCTATCGCCTCGCACCAACTCGTCCAGGAAAAACTCGCTTGGATGATCACGGAAATTGTGAAGGGGCAATTGCTGGCGTTGCATGTTGGCCGTCTCAAAGACCAAGGCAAAGCCGATCCCTCTCATATTTCCATGCTGAAAATGAACAATGTCGGCATCGCCCTGGAAACCGCGCGCAAGGCCCGCGACATTCTCGGTGCCAACGGCATCGTCGACGATTACTGCATCATGCGCCACATGAACAATCTCGAAAGCGTCTACACCTACGAGGGCACCAACGACATTCACAAGCTGGTGATCGGCGAGCGCATCACCGGCATCTCCGCGTTTGTGTAGAGCAAGCCGTGACTGGTGATTCGTGACTGGTGACTGGTGAAGACCGCAGAACTGCCGCAAGCACGATCTATCCTGTTCAAGGGAGTAACGTCCATGCATGCCTCCACGCTTCGGACTTCGCGTTTCGTAGTTGGTGAGGTCCTTCTTCTTATTCTGTCTCTCTGCACTGGCCTCTCCGCCGCGCACGCTCAGCAAAAAACGCCAGCAGGCCGGGCAAATGCCTCGAACGTGAAGATTCGGGCGATTACGGCGTTCATCAATCTGGATCGCGGGCAATACCAGCAGCAAATCGCCGACGCGTTGAAAATGTTGCGGCGCGCCCAGACGACCTTCGAATCGCGGGGCTATCAAGTCCAAACGATTCGCATCGCCACGCAGCCGTTTCCGGAATACACGCAGGGAATCTCGACACAACAGGCGGTGGCATTCTTCCAGCAATTGGACGCGCTGGCGGACCAGCAGAAATTCGCGCTGTCTATCGGCCCCGCCATGCTGCATGAAAACGACAGCACTGCGCAGGCGGACCTGCTCGCGGAGATTCTTACCAATACGAAAACCTTGAACGCCAGTCTCGCAGTGGCGGGAGAAGACGGCGTGCGCTGGGGCGCTGTCGGTGCGGCAGCGCGGCTCATGAAGAGGGTCGAAGAGGCCACCGAGCACAGCCAGGGCAATTTCCGGTTTGCAGCGGTCGCCTTGGTGCCGCCGGTGACACCATTTTTTCCTGCGGCGTATCACACCGGCTTTGGGCACCAGTTCGCGATTGCCTTGGAGTCCGCGAATCTGGTTGCAGCGGCGTTTAAAGACGCGCACGACCTGACGATGGCCAGGCAGCGCCTCGTGGATTCGCTCGCAACTGTGGCCTTTGATATCGAGAGGCATGCGGGGCGCGTGGACCAGGAAACCGGCTGGACGTACATGGGCATCGATCTTTCGCCAGCGCCGTCGCCGGGAAAAGATGGGGCGTCCATCGGCGCGGCCATAGAAAACCTAACTACGCAGCCGGTGGGATTGAGCGGAACGCTGACAGCAGCCGCGACGATTACCGCAGCGATCAAGGATGTTAAGGTGAAGCAGACGGGTTACAACGGCTTAATGCTGCCGGTCCTGGAGGACACGGTACTCGCACAGCGGTGGAGCGAAGGGCGCATCTCCATCGATGCCCTACTGAGTTACTCCGCGGTTTGTGGAACGGGCCTGGACACCATTCCGCTGCCGGGCGATACCAGTGCGGACCAGCTCGCGCTCATCATCGGAGACATGGCCAGCCTTGCGGTGAAGTGGCACAAGCCGCTCGCGGCCCGCCTGCTTCCGGTTACCGGAAAAGGTTGGGGCGAAACCACCGAGTTCGATAATCCGTTCCTCGTGAATGCAACTCTGCAGCCCTTGGACAAAAAATGAGTGAGACAGGCGTTTCGGCTCGCCCCCTTCAGAGCAGTCAGGCTGGAGCAGAAATCAGCACTTGCCCAAAGATTAGCGCCGCCAATACTATTCTTACATTCCTGAGTTCAGAGGGAACTAGTTGCCGTCGGTAGAAAACGCTAGCAACACGTTGCCAGCCATGCCGCCCCAGAATCCGTAACCAGATTCGCTATACAGAATGTTGTCCACGATTGCGGGGCCGGGCCCGTCTATGGATCCACCATTGGCTTTGACACCGTTGACCGTCGCAAACTCGCGAAAGGTGTCGAAGTCCCAGAGGACGCGGCCATTTTCAGTGGAATAGGCCCGGAGATGACCGTCGTTAGAGCCGGAGAAGACGGCGCCGGGAATCACTGAGATGGCCGCGGACTGCCCGGGGCTGCACCGCGGGCGGCCACTGCACGCCGATTTAGGCGGAGGGCTGTACCAAGCCTGTTTGCCGTCAGCCAGCCGCAAAGCGAAGATCCCGCCCCCTTTTGTGGGATCGTAGACCAGTTTGGTTTTGCCTAGTTCGAATTTGGCGTCAGATTCCAGACTCAAGCCGATGTCGGACACCGGCGCATACACGTTGACATCGTCAGCGGCAGGGCCCCACTCAATTCCTCCGAGCGTGCCGCCTTGTGCCACACGAACTTCCCAGAGCACGTGACCTTCCTGGTCTGGGTCGAGCGCGCGTACCACACCCGACTTTTGCGCCATTATCAAGACGCGATGGCCATCGGCAAGCGAAGCGAGGATGGGGGAAGAGCCGAAATCAAAATCAGGACCATTCGAGCTGGGACATGTAGCTTTGTCCGCGAGCATGCATCCGATGTTCCAGGCGTCAGCAGAAGCAAACTGGCGCTTCCATTTTAGCTTCCCCGAGTCCAGGTCGAGCGCAAGGACTGCATCGGAAGTATCGGTTGGCGGATCGGAGTAGTTGTCGCCTGTGCCGACGTAGATCATTTTGTGTTCTGGATCCAGCGTGGGAGCTGACCAGATGCCCACGCCGGAAGGGCCCCAGAGCTGGGTGCCGACGGCGTTCTTCTGCGTGGGATGAGAGGTCTCGAAAATGGTGTAGCTTTGCCAGAGGTGGCTGCCGGTTGCGGCATCGAGCGCAATCACACTGCCGCGAAACTTACAGCAAACGTCCGTGGGGTTTGCCGCCGTCTCTTCGAGCGAGGAAACCGGAACGTAGAGACGTCCATTATAAAACTGGGGCGCACCGGTAATGCGAGCCAGCGGATGCGGATCGACGGGTGTCTTCCAAATTAAATCTCCGGAGGAGGCGTCGACAGCATAAACATTCGCGTGTAAATCGCCGAAGAAGACGGCATAACGCGGAGCCCCGGAAGAGTCGAGTTGCGCGGCGCTTATAGCCGAGCGCACACCGCCACTAGCTTGGAAATTCCATACCGTGCATCCGGTCTTGGCATCGAGCGAGTAAACTTTGCCGGAGAGACTTCCAACAAACACACGCCCGCCGACAATCACTGGCTGTGCGAAGGCGGCTAAGCCCTCGGGAAAGCCGAAAGCCCACTTCAGCTTGAGCTTGGGAATATCCGTGGCGGAGAGTCGCGTCCCAGCCGCGGACTGAAAACGGCGGTTGGCGAGACCCGCTCCCCAGCCATTCCATTGCGCGTCGCCGGGCACAATGGAAAAAGTCTGTGGCGATTGGCACAGTCCTGTCGAAATGCCAGATTGCGCCTCTGCTTTCAGCGTTTTGCCCGTCAAGAATTCCGCAACGAGCTGCCGTTCGCCGGGCGTGAGCTTCGATCCCTGCACCCGCATGTTGCCGGTGGTTAAGGCGTCCACAATCGCTTGGGGCGAGAGCTGTTGCAGAGTATTGCGGTCTGGGACTCGCGGGGCGGGCGCCTCGTGACAACCTGCGCAATGTTTTTGGTAAAGCGCCTTGCCATCCGCGGCTGCGACAGCCGAACAAAAATGCACCAGACAGCAGAATGCAAGCAAGGGACTCCACCAGCGCATAGTTGCCTCCCTGTCGAGTTGCCGTGGATGGTGTTTGCGTTGGCGCGAATCTTAGCACTCAAACGGATGTGGCGGCTCGGATTTCTGCAGCGAGCTGCGCGGTATGCAGGAAATCGCGCGAAATGGACCCAATGTTTCCTGGTACGCCTCACTGCTTCTCGGCTGTCGACGGCAGGCGGGGAGTTGGCCTATGATTACCGCGCCGCAGCCAGGTCCGCGGCAAGCCTCGAAGGGGTTCGAGGCGCATCCTCGAAGCAGCCAATCGGAGAGAGCACTCATGGAAGAGCAATTGAGCCTGGATTTTCTGCGCGTGGTGGAGAACGCGGCGATTGCAGCGGCGCGCACGATGGGGTTCGGCGACCGCCATCATGCCGACGAAGTAGCCGTTGAGGCCATGCGCAAAACGCTGGACTCGGTGGAAATTGACGGAACGGTGGTGATCGGCGAAGGCGAGCGCGACGAAGCGCCCATGCTGTACATCGGCGAAAAAGTCGGCTTGGCGACCCATGCGCCGAAAGCGCTGTTCCCGCAAGTGGACATTGCCGTCGATCCTCTGGAAGGCACGAATCTGTGCGCCACGGGCGCGGCCAACGCCATCGCAGTGCTCGCGGCAAGCGAGCGAGGAGGGCTACTGAACGCGCCGGATTTGTACATGGAAAAGATCGTGGTGGGCCCGGCATGCAAGGGAGCGATCGATCTGGACGCGCCCGTCGCCGACAATTTGAAATCTATCGCCAAACGCTTGGAACGCGATGTCGAAGACCTGGTGGTGGTGGTGCTCGACCGCGTTCGGCACGAAAAGCTGATTGACGAAATTCGCGCCGCGGGCGCCCGCATCCGCCTGATCGGCGACGGAGATCTTTCGGCAGGCATTTCCGCAGCCGTCGTGGGCACGGGAGTACATGCCGTGATGGGCACAGGTGGCGCGCCCGAAGGCGTGCTAACCGCGGCCGCGCTCCGCTGCCTGAACGGGCAGATTATGGCGCGGCTAGTGATCGGCAAGCCGGAAGACGCCCAGCGGCTTGAAAAAATGGGCGTGAAGGATCTCAAGCGCGTTTACGACACCGAGGACTTGGCGCCGGGGAAGAAGATGGTGTTTGCCTGCACCGGCGTCACCGACGGGAATCTGCTGAAAGGCGTGCGGTTTTTCGGAGAAGGCGTGCGCACCAGCTCGATGATTCTGACGTTCGATGACCGCCAAGTTCGGTTCATCGATTCCGTGCACCTCGAGAAGCGCCCGGACATCAAGGTGCGGTTCAATTAGGAACTAGCGCTGGCCGCTAGTTACCGCCAGGAAGACGCTGTCATCCACAGCAACGGAACGCATAAATAACGTAGCAGCCTTAGCGCCGGGGATAGCTACGTGTCCTGCCTGGCCACTCAACGCCGGCCCTGCAGGTTGAGAATCTCTTGCCGTGCCATCGCCTGATTGCAGCGAAATGCGCGTTGTCTTCGGCGTGCAGTTGGACGCGCCGAGACAGGTGTCGCGAACGAACACCTGACGAAACCCGCTGTTTGTCGCGCCGGCTGCAGATTTCATCTCCGCGGAAGAACGATTCGCCGCAAGGCTCGGCGTGACCGCCAGAAAAGCGACGAAGCGCCCCGAAGAACTCACTGAGGGAAGAATGCTCTCCGCGCCCGAGAGCGCGCCGCTGGAATCCGTAGATATGAGTTGTGTTGATGGCTTGCAGGAATCGCCCGCGCCAACGCAGGTGTCACGCAAATAAATCTGTCTTCCAGCAGGTGCATTCTCTGCGAGACTTGCTGCGTCCGAGCTGAATGCCACATAACGGCCGTCCGCACTCATAGACGCCGTATGACTGTCACCGGAGGCTGGCTCACCATCACTGGCAATGGAAAGCAAAGAAGTATGGGCCTTGCAGCCAGAGGCAGCTCCTTCACATGTATCGCGGAAAAAGATTTGCGCCCGCTCGTTCTGAAAGGCCGTATAGGCAACATAGCGGCCATCAAGGCTGATGGCTGGTGTTTCTTCAGCGATAGCGGCCGCAGATTGGGAGGTCGATTGCACCTTGGCGGCCAGGGGGCAAGCTCCGGTCTGCACAGTGACCGTGCTCGCCGCCGAAATTGCACCTGTACCGCCCCCACTTCCGACGCTACCGGAAACATTCGGGAGCGGCAAGGAAGCCGGATTGGATACCGCGACCGTGGCGTTTCCGGCGACGCCGGTATCCGCAGATGGAATCGGCACCGTGATCTGCGTGGAGGTAATCGTTGCCGCAGGAGTAGTGAATTGGCCTTGCGAGCCGCCGAGAGTCCAGATCACCGTGGAAACTTGCGCCGGCGTGGTGGTCGTGGGTCCAGTAAGAAAGTTGGTGCCGTTGACCGTAAGGGAGAGGCCGCTTCCTACCGTCGCGCAGGTGGGGGAAACCGAAGTAACCGTGGGCACGGGATTGGGGGGATTCTCGATAATAAAAGTGAGAGTGTTAGACAGGCCGTTATTTCCGGTGCCGGAGGCCGGGTTAATAGTGTTGATGCTCGCAGTACCTGGTTTGGAAATGAAGGAGGCAGGAATATTGGCGATAACCGACGTGACGTTATTGTTGGCGTCGAGGGTGATCGTAGTTGTACACGAGCTGGTTGATGCACTCGTCGAAATCGGACAGGTCTTGCCGTTCCACTGCACTTTCGTTTGAGCGACGAAACCGACGCCGTTCATCAGGATGGTGAACGCCTGGCTGCCCGCCGCTGTTCGAGACGGGGAGAGAGAAGTCAGTGCTGCGCCCGTGGGGTTCTGAAACGTGTTGCCGTAGTCGTTGCAGCCTGCTACCGCGAAAACCGCCGCTAGCGCGACAGCGAATGCTGTCCAAAACCGCTTCATTGCTACTCCTTCGTGCTTTCAGGACCCCGAATACGCCGGGGTCAGCCTGGCCGGCAAACGGGGGGAGGCCGTAGCGCCGGCAAACATTAGCGGGTGAGATGCTAGATCCGCGCAAAGCGTTGACCCGGACAGAGCCTGGCCAAGAAACCCCAGTTTGCACACTGACCCGCTCGACTAGGCTCTCTGACCTGAAATCGGGTGCGTAGTTAACCCTACATGCTTACCATCTGGACAGGGAGGAGGTCAATGCGAATCCGGCTGTGTCGAAGATGCAGCTAAAGCATGCAGTGCGCTGTCTGCGGGCGGACTAGTGCTGGCGTCAGGAAGAGCCACTTTGCGCTTCACGCCCAAGTCCCGCGATGGAAGCGTGAACCAAATGCTCAATGTGCACGCGACACTCCGGGTCGCGGGACG
>CAZGBQ010000044.1:17580-23129 GCA_964524045.1 uncultured Acidobacteriaceae bacterium
CAGAGCAATGCTTGTTGCTTGCGGCCAAGCTTGGCGTACAAGTCGCCGCGCGCCAGTTGAAAGATCGGATTAGAGGGATACTTCTCCGCCAGTGGGCCAATGATAGAGAGAGCGCGGTCATATTGCTGATCGTAGCGATGAAGGTTCATGGCGAGATAAAAGCGAGCCGCGTTGTGGGTGAGATCCCCATCGGCGATGGAGTGTTCGAGCAAGCGGACTCCTTCTTGCTTCGAGCCGCCGGGGATGCCCATGAAGAAGCGCAACATCTTGGTAATGCCGCTGAGCGTATCTACGTAATAGTTGTAAAGGCCGAGGCCCAGGTCGGCATCAGCTAAGGTGGGATCCAAGCTCTTGGCGTGAAGGAAATGTTCGCGCGCGCGCACTCCGAACTTCGCGGCACTTCGATTTTCGCCGCGCAAACCATAGAGGCGCGCTGTCGTGGCGTCCGCCAGGCCCGCGTAGAACTGCATTTCGGCGGTTTCACCGCGCTGAAGCCGCGCGGAAGCGAGCGCGGAGGCCCTCGCGGCCAATTCGAAGTAGTGCTGATCGGCGGGAAGCTTGGGGCGGCGGCGTGCGTCGGTCATTCCATATTTGAACTCCGCCGAAAGGACCCAGAAACGCCACCACAGCGCATCCGCTTCGAGGAGAAAGCCGAGCGGATCATCGGGATGGTCTTGCTGCATTCGCCTGGCCGTTTCCGCTGCGCCTTCGAGGTCAAAGGAATAGATTTTGTCAAGAATGGCATGAGCTTCGGGAGGAGAGAGGCGCCCGGCACGAGCCGAGTGCAGGGAAATGCCCAGCAAGAGCAAACAAAGAATGCTGGCCCGGCGGCAAGGCGAAAAGAAGCGCATCAGATTCCGTCCCGGCAAGTCACGCAGGGTCAGGCTTTGCGTTGTACGAGTTTAAGCCGTTCCAGAAGGGTTGCAAACCGAAATGGTTTCTGGAGAAAAGCGGAATTGGGAGGGAGTTGCGTTTCCGGCAATCCTTCCGCGTAGCCCGACATGTAGAGCACATGAACGCCGGGATGCCGCGCGGAAACTCGGCGGGCAAGATCCGGACCGCGTAAGCCGGGCATGACGACGTCGGTCAGAAGAACATCCAGCTTATCGACTCTTTTTTCCGCGATCTCAGCTGCTTCCAACGCGGTTTGCGCCTCGAGTACCGTATACCTCGAGCTCCGCAGAACCTCGACCACGGCTTGGCGCAACGGAACCTCATCATCCGCCACCAAAATGGTAATCCCTTCCCCTGAAACAGCTGCGGAATTGCTGGACTCCGTTGCTGGAGCATCCCCTGACGATGGGAGTGTGACCTCCGAACAAGGGAAGTAAATCTCGAAGCGAGTTCCCGCCCCAACTTGAGTCTCCAACCGAATGTGTCCATTGCCCTGACGCACGATGCCATAGACAGTAGCCAGACCCAGGCCTGTGCCCTTTCCGGCGGGTTTGGTGGTAAAGAACGGCTCGAAGATTTGAAGCCGCGTCTTCTCATCCATTCCGCAGCCCGTGTCGGTTACTTCGAGCACCACCCAGGTTCCGCTCGAGGAAGCTGCGCCTGCGATGCCATCAGGCAATCTTGCGACGTTGCGCGTCGCGATGGTCAAGTGGCCGCCGTCGGGCATGGCATCGCGCGCATTGATGGCCAGATTTGCAACTACCTGCTCAATTTGCGAGGGAGCAGAGAGAATCCATGATTTCTCCGCCTCATGATGAAACGTCAGAACGATGTCCGAACCCAACAGCCGGGGCAACATGAACTCAGACTCCGTCAGCGCCTTGTGGAGATCGATAGGGCGGAGTTCTAGCACCTGTTTCCGGCTGAAAGCCAGCAGTTGCTTGGTAACAGCCGCGGCCTTTTCCGTCGTGCGCTGAATCTGGTCGAGGTACAGGCGAGCGGAGGATTCTTTTGGCAAGGAATGCTCCAGCAGCTCCGTGCTGCTGGCAAGGACCATCAGCATGTTATTGAAGTCGTGGGCTACGCCTCCGGCGAGCCGCCCCAGCACTTCCATTTTCTGCGCCTGCCGCACTTGGGACTCCAGCGACTTGCGTTCGCTGATATCTTCAATGAATCGCACCGTGCCATTTATTTCCCCGTTCTCCGTAAACACCGGCGCGGAGGAAATGTTCGCGGGGAAACGCTCGCCGTTGCGCTTGAGACGCTCGGTCTCGAAGCCTGCCGTAACCTCGCCGGCTAGCGCCTTCTGACGAAGCATGTCCCTTTCTCTTGCTCGGTCCGGCGGCACAAGGGAAACGGCCTTCCCCAAAACCTCCTCGGCAGTCCACCCGAAGAGGCGTTCAGAAGCGGGATTCCATACGTTGATCTTGCCGTGAAGGTCTGAGCCGACTACGGCCATGGGCGCTGCCTTGACGAGCGCGCGAAATTGTTCGTTGCCGCGCAGGGCCGCCGCTTCCCGGGCCGTGCGCACGAACTCCACGATGTCGTCGGCGGCGATGAGCAGAACCACTCCAGTTCCGGCGGAAGCTAAGGCCGTAACAGTCTTCACGGCCGCGGAAAGCCAATACACCGGTTTCCAGACCGTTAGCACCTCCATGAAGTGGGTTCCTCCGCAGCTAACGATGAACAGCCCGAAAGCCCAGAAGAAATGCGAATACGGCAGGTCGCGTCCTGCCCGGCGCACGAGCCAAACCAGCGTTGCGGAAATCGCCACGTACGACAATCCGATGACCAGGTCGGCAATCACGTTGGTCCACACGAGCCGCCGGTTTCCCACGTAGCAATACCAATGAGGGAGAAATTCCGTGGACAGGAGAAAGCGCGAGCCAAGCCAGAGCGATGCCGTCAGCAGGAACAGTCCAGTGAGAGCAAGTTTTGCCTTATGAGGAGAAAGAGAGCCTCGGGACTGAAGGATCGACGGTGGGCTGTCGGCCATCCGAAAGCTCTGCCTTTCTTACGCGCCGTGGTCGACGGTAGCGGTAAAGGTACGCGGAAACTGGCGCTCCGGAAGGGGATGAAGCTCGATTTGCGGCGCAGCTAAAGATGCAAGTTCACGGGGCCGATGAACCGGTTTGAGAGGGAAAATCTCCGGCAGGCCGTTACGCCCCCCATATTACTTCGCGCGAGTCACCGGGGGGAGGACGGCGCGTTCGCGTGTGCCGCAAATCCAAATAGTACTGCGGCGCAATCTGCGTTATGCGGCAGGAAATGGTTTTGCTATTCTCGGCGGGCCGATGACGACGGACAACAAAGCGGCGGCCCCAGCCCTGGAGCGCGGCCTGGGGCTGAAAGAGGCCGTTGCGCTGAACATGATCGAGATCGTCGGCATCGGTCCGTTCGTGGTCAGCTCGCTGGTCATTCGCGCGATGGGCGGGCCGCAGGCGTTGATTGCGTGGTTTCTCGGTGCCGTGCTGGCCACCCTGGACGCTTTCGTGTGGTCGGAACTCGGGGCGGCAATGCCTAAAGCCGGAGGCACTTACGTTTTTCTGCGTGAGGCGTACGGGCCGGAGCGGTGGGGTCGGCTGATGTCGTTTTTGTTTGTGTGGCAGACGTTTCTCCACGTGCCGCTTTCGATTGCGTCCGCTTCCATTGGGTTCGCCAACTATGCGGAATATCTTCATCCGCTTACGACAATCCAGCACAAAGCAATTTCAGGCGGACTCGTTCTTCTGCTGATCGTTCTCCTGTACCGGCGAATAGGAACCATCGGCAAAATCTCGGTTCTTCTGTGGGTCGGCGTGATCGGAATGATGCTTTGGCTGATCTGGGGAGGCGTGCGGCATTTCGATTCGAAGCTCGCTTTCGATTTCCCGCCAGGGGCTTTTGACTTTTCGGCTTTGTGGTTCGCAGCGCTTGGTTCTGCAATGGTCAACACCATCTACAGCTATTGGGGTTACTACAACATTTGTCATTTAGGAGGGGAAATCCGAGACCCGGAAAGAAACATTCCCCGGGGGATTTTTCTGTCGGTGCTGGGAATTGCGGTTCTCTATTTGGCAATGCAGACCAGCATCCTTGGAGTGGTGCCGTGGCGCGAGGCACAGGACTCGAAGTTCCTGGCCAGCCTCTTTATCGAGCGCCTTTATGGAGCCGCCGCCGCCAAGGTTGCTACCGGCATGATTTTGTGGGTGGCGCTTGCTTCTGTTTTTTCAGTTTTGCTGGGCGCCTCGCGGGTTCCCTATTCGGCCGCCTTGGACAACAACTTTTTTCCAGTCTTTGCCCGCGTGCACCCCACAAAGAGCTTTCCCCATGTCTCTCTCTTGATTTTGGGAGGACTAGCGTTCTTATTCAGCGTGATTTTAAACTTGCAGACGGCCATCGTAGGGATCTTGGCTGTGCGGCTCATTGTCCAGTTTGTCGGTCAAGCCGCTGGCGTGATGTTGCTGCGGCGCAAGTGGGGCCCGGAGCGCTTTCCATTCAAGATGTGGCTCTACCCCGTGCCTGCAATTTTGACGATGTGCGGTTGGATCTGGCTCTTTTGGAGGACGGGCCCGGCTAGGAAGTGGGGATTGCTGCAAATCGCCCTGGGAATCCTGGCGTTTCTGATTTGGACATGGGACAGGAAACAGTGGCCGTTTGAGAAGCGCGGAGCGGATCGGCCGTAACGGATGAACAGCCAAAAGCGTCAGAGGATAGGCGGTCAATAGTTCAGGGAGCGCAATGCATTTTTCGGAGAATTTCGTGAAAAGTGGAATTTACGGCATCGTCGGATTGTTGTGTCTGCTCGGCGCCCGGAGCTACGCGCAGTTTCCACCGGCGCCGGGAACAGGGCCAGGCCTGGCGGAAACCGTGGAGGCCATTGAACGCGCACGGGTGACCACGCGCATTCTCTACGTCACCGCGCATCCCGATGATGAATCCGGCGCGGTGCTTACTTACCTGGCGCGAGGCTTGCACGCGGATGTTGCGTTGCTCTCTTTGACCCGCGGCGAAGGCGGCCAGAACGACCTTGGCCCGGAGCAGGCCCCGCAACTGGGATTGATTCGCACGCAGGAATTGCTGGCGGCCACTCGCGGCTATGGCGTCAAGTTGTATTTCACGCGCGCGAAAGATTTCGGCTACTCCAAGACACCGGAAGAAACCGAGAAAGTCTGGGGCGATCAGGTTCTTGAGGACATGGTCCGCGTCATCCGAACTTTTCGCCCGAATGTGGTGCTGAATGGCTGGGGTGGCGTGCATGGCGGGCACGGGCACCACCAAGCGGCCGGTCTGCTGACGCCGAAGGCTGTGCAACTTGCCGCGGACGCTTCCTTTCAAATATCGGCGACGGCATCCGAAAAAAGGGAATTGCTGCCGTGGGGCGACCGAAAACCGGTCCTCCTACTCGACGTGGACCGCAGCGAAAAGCCACAGGGTTATGTGCTGCCGTTAGATGAGACTTCACCGCTCTACGGCAAAACTTGGCGCGAAATGGGACTTGACGCTTTTGCAAATCATCGCACCCAAGGAATTGCCGGGTTTCTTGGTTCACCGTTTCTGCGGCGCTCCATTGCGCTGAAGCGCGAAGATGGGGGCGAACTGAATCCCGCGATGCTCGCGGCGCCGCTCGGGCCGCTCGATGAAGACTATGAAGTCGGGAACATGGGCGTTGATCC
>CAZGBQ010000044.1:23229-25823 GCA_964524045.1 uncultured Acidobacteriaceae bacterium
TCCGACCGGAGCGAAATCGTCTCTGGCGAAACATTCACGGTACGAGTGGAATCCCGCCACCGGGGCGGAGTTCCCGCAGAGTTTAGGAAACCGGCGTTGGTGCTTCCTCCCGAATGGACTGTACAGAAGGAAGAGCAGGAGCCACAGCTCAGCATCACGGTCCAGGCGGGGCCAAAACCGCGCGCCAGCGAAGGACCGACGGTGGCCATCCTGCCGGAGCCTCCGCCGCTGCTAACCACCAAGCAGGAAGCTGTAATCGACGGTTATTCCTTTACTGTGACTTCCGCAGTGACGAGTGTGCAAGCAACCTCCACACGTGTTGACCGAATGACTCCACTGCTCGTTCCTGCGTTCACGCTGACGCTGGAACCCAAACAGGTGATTGAGAACCTGACCAAGCCAAGCAAACCGTTTGACGTGCTGCTCCGCGTGCACTCGTACGCGGCGCAGCCGGGACAGGTGCGTGTTGGGGTCACTATTCCCAAAGGATGGAAAATCGCTGCTCCGGTCGCCGTGAAATTCCTCACTGGGACAGGCGAGCGCTATGTGCGCCTGACGGTTACACCCCCGCTGAAGCTGGTCCCGGGACACTACAAGATCGCGGCCTACGCGGAGCGAACGGGAGATCGCGGACATGCCACCAAAACAGAAAAATTCTCCCAGTCTCTGGAACCGCTGCCAACGCTCCCGACGCAGCTTTGGACCGAACCGGCTCAGTGCTCAGTGCACGCCTTCGGTGTGGCAGTGCCGCCAAATCTACGCGTGGGTTACGTGACTGCAGAAAGGGAGCCCATCCCGGACGCGCTGCGTAGCCTCGGCATTCCGGTCGAAATGCTCGACGCGACGCAACTGACGTTTGGCGACCTGTCGCGTTTCCGCGCGATTGTCGTGGGCGTGCGAGCCTACGAGTTGCGCCAGGAACTTCCAGCCGCAAATCAGCGTCTCCTGGACTACGTCTCGAACGGCGGCACGCTGATTGTGCAATACAACCGCGATTTCATTTGGGACAAGGTCCAGCCCGCTCCCTATCCCGCGCTGATCTCCCCGCCGCCATCCGCAAAACCGGGAGATCCTCCGCCGGCGCCGCGGCCGCTTCCGCGCATCACCGATGAAAATTCTCCCGTGAAGTTTTTGAAACCAAACGATCCGCTGCTCAACGCTCCGAACAAGATCACCCAAGAAGATTTCAAGGGCTGGGTGCAGGAGCGCGGCCTCTACTTCTGGACGCAATTCAATGAGAAATACACACCGCTGCTGGCCATGAACGATCCTGGCGAACAGCCACTCAATGGCGGCCTGGTGTACACGCATTACGGAAAAGGAACCTACATCTATACCGGGCTCGCCTTCTTCCGGCAATTGCCCGAGGGCGTTCCTGGCGCTTACCGCCTGTTTGCAAATCTGCTGGGCGCTTCGCGTGTGAAGTAGACCAACTAGGCACAGCGGCGTGGCGCGCAATTTGGCGTGTTATTCTCTTCCCTCAGAGAGGCCAGATAAGCATGAAGAAAAAACTCGCACGGCTTCATTTCCATCCATCGATTTCTGGCGCACTGATATGCCTGTTTGCTGCGGCATTCCTCCTGGCGGGTATCTCGCCTGCAACGGCGCAGTCCAACAAAAAAAACAAAAAGGACAAGGCTCAGCCGGCGGATAGTTCGAAGACCATGATCCCCATGAGCGACGAGCAGCAGATTGATTACATGCTTTCGGAAATGCTGGGGGCCTGGCAGGTGGGCGATGTCGAAAAGCTCCACGCCACGTTCGCCGACGACGTCTCGCTGGTCAGCGCGTCATGGGCCCCGCCGGTCCTTGGCTGGGCCAACTATCTGCCGATCTACCAGCAGCAACGCGCGCGCATGCAGCGCGTTCGCATGGATCGCACGAACACCTACGTGAAGGTAAATGGGAACACCGGGTGGGCGTGCTATCAATGGGACTTTTCAGCCGACGTGGACGGCCAGCCCACGCATTCGCAAGGTCAGACCACCGTTGTGGTGGAGAAACGGAACAATCACTGGGTTATCGTGCACAACCACACCTCGCTCGCGCCTGGGGCGGCGCAGCCAAGCCCCGCGAATCAGGCGACACCACAACAGGCTCCCGCAAAACCTCAGGGATAGTAACGAGCGTTGTCCCGCCAGGTGCCGAACGGCAGACCTCAGAAATTCTGCTTAAGCCCTTCGTAAATCCACAGCCCGCCGGCGAGCAGGAGAAGCACCCCGGAAAGAACGCCGCAGACAAGCAAGGGACGCCCAAGCGAAGTGATCTTAGCTATCAGCTCGCGCTGCTCCCTGGCGATGTGTTCTTCGGCCGCGTCCAGGAAGATTTGATCGTCCTCGTGGCTCGACAACACACCGCGCCAAATCAGCAAGACTACGAACACGGCGGTAACGAGCCCCCAAGCGATCAAGAGGTAAAGAACCGGCCCCGTAAGCGTTGATCCCTCCGGCATGGTGACCTCCCGTTGGAACCGATCCGCGGTGCCGACACCGGCAAAAGGCTGCGCCGGCAAGGGGTATTGGCTATTTCTAACGCGGAGTATAACACTTCCGATTAAAATTTCTAGTGATAAGCATCACTAGAACTGATACACG
>CAZGBQ010000045.1:0-25662 GCA_964524045.1 uncultured Acidobacteriaceae bacterium
GGCTTCTGATACTTCGCGGCGTCCACGGACTTCCAATCGCCTTTGATGATTCCTTCGCGGATTTGCGTTGCAGTCTTGCCCTTACGAGACTGCTCGTAGCTGTAAAAATCTTCGTAAATGCAGGTGCCGCAGCCGGCCCCGTGGTTGCTCGTGAAACAATCGAGCAGGCTGGTGTGCCCCTTGTGTTTGTCGCAATGGCAATAGCACGGCTGCTGGTAGAGGGTTTTCTTGATTTTCGCAGCAACCGCGTAGGCATTTTGCACCACGGGTTCTTTGAACAGTTCGGGACTCATGGTTTCCGGAAGGTCACCCGCGGGAGCCTCTGCATGAAACGCAGGCACGGCGTCCGCTTCCGATTGCGGTGCGTTGGTTTCTTGAGAGGAGCCCGAAACGGGAGTTTGAGAAACCACCGGCAGCGCAAGCCCGACGCCGAAGAGAAGAACGAGTCCTACCACTCCTGCGATTCGATGCATGAGACCCTCTCAGAAAAAACAATCGGTAGATTCCCAGAATACCATTGCGCGTGAGCCAATCGCCGGAAAAACTGAGTATGCGCCGAGCCACAGCTTTGGTCGCCACCCCCCGGTTCCGGACACCTCGGATTTGCGCCCTTTACTGGAGTCTCGACTCCGCGCTGGTGTACGCAGGCGCGAACGGCGCTGCGAAGGCCTTGGCGCCCAAGTGTTTTGCGCGAAGATGCCGCTGAGCGCGACGGCCCCAGCCGCGCACAAAGGAAAAATTCAGCGCCCCGCCAATGGCCGAACTCGCCAGCGGCACCAGACGCCCGACCCATTTCTTCGCCGTTTCTGCTCCCAGTTTCGCCGCCAGCCGTTCCGCGATCCGTGGGACAACCTTTTCGCAAATCTGTTTCTCCGCCAAGTCCTTTCCGTAGTCAATGCCCGCCGCGGCTGCCGCCGTTTTCCAAATTTCCATTTGATGACCGGATTCCTGCGTCTCGAACCCATACAACAAAGTCAACCGCTGAATAAGCCGCAACGTAATGACCGTGAGAACGCTGGCGTCCGGAAGAAGTGTAATCAAGCCACCCAGGCCGAAGCCTGCTCCTTGCAGAAGCGCGAGCCTTTCCGCATCGCGTATCAGTGTGGCTGCGACGGCGTCCAGCCGCTCGATGGGAACATCCCGCATGCGCGAAAAATCAGAAACCCGCAAGCCGTGCGCACTCGAAAGATGCCGCCGGAACTCTTCCGGATCAATCGCAAAGGATCGCATTCCGTGCAACACACCCGAGCGTAAGAAGCGGCGCAGGGTGCGACCCGCAAATGACGTTTTCCCCGAATCATGTAACCCGGCCATGACTCTAAGCATCTTACGGCGGTCAGAATGGCGGTTCAACGGCGAGCGTCCGGCTGTTTCCTGTTGCCTGGGTCTCCCCAAGACGTGGGTATTGCCTGGCACGCTGCAACAAAACGCAAGTCCTACTTGACGCCGAAACGCTTTTGGGTAAACTGCATTTTCTCTATGGCCACCCCGGCCCAATTCGTTCCCGCCGACACGCTGCAAGAGTTGGACTTTCCGCAGCGGGAAGCTGCTTTTTTCTACGGGCTCTTCTTGCGCGGCCATTCCGCTGACCAATTGCGGCGCGACATCGAAGTGCCCAGCGCGGTCCTCGCCAAATGGCACCGCGAAGCGGAACGTGATCCGCAGCTTAAGGATGTTTTCACTCGTATGCTGGATTACCGGCGTCACGTTCTGGCGATCTTCGATACCCTGGTCGGCTCCGACGGCCAGCCGCAACGGATTCAGTAAGTCCCGACCGAATTCTCTCTGCCTTCGACCTGCTTTCCTGTAAACCTTTCCCGCTTTTCCGTTCGCTTCTCTAGCTCGGCCTCCCTGTACTATCGTTCAGGTCAAAAACCGTCAGGCAACCAAAACTTGCCTCGTGCGGTCTAAGCGAAAACGGGGGACAAGTGTCAGAAAATGCAGGGGATTCCGCTCATTGACGGGGGACTTGTCCGGGGGTTAGAATTCCTTCGTCCTAAAGCTTGAGGTGTCTCTATGTCACGGGTAGTCCGGACTGTTCTTGCATCCGTTTTCTCGCTCGCCATTTGCCTGCCGCCGGCTTTTCCTCAAGGGCCGCAGGATCCCAGCGCCCCTCCAGCTCCCAAGAAGCTGGACAAAGAAGCCAAGCGCAAGATGAAGCGCACCCTGAAGGAGTTGGACAACGCCTACAAGCAATGGCTGACCGAGGACGTCGCGTACATTATTTCCCCTGACGAGCGAAGAGCTTTTCTGGAGTATGAAACCAACGAAGAGCGCGAGCAATTCATCGAGCAGTTTTGGCTTCGCCGCAGCAGTAACCCTGATCTGCCCGACAACGATTTCAAAGAGGAGCACTACCGGCGGATCGCTTACGCCAACGAACATTACGCTTCCGGAATCCCCGGCTGGAAGACTGACCGCGGCCGCATGTACATCATGTGGGGCCCGCCCGACGAAGTTGATTCACACCCGACGGGCGGCACGTATGACCGCCCGATGGAAGAAGGTGGCGGCTCCACTTCGACCTACCCGTGGGAAACTTGGCGCTGGCGCTATCTGGAAGGCATAGGAGAAAACGTAATTCTGGAATTCGTCGACCCGAGCGGTTCGGGCGAGTATCACATGACCATGGATCCCTCGGAAAAAGATGCGCTTTTGCACGTGCCCGGCGCGGGTCTCAGCTTACTCGAATCCATGGGCATGTCCTCGAAAGTGGATCGCTTTTCACGCTCCGATGGCACGAACCTTCCGAAGAGTATGGGCGGCACGCCCGCCAGCATGGACGAATTCAACCGCCTCGAGCTTTATGCCAAGGTCAACAAACCACCCGAAGTAAAGTTCAAGGATTTGGAAGCCGTTGTGACTTCTCGCATTGTTCGCGACCAGGTGCACTTCAACTGGCGTACTGACTATCTGAAGGTCACCAACGACACCGTGTTGGTTCCCATTACCATCCAGATCCCGAACAGTCAGCTTTCTTTCCAGTCCAAAGAGGGAATTCATTCCGCGGTGATCAATATCTTTGGGCGCATCACCACTTTGACTGGACGCGTTGTGCAAACCTTTGAAGAATCCGTAAGCCGCGACTTCCCGGACAGCCTCTTCCAGCAATCTTTGAAGTTGCAATCGATCTACCAGAAGGCCGTGCCGCTCCGCCCGGGCCTGTACCGTTTGGACTTGGTGCTCAAAGATGTACAGAGCGGAAATGTCGGCGCGGTGAATAACCGCTTAGCCGTCCCTCGCTATGCGGACGACAAACTTGATGCCAGTTCCCTGATCCTAGCCGACCAGATCGAACATGTTCCGGCCAAGCAAGTGGGCACCGGCCAGTTCGTCCTCGGTTCTTCCAAAGTCCGCCCGCGCCTCGAAGGGGACTTCTCCACCAACGACAGACTCGGGATTTACATGCAGGTGTATAACCTGAAGTCCGATGACACCACGCATAAATCCAGCGCGAATTTCCAGTTCACCGTCAAGCGAGGCAATGAACCGGTTCCGGGAATGCAATTCAAGGAGACTTCCGAAGACCTGAAACAAACCGGAGAGCAAGTGACCATTGAGCGGTTCCTGCCGCTGGCCACGCTGACTCCCGGCAAGTACACCCTGCAAGTGGATGCCACGGACGTGCACTCGAACCAGACCATTTCGCGCACGGCAGATTTCACGGTGAAGGCGCCGCAGGAAGCCAAGACCACGGCGAGCGCCAAACCCGGGAGGTAAGAAACGTGAAACAAGGGCGACTCCGAACCCTGGGGGCCCTGGTCCTGACCGCTACGGTAGTCCTTCTCCAGGTCAAACCGGCAGCGGCGCAAGCGAAGCCTCTCGTTGGCAAGCTTGCGGGAGTCGTGCGCGACAGCGCTGGCACGCCGCAGATGGGCGCGAGCGTGGAGCTCTCGCCGGAAACCGCGGTAGGCGTTAGCTCGCTCAGTTTGCTCACGAATACGCGCGGCCTCTTTCAGGGTGACAAGCTGGTGCCGGGATTCTACACCGTGCGCGTCACGCTTGCCGGTTTCCTCCCTACTCTTGAAAAACACGTTCGCGTAACTGCAAACCTCACCACCGTCGTACGTGTGGAATTGCAGTCCATGTATGCTTCCCTGGATCAATTGCGGCGCATGCCCTCCAATTCCGCCCCGAATCCTGATGAATGGAAATGGGTGCTGCGCTCGGCTTCCTCCATGCGTCCCGTTCTGGAGTGGGTAGACATGCCAGATTCCGTCTCCACGCTCCAGGTAGAGAGCCGCAGGCCAGAAGTGCCGCGCGTTCGAATGGAATTTACCAACGGGGCGCGCCGCCCTGTTTCCGCTTCCAACATTGCGCCAACGCCCGCCACTGCGGTGGCCTACGATCATAAATTGGCTGGTGCGGGCAATCTGATTTTTGCCGGCCAGGTCAGTTATGACAACGATGCCCCCGGCGGCGGAATTGCCACGGTCTGGATGCCTGCGGGATCCCTCGGCGCGGGCCCGCACACCGCCTTGGTGATGCGCGAGGCCAAGATTGGGCCCGACGGTCCGAGCTTTAGAGGTGCGCGCTTGGATCAAGGTGGCGCGGTTGCGCTGGGTGATCGCCTCCTTCTGCGCTACGGTGGGGAATATGTCTTGGTTGGACTCGGCGCCGCCGCTTCTTCGTTTCGCCCCCGCGCCGAACTCAGCTACCGGATCTCTCAGGGTTGGTACACGGAACTGGTCTTTGCCTCCATGCCCAGCGGTCCCGTACCGCTGGAGGCCACCGGAACAGAGGCAGGCGAAGTGTTGACCGCAGCGCTCAACGAACTGGATTCGTTTCCGGCCCTTCTTTTCCGCAATGGTCGTCCGGTCTTGCAAAACGGCTTGCATGAAGAAGTCTCGGCAAATCACAGAATCGGCGCTCGCAGGTCATTGCAATTTGCGGGCTTCCACGATGACAATCGGCACGTTGCCGTCTATGGCCAGGGCGGTGCGTTGTTGCCGGCCGCTGATTACTTCCAGGATTCCTTTTCCAATCGCTTCGCTTATGACGGCGGCGCCTCCGGAAGTTGGGGAGCGCGGGTGGCATTTCGGCAGAAGCTTGAAGGCGATACGGAGTTGACGGTGCTTTATTCGTATGGCAGTGCCCTCACGCCAGCCAACGATGTTGACGGTCCTTTGCGGGACGTTTTGCATGCCATCCCGCTGCACTCGGTTGGCGCCGGAATATCCGGCAAAGTGCCGCGCCTTGGCACGAAAGTCCAGGCTGGGTACAAATGGATCGGTGGCGCTGTGGTTTCGAGGTTGGATGGGTACGGTGAATCTCTTTACCAGATGGATCCCTATTTTCATTTGACTGTCCGGCAGCCGTTGCCAAAATGGGCTTTGGGAAAATGGGAGGCTATCGCAGATTGCGACAACCTCTTGGCGCAAGGTTATGTCTCGGCTAACAGCCGCGACGGACACGCTGTCCTTGTCCCCGCTTTCCGGACGTTCCGGGGTGGTCTTAGCGTGCAATTTTAGGCTGTCCGGGGGTTCTCAAAAGCTGTATCTGCCCTCCCAGAAACTGGATGAAACCGTACTCTCCAGCTTGTCGCCTATCTAACATGTTGAATACACAAGAGTTCGCTAAGCGACGATCTACCAAACAGTGGACACTCGCTTGCTCTCGATTTCTCTTAGCGGGGTGTCCCTGAACGGCCATGAAGCAGAATCTGCGGGTCAGCCTCGGGGCGGTGGTGCTGGCGTTAGCCACGCTGGCAGCGGTGATTTTTGCCCTTCTGAACTTCGACCAGCGCAGCCGGTATGAAGTGGTGTACGACGGCGTAACCTGGTTGGATACCGATCACGGAGTTCAGGCACGGCACGTAGCCCCCAATTCTCCGGCCGGCTTTGCGGGAATCCGCTCAGGCGACGTTCTGCTGACCTTCAACGACGCAACCGTTTCGCGCGCTACGGAAGTTGCGCGGCGGCTGGACCGTGCCGGCCTCTGGTCCCAGGTGCGCTACAAACTGGCGCGCAACGGCCAGCAATTTGAAACTCCGCTTGTAACGGCGCCCGCGGACAAGCCTCTCACAACCGAAAACTATCTCCGCGTCGTTGGTTTGTTGTACCTCTTCATTGGCTTATTCATTTTCGCCCGGCGCTGGAACGCTCCCCGGGCCGTGCACTTCTACGTTTTCTGCCTGGCTTCCTTCATTCTTTGGTCTTTCCACTTCAGCGGCAAGCTGGACACCTTTGACTGGGAAGTTTACTGGTCGGAGGTCGTGGCGCGGCTGCTGGTTCCCGCCTTGTTGCTTCATTTTGCTTTGGTTTTTCCAGGCCGCACCGAAACCAAGCTGCGCTCCGCTTCCAAGCTCCTGTTCGTTTATCTCCCGCCTGTGGCGCTCCTACTGATGCATGTGAGCATCGCGCTAAACGCTTTGGGGTTTGTGCCGTGGCTTGCTTCTTACCTTTTACTGGACAAGATTGAATTTGGCTTCCTGGCCATTTCCTTTTTGGCCGCAGGTTTTGTGTTCTACAAGAACTATCGGTCTGCTCCGTCCGGTGTGCTGCGCCAGCAGCTGAAATGGCTAACGGGCGGCACTCTGGTCGGTAGCATGCCCGTTGCGTTCCTCTACATTTTCCCGCGTGTCCTTGACGCTACGCCGCCCGCCTGGATGAGGCTTTCCGTGCTCAGCCTGGTGCTCATTCCGCTGTGCTTTGCATACGCCATCATTCGCTACCGCTTGATGGACGTAGACATCATCTTCAAGCGCGGTCTGGCGTACACGGCTGCGACTGCGGGCGTTGCCACAATTTACTTTTCGCTCGTTGCGCTGATTACCTATCTCTTCCATGCGCCGGCGACAGGTCCCGTGGGCGGCATGATCGCCATCGTCATTGCCGCGTTCTTGTTTCAGCCGTTCCGGGCATGGATTCAAGTGCGCCTGGACCGCTTCTTTTATCGCGACCGCCTGGACTACCGCCGCACGCTGATCGAGTTTGGCCGCACGCTCACCAATGAAGTGCGGCTCGATCCGATGCTCGGGTCGGTGATGGACCGCATCTCGCAGACGTTGTTGGTCGACCGCCTGGCGATTTTCGTGGAACATCCTGAGCGGCCGGGCCGCATGCGCATCGCGCGATCCATGGGTGTGCGGCTCTCCGAATCCTTGGATTTGACCTTCCTCGATTCCGCACGGCCGGAGTTCACGCGTGGAGCGCTCTTCTTCGAATCGCCGCGTCTCGCCAAGGACGTCAGCGACTCCGTGCGGCGCTCGCTGGAGCAATTGGATCTGAATTACTTTGTTCCTTGCCGCATCCGCGAGCATACCGTAGCGGTTCTGGGGCTTGGCAAGACGGTGGATGGCGATTTCCTGTCGAGCGACGACGTCGAGCTAGTGGAAACGATCGCTGGTTATGTGGCCGTCGCGCTGGATAACGCGCAGCTTTACAGTTCGCTCGAGCAAAAAGCCCTGGAGATCGCGCGGCTCAAGGATTTCAGCGAAAACATCGTGGAATCCCTGAACGTCGGCGTGCTCGCAGTGGACCTGGAAGGCATTGTCGATTCCTGGAACACCCGCATGGAGCAACTGTTTGGAGTTTCGCGCCAGCACGCCTTGGGACGCCAGCTCAGTTCACTGCTTCCTCCGGAATTGGCGCAGGAAATTGCCGCGCGCGGTGACCAGGAGCAGATCACCGGCATCTATAAACAAAGGCTGCAGCATCAGGGAAAATTCTTGACGCTCAACGTTTCCATCACGCCGCTGGTCAGCAAGTCGAACGAACGCATCGGCAGGCTCCTGCTTTTCGATGACGTTACGCAGCGCGAGCGCATGGAAGAGCAGATGTCGCAGACGGAGAAACTGACTTCCCTCGGCCTCCTCGCCGCGGGCGTGGCGCATGAAGTGAATACCCCGCTCGCGGTTATTTCCAATTACATCCAAATGCTGGCGAAGCAGATGCCGGAGGGCGACCCGCGCCAGTCTCTCATCGAGAAGATTGTGAAGCAAACCTTTCGCGCCAGTGAAATTGTCAATAATCTGCTGAACTTCTCGCGGACCGGCGCGGCAGAAGCAGACAACGTGGATGTGAACCGCGTTGTGGAAGAGACGCTTTCGCTCGTGGCTCATCCGATGAAAACGGCTCGCATCCAGATCGTCAAAGAGCTGGGCGCGTCTCTGCCGCCCGTGCATGGATCGGCCAACAAGCTACAACAGGTTTTCCTCAATCTGTTTTTGAACGCGCGCGACGCCATGCCGGGCGGAGGAATGCTCGAAGTCCGCACTGCCGCGCACAACGGTAGCGTGGAAATCGAAGTTGCCGACACCGGCGGCGGAATTGCGCGCGAACATATCCACCGTATCTTCGATCCCTTCTTCACCACCAAGGCCAACGGCCGCGGCACGGGTCTAGGTCTTTCCGTGAGTTATGGAATCATCAAGGAACATGCGGGAAAGATCGACGTACGCTCCACTCCCGGAAAAGGCACTTCCTTCCACGTGGAATTCCCCGCGGCCAGGAAAGCGGCTCATGTCTAAGGGCTCGATCCTCGTCGTTGACGACGAATCCGAAATTCGCGAGGGCCTGGAACTTCTGCTGAGGGGCGAAGGTTATGGCGTCTCCAGCGCGGAGACCGGCGAATCCGGACTCGCCAAGCTCGAGGAGCATCCCTTCGACCTTCTTCTGCTCGACGTCAGCCTGCCTGACCGCAATGGCCTTGACATGCTGAAGGAGATTCGCCGCCGCGACCCCGGTCTGTCCGTCGTCCTAATCACCGCTTACGGCTCCATCGACATGGCGCGCGCTGCGTTCAAAAACGGCGCGATGGACTACATCACCAAGCCCTGGACCAACGATGAACTGCTTGCGCAGGTCGCGCAGGCCGTGGAATCGCGGCGGCTCCGCGACGAGAACTTGCACCTGAAGCGCGCTCTCAAGCAGCGTTTCAACTTCCCGAACATCGTGGGCAAGAGCGACAAGATGCAAACGCTTTTGGATCTCGTCGCGCAAGTGGCCCCTTCGCGCTCGACGATTCTCATCAGCGGCGAAAGCGGCACGGGCAAAGAGCTCATCGCCAAAGCGCTGCACTCCGCTTCCCCGCGCGCCGATAAAGCCTTTGTGCCTGTGAATACCGGGTCCATCCCCGTCGATCTTCTCGAATCGCAGCTTTTCGGCCATGTGAAGGGCGCATTCACCAGCGCGGTTGCTTCGAAGAAAGGCCTGTTTGAAGTGGCGGACCAGGGCACCATCTTTTTCGACGAAATCGCCACCATCAGCCCGGAAACGCAGGCCAAGCTGCTGCGCGTGATTCAAGAGCGCGAATTCATGCGCCTGGGCGGCACGGAGCAAATCAAAGTCGACGTGCGCATCGTGGCCGCTTCGAATGTCGATCTGCTTACCCTGGTGCGCGAGGCCCGCTTCCGCGAAGACTTGTTTCACCGCTTGAATGTCATCCACCTGCATATCCCGCCGCTGCGCGACCGGCGCGAAGACGTGCCGTTGCTGGTTGCGCACTTTCTCGAGCGGTACTGCAATGAGAACAACCGGGAACTCCTGCAGTTCACGCCCAACGCCATGAAGTCGCTCATGGATTACGACTGGCCCGGCAATGTGCGCGAGCTCGAAAATGTGGTGGAGCGCGCCGTCGTGCTCTCCACGCAAAACCGCATCGACGTGGATTTGCTGCCCGAAGGTATTCGCAGCAAGGAAATTGTGCGCGGCGTCCGTTTGCAGCTGTCGGAATTTGTGCCGCCGCTGCCGGGGGAGCCAGGCGCGCGCTCCGCGGCCGATGGTTCGCAACCCTCCTTGTTCCAGATCATGGACGAGGTAGAACGGCGCATCATCACCGATATGCTGGAGCGCACGAACTGGAATCAAACGGAAGCGGCAGAACGTTTTATGATTCCTCTGTCCACGCTGAATCAGAAAATCAAGAGGCTCGGGATCGATGTGCGCCGGCGCGGGCGCGGCGACGATAGTTTCTCCGCCAGCTCGGGCAAGTAGCGCGTGGCGCGCGGCACCTGCATCCTCATTCCATTTTTTGAACCGCTTGGGTAACGCCGCCGGCTCCGTTCCTTTAGAATCGATTAAGCCCCGCACACTAAATTGATAAGCTCATGGCGCCATGGCTGAAACACTTTGGCCCTCGAATCTATCGGACGTAGCCGCGCTGGAACGCGAATGGGCCGTGCTCAAGGAATGCGCTTCGCCCATGCGTGACGGAGAGCGGCTGCGGAAGCTGCTTTCCACTGTCGCCGACTGGCCGCGCCTGCTCCTGCTTGCGGAGCAGCACGGCGTGCTCGCGCATCTTTGGGCTTGCCTGAGCGGCTGCGAGGCGTCCGCTGTTCCGCCGGAGTCCCAGAAAACCATTCTCGATCGCCGGCGCGCGCAAAATTTCCTGACGCTGTGCCTCACGGGCGAGCTGTTTCGCATTCTCGAGCTTTTTGCTTCTCAGGGGATTTCCGCCCTAGTCATCAAGGGGCCGGTGCTCGCCGTACGGGCGTATGGCGACCCCGCCATGCGCAAGTACGGTGATCTGGACCTCCTCGTCCGGCAGGGCGACATCCGCCGCGCGACCGAAGCGCTCACCGCCTCCGGCTACCGGGCGGCTGTTTCGCTCGAAGCCATCGACGCCGGCAAAGTTCCCGGACAGTATCTTTTCTCCAAGCCCGACTCGAAGCTGATCGTCGAGCTTCACAATGACCTGACGCTGCGCTACTTTCCGCGCCGGCTTCCGATTGAGGATTTCTTTGCACGGCAGGTTCGCGTGCGCCTCGACTCCCACGAAGTTCCGGCTCCCTCTATCGAAGATGAGCTCGTGCTCATCTGTGTTCACGGCGCAAAGCATTTCTGGGAGCGGCTGAGCTGGATTGCCGATGTGGCCGGGCTCGTTTCGCGGCAAACGGGAATCGATTGGGCGCGCGCGACGGCCTGTGCGGAAGCGGTCCGGGCCAAAGTTCTGCTGCACGCAGCGTTGCTACTGGCAGCGGACGTGCTGAGCACCACGCTTCCTGAGCCGATTGCGGACAGCGTGCGCGAAAATACCGCTGCAGCCGGTCTCGCCGCGCGCGTACTTCGTTGGCTGCCTGCAGCCGGTTACGCCCCTCCCGGGCTCTTCGAACGCGCGGCATTTCGAATGCGCATGCGCGGCGGTCTGCTGGCGGCTCCAGCCTATTTGCTAAGGCTTTCTCTTTCCCCCACGGAAGAGGACTGGCAGGTCGATGGAACCATCAGAAATCAGTGGTGGCTCGAAACGTTGCGCCGCCCCATCCGCCTCGCACGGAAATATGGGCACAACAGAAAAACCTGAGCCGTGCCGAAGCTGCCCAGAACGCAGAGTCGCGAGCAAGCTTTGCTCCGGCTCCCAGTCGCTCTAGCGGCCGAATTCCTGCGAGACGGCGCCGGCATAGGACAGCGCCTGACGCCAATCGGGAAAGCGGTCGGGAAACTCTTTTGCCAGCGAGCGCGCAATCTCAGCGAGTGAAACTTTTCCATCAATAAGCTCGAGGGCTCTGCAGCGCAAGCGGCCCTCTTCGGAAAGCTGCGGGATGTGGTCTGCCGCTGCTTTCCGGAGTTGTGCGACAGACAACACCGCGCCTCCCAGCTGCGATTGGTCAAAATGAATTGGAGAGCTCGATCCTTTGACATACTCGATGCGCGTTCGCCATCGCCACAGGTAGTCGTTTTCCACAAATTTGGCTTCGAGGCTTGCGCACACTGCTTGAGAAGGCGCCAGCGGCACAGGCTCCGTCCAAGGAAAGAATAGAGATCCGTAGATGCTCTCGGGCGTTCCGGGAGCGTTGGAAAAGCCTGCGCCTTCAACCAAATCCGCGTCGAACCACACCACGATCCCGTGCCCCGTTCCTGCTCTCTCGACCGTCCATTCCAGATTGCCAGCGGCATCGGGGCTTTCGACGCTGGCATAGTCGAGTGTGGTCCACCGGCGATGCGCTGTTAATAACTGGCTGGGACTCACACGTACTTTCTCAACTACATTCACTGCTAGCGCTCGCGCCGATCTCAAATCTTGGCCGAACGAATTTTTCTCCCAGGGATCCACCAATTCGCCATAGGGTCTTGGAGCTTCCACGATCGCGGCCCACAGCGTGTCCTTTCGCGGGATCAGGATGCCGCCGGGCCTAAGAAAACGCCGGCGCGAATCCACAATCGCTGGAATATGTCGCGCAAAAAACGGTAGCACGCCCCGCATGTCAGAGAAAACGACATCGGCCTGTACGGGAAGAATTACTCGATCAGAAAGCTGCTCGAAAAACTCGATTTTCTCGACACAGCCGTTAGCCGCGGCAACTTCTCGCGCTACCTGGATGATTTCCGAGGGCTCGATGGCGTAGACCTTGCCCGCGCCGAGTTGACAAGCGAGCACTGCGAAGACGCCTGGCCCCGTGCCGATCTCCACCACCACGGACCCTGCCCGGACGGTGTTTCGCAGAGCCTGAGCATAGGCCTCCGCGCGAGCGCGATCCGCGATCATCGAGCCGTAAGCGCTCAGGCTGTACATTTTGGGATTAGTCGCGCGCAGGGGACGCGTTTGCTGGCTCGGACAGCGTCGTTTGTTTCGCATCTGCCGCGATGGCCTCGCACAAGTCAAAGACGGCGGAGGGTTGCATCGGTATCCGCAAGCGGCGGATGGGAATTCCGGCAACGACACGTGCGAGTACGTCGAACTCATTGCGCCGCATATCCTGGTCGAGAAGATAATTCACATAGGTATTGGCCACCAGCGCCATAAATGCTTGCTCGCCAGAAACCTCTTTCACGACTGGTGCATTCAGCGCCGCGTCACGATGGTCAAGAATGTAAATCGCTTCCAGGGGCAATTGCTCGGAAACGAAGCGGTGGCCATTCTGGCCAAGCGGCATATACCGCTTGTCCCAGGTGGGAGTGATGCGAGGCAGAGCGTCTTCCGATCCAAATAAAGCGCGGACCGAATCAGGCCATAGGTTCACTCTGGGATAGCCGGGTTGAACGAGGATTTGCCCTCCCTTATCTGCCAGAGCCACAATGTCATCGGAGAGCACTGGAAAACCGGCGCAGGCAAAGGCGGCGGCTGTGGTCGACTTGCCCGCACCCGGCAGACCGGTCAGGGCAATTGCGTGATCGCCTAGAGCCACGGCGCTTGCATGGAGACAAACCGTGCCACGAAGTCGCAGCACGAATCCCATCACCGGACCAAGCAAGTACGTGCAGGCATCCTCGAGAGTGCCGCCATCTGGCCAGTCACCCAACACTTCTCGACCGTGGCGTTCCACGGCGAATCGCACTCCATCGCCATAAAACAAACCATAATAACTCCCTCCCGACAGCATGCCCACGCGCAAGTTCGGATGACTGTGAGCAAGGTCGTACGGAATGGGATTGAGAGTGTCGATGGACTCAGAGAATTTCCAGGACAACGCACTACATTTCTTCAGCTGTATCCGAACGTCGAACGCGTCTTCGCCGAGCGAAAGAGGAAGCCCGGGAAGCGCTGTGTCGAACGCAAGTCGCAGTCCATAAACAGAATGCAATGCAGACAATAGTTCCTCGGGCGATAACCACCAGCTTTTCTATGTCTTATGAGCCTTATGGCCTTTGCCAGCAGTGGAGTCGGTTTGCCCCTTCCCCGACGGAGTGCCCCGCGTGATCGTTCGGATGTCGCCATAAACCCGGAGGCTAGGTTTTTGATACGGCTTTTTCTTCTCAAACTCCTGCGAATTCGACGTCACGAGGCGCCTCCAAAAAAGTCTATCCTGCCGCCGCCTTTGACCGCAACCAAAAGTTCAGACTGATCGGCCGCAAATCAATCCAGGCGCTCCACGCATTCTTTTCTCCAAATACTCTCGGAATGCGCTCCCGCACCACGTATCGGCCGAGCTCTGGAACGGGCACGAAGGAATCAACCCAAGCCGACTCCGTTCGTTGCAGAAGGGCAATCAAGGGGTCCGTGAGTAGCGGGGATTTGCGCCGCAGGCGCACAGCTTCCGGAAGGACGCCGCGGGCTGCCTCGCGTAGCAGCTCTTTGTCGGAACACCAGGGCAAGGCTGGCAGGGCTAGCAGAAAATTCACCAAGCGAAGATCAAAGAAGGGATGGCGGACCTCCAAGGGAAGCCTCGTTGTTCCGGGGTCGTAACTCTCAAACAAGCTTGGCCATGCGGGATCAACCATTGCCTCATACGCTGTACGGCGGGCATCTCCATTGACGGCCGGACCGCGCGTAAACGCTTGCCACCGCGCGCGCAACTCGAGGCGTTTCTCCAGGTCCTGGTTCAGCCACCTCGGATACTGGGGAAGCTGGCCATTGGATGCAAACCATTTCTGCCAGCGCCTACGAACGTACAACCTCGAAAGCCTGCCCTTGGTTGCGAGATGTCGCGTTGCATCTGCCAGCGCGCGCGCAATCCGTCCGCTACTGAGCAAATGGCGAAAATGTACAGAAAGCAGGCACGAAAGGGCGGGATCGCCTCCAAAGCCGGTCAATGCGATACGGCTCCTGCCCGCTACCTGGCGCAATTGCGTCATCCCCCAATCCAACCAGGGTGAATGCAAGGGCTCAGGCGATGGATGGTCTGGATGGTTTTGGTCCTTCCAAGACGCTGCCCCATCAATTACCCGAAATTCGATCGGGATTTTGAGCGCTTCCGCAACCAGTTCAGCGTAGTGCCGCTCTTCGTGCGGAATCAGATGCTCGAATACTTCCGTATAAGCGCGTAGTCGCCCATTCGCGCTAATGTCACCCAGCACTCTTTTAGCGCTCGCCGCGACCGTTGGGGAGTCCAGGCCACCGCTCATCAGGACTCCTGCGCTGCTCTTCCTTATCCGGTCGGCCACCGCGCGGTCCAGCAATTCCCGGAATTCGTCCACACAATCGCTTTGCCGTTTGTGACGAAGCGGCGCGCTTATTGGCAGTGTCCAGTAACGGCGGACAGAAACTCCCTTTGCGCCCAGTGCCAGCGTGTGTGCCGGCGGCAGCCTCTGGATATCCGCGAAGGACGTAGCCGCAGGCTCCCGGATCATGTCAAAGAGAAGAAAATCGCTAATCGCCGCTTCATTCAGCTCTTCTGAAACGCGCGGGTAAAGCCGGACACAATTCAGTGTATTGCTGCAAAGAAAAACTTCGCCCATTTGTGCGTAGTAAAAGGGCTTTACGCCGAAGTGATCGCGCGCGCAGAACAGACTCTTCTGCGGCCCGTCCCAGAGGGCAAACGAGAAATCGCCCTGGAGGCAATCGATGCAGGGCCTGCCCCAGGCTGCGTAGGCGTGCAAAATCAATTTGCAGTCGCCAGTGTTTGAATGGACGTTTCGGCCGGCGCGTTTGAGCCTGTCGATCAAATCATCGCGGGCATCGAGGCGCGCGTCGGCGGCAATCCAGAATTGTCCTTCAAGGTTTGCAGGTTGCTCTTGGCCAGCCGGTTCGTGCGTGGTCCGCAAAAGCGCGTGACCCATGCCCGTCGAGCCGTCTATCCACACTCCACGCGCGTCCGGCCCTCGGTAGGCAAGAAAATCAGTTAGGGAGCGTAAGAGTGCCGGTTCTACAGGGCTGCCGTTCCGGTGCAAGACACAGACGAAACCACTCAATGAAACGTTCCTTTTCCCGGAAAAACCTTCGTGTGACGTTCGAAAGGGGGATCGCTCTCGCCGCCGTACCAAGTCGTCCGATTCTCGCGTTTCCCACTCGTGCGTGCGCACCAGATGGAGCACGGTCTTCAAAAACAGGGATTCTTGAGTGCGCCTTGGCTGGGATTTTATTCTACGTACTCAATCCATTCACAGCAACATCATTTTAGTCCGGAGACCTGTGAAACGTGCCTCGACACGCGCCAATCTCACTATCAGGTCTACACTCCAGGCCCCGACCGACTTTTTTCTTGCAACTGCAGGGTGGTCTAGGCAGAGTACGGTCGCATGGGCCAAAGCGTCTCCAATTCCACTCCTCGCGGCATCGTCCTTGCTTTCGCGCTACTCGTTGCGGGATTTCTTTCTTATTTCAGTATCCGGGACGCCCTGGCCATTCACGATTCGGAGTTGCAAAGTCGTCAAGGCTACGAGCGTGCTACCAAACTTGAGCCCGGCGACTTTCGCAACTGGCATCTCTTGGGGCGCTATTGGCAGTACAACCTGGAGGAAACCGACACTTCCCGGGCGATTCAGGCTTATTCCGTGGCCTTGTCGGTGAACCCGCGGTCCGCGGACGTTTGGTTGGACTTGGCTACCGCGCAGGAATTAGTAGGCAATGTTCCTGCCGCCCGTGATGCTTTTCTTCGCGCTAAACGAAGTTACCCCCTCTCTGCCGAGGTTTCCTGGCGCTACGCAAATTTTCTCTTGCGCCAGGGGGACTTCGACGCGGCCTTCCTTGAGATGCGTCATACCGTAGACGCGGAACCTCTGCGTGGAGCAGAGGTACTCTCCCGGGCGCTTCGGGCTCAGCCTGACATCGACTTGGTCATCGATCGCGTGCTTCCCCCTGTGGTCGACGCCTATCTTGGCGCGCTCGCTGACCAGACGGCCGACGGTCAGACCACCAACGCCCTGAAGCTGTGGAACCGGCTCGCCGCGCTCCATCCGCGCCTGCCGTTGAGCCATGCTTATGCATTGGTTGAAGCGCTCGCCAAACAAAGGCAAATCTCGGAAGCGCAACACGTCTGGGAGCAGGCGGTAAACTTTGCGGGGTTCGCCAATCTTTCCTCTCCGGAAGGATCAATCTTGTGGGACGGCGGATTCGAATCCGGGTCCCGTGCAGGCGGCTTTGGCTGGAATTTTCCGGATCCGATGCGCGGTGTGCAGGGCAGCTTTGATACGCGCGAAAAGCATTCTGGGATGCGTTCTTTCCGTCTGCTGTTCGATGGAAAATACAATCTCAACTTTTCCGGCCCTTGCCACGTTATTCCGGTGCAGCCTGCAACCGCCTACAATTTCTCTGCTTGGATTCGCACGCTGTCCATCTCCACGGAAGAGGGCCTTCGCTTCCAGTTGCGTTCCATAAACACGCCTAGCCCTTCGACAGTGTATACGGCTGACGTCCATGGGACTCAGCCGTGGACACGAGTCGCGCTATCGTGGTCCTCGGGAAAAGATGTGCAGTTAGTGCAGGTTTGCGCGGTCCGCCTGCCGAGTCATGAAGCCGACGATAAGATTCAAGGTCTGGCCTGGTTGGATGACGTGGCGTTGATTCCCGCCAGCGCGGAGCCGGGCAAACCATGAAGCTTTTCCGATTTGGCATTTGCGCACTGGTTGGCATTGCTGTCGTGACCCACGGCGGCGTGGAAGAGTGGGCGCGCGCCATCCTGGAAACGGGCGCGGGATTCCTCTTTCTGGCCTATGCCGTGCGCTTGTGGCTTAACGGGAAAGAGAAGCTGGTTTTTTCGCCACTCCTCTCGTCGCTCGCGCTTTTTTTTCTCCTCGTCCTGGGACAATGGCTCTTTCGAACCACTGTCTCTCTCTACAACACACGCGTCGAGCTGCAGCTGCTGCTGGCGGACCTGGTTTTGCTCTTTCTCGCGGTGCAGGCGTTTCGCACGCTTCAGGACTGGCGTGGATTCGTGTGGTTTGGAATGGTTTTAGCCTTCTTCACCAGCACCTTCGGCATACTCCAACACCTGACATTTAATGGGAAGCTGTATTGGTTCCGGGAGTTGCGATATGGCGGAATCCCCTTCGGTCCTTACGCGAATCGCAATCACTTCGCCGGATTTGTAGAGCTAGTCGTCCCCTTGGCGCTTGTTCCATTGGTCCTGGGTAGGGTGCGGCGCGAGCGCATGGTGGTCGTTGGCCTTTTCGCGGTGCTGCCCGTGGCTGCGCTTTTCCTCTCCGCTTCGCGGGGCGGCATTGTCAGTTTCTGCGTCCAAATGGCGCTAGTGGGCTTTTTGATCCTTCGCCGCCGCGGCTTGCGCAAGCACCTGCTTTCCGCTGCTGCAGTACTTCTCGGCGCGCTGCTAATCGTTTCCTGGCTGGGGGTTGGCCGGATCTTGCAGCGGTTCTCCTCGCTCCAGACTCTTGAAGTAACGGCTGGCAAGCGAGCTGCGATGCGCAAGGGTACCTGGCGGATCTTCCTGGATCATCCCGTGATCGGCACGGGGCTGGGAACTTTGCAGATTGTCTATTCGCCATACGAAACATTATACGACGGTAAAATTGTCAATCACACACACAGTGATTACCTCGAAGCGCTCGCCGAGACGGGCATTCTGGGCGGTCTATGCTGTGCCTGGTTCCTGGCATCGCTTTCCGTCAAATCTCTGGCGCTCTTTCGTGAACAGGACTTTTCTTTTGCCGGCGTGTTACAGCTCTCGGGACTCGTGGGTTGCGTGGGAATTCTCGTGCATGCCTTCGTGGACTTTAACTTTCACATCCCCTCCAATCTGTTGCTTTTCTTTCTTATGGCACACTTGGCCACTGCGAATCTTGAGCAAGCTCCTTCCGCGGAAACGCCCCAGCGAGTCCCTCGCCGCCCTTTAAATCCCTGATTGACTTGAACCCTGCCGCTGTATAATCGGGCGGGGGTCATCTATCCATGCAACCAGCTAAACTGGGTGCGGCGGTGTGGTGTCTTGTCTCCGGGGCAGTACTGCTCGCGCTTTCGCCCGCCAGCCCCGCCCAAACTGGCGGCGCGCAACCGGCTCTCGAAACACCCCAACAAGTGAATGACCGCATTCGCCAGCTTTCCGCTCCGCTGCGAATGATTCCCCATGATTATGTTATCGGCCCGGGAGATCTTCTCGAGATTTACGTTTTTGACGTCGAGGAACTTAGCCGCGAGGTTCGCGTCAGCCAAACCGGTACGATTGGGATTCCCCTCGTTCCCGTGCGGCTGCATGTCGCGGGACTTACGGAATCGCAGGCAGGGCAAAAGATCGCGGAGGTATTGGAAGCGAACGGTCTGGTCACCCACGCCGATGTCACCATCAGCGTGAAAGAGCACAAGAGCAAACCAATCACGATTGTGGGCGCTGTTCCACACCCGATGGTCTATGAGGCGGACCGGCAAGTAACCCTCCTGGAAGTCCTTGCCGAAGCCGGAGGCATCTCCAATGATGCCGGAGACACGGTAATCGTGGCGCGTCCCGCTCAGGAACCCGTCCCCGATGGCGGCGAGCCTCCAGAAATCGGCCCGGAACCATTGTCCGCCAGGCAAGCTACGACAGGCGCAGCGCAAGTGTCACCCGATTCGAGTTCCGCTGGTGCGCAAAACGCCGCGCCACGGCAATCTGCTCCTGCTGTGCTCTCGGCATCTAATTCTCCGCTGCAGACTGACCCACCTCCACTCACCAACACCATCACCGTCAATCTCAGCGAGCTGATGGAGTCTGGAGACACCAAGAACAACATCGCTCTCCAGGCCGGGGACATTGTTACCGTTCCCCACGCGGGGATCGTTTACGTGCTTGGAGCCGTCAATCGTGCCGGTGGTTTTGTTCTTTCGAACGACCGCGCGCAGTTGACGACCTTAAAGATTCTGGCACTGGCCGGTGGAATGACACGAACCGCGAAGTCCGATAAAGCGGTCATTGTTCGCAAAGACAATCAGGGACAACAACATCAAGTCAATGTCGATCTCAAGAAGGTGCTCAATCGCAAGGCGGAAGATCTCCAGCTCCAGCCCAGTGACATTTTGTATGTTCCGGAAAGCGGTTCGAAACAGGCGCTCTTGAGGACCGCGCAACTCGGACTTGCGCTTGGCACAGGAATAGCTCTGTATCGGATTGCTTATCACTAGGAAATGGCGGAAGACAACAAACAAATCGTTTCCCGAGAGGAAGGCTCGAACGGTGCGGTCGAGTTGGTGCCGATCAGTCCGCGATTTGCCTCCTTTGACCTATCCCCGCGCGAGCCTCACCTTTACGACTACCTGCTCATCCTCCGCAAGCATCAGTGGTTGATTCTTTCCTTCATGCTTGCAGTTGTGACCATTGTGGCCATCGCCACCTTTCGCATGCAGCCCGTCTATGTGGCCACGGCGCGCATCGAGATCGATCGCGAAAACTCCAATATCCTTCCTTTTCAGGGCGCGGATTCCTACGACTACATGGTGGATTCCGAGAATTACCTTGAGACGCAGTCCAAGATTCTGACCAGCGAGACGCTTGCGCTGCAAACAATTCGCAGCAGCGGTCTGGTGGCCCGTCCCGAGTTTTCAGGTCCTGCCGGTCCATCAGAGGCCGTGGCCACCGGCAATCTGTCAAACCAGACACGTCCGCCCGAACTCTCCGAATTCCTGAGCAGCCTCGGAGTGAAGCGCGTTCCCAATAGCCGTCTGATGGACGTGAGTTTCGAATCCACCAACCCGCAACTTGCGGCGCAAACCGTTAACGCACACATCGCCACGTACGTCGAACAAAACTATCGCAGCAAATACGAATCCACCACGCAGGCCTCCAACTGGCTGGCCGATCAACTCAACGATTTCAAAATCAAAGTGCAGAGATCGGAAGACGCGCGTATCGCCTACGAGCGCCAGAACCAGATCTGGACGCTTGATGACAAACAAAACATGACTACCCAGCGCCTGGCCGACATCAACCGCCAGCTGACCGATGCGCAAAGCGAGCGCATGAAAAAGGAGTCGCTCTATGAGTTCGCCAAGGCCGGGAATCTGGACGCTGTGCCTCAGGTCCAGAGCAACAGTACGCTCACGGACGTGCTGAAGAAGCGCACCGAAGAATCTGCCGCGTACGCAGATGCTCTGGCGCAATATGGCCCTAATTTTCCCAAAGTGCAGCGCCTGGGCGCGCAATTGAAGGATCTCGATGAAAACATCCAGAAGGAGAAGCAAAAAGTTCTGGATGGACTCGAAAGCGATTATCGCGAAGCCCGCCAGCGCGAAAACCTGATGAACGACGCGCTCGAGGAGGCCAAGGGCGAAGCCAATCAGATGGCCGAAAAGCTGGTCGAATACAACATCCTCAAGCGCGAGGCCGAGGCCAACAAGGCTCTTTACGAAGGCCTGATGACCAAGATGAAGGAAACGGCCATCACCGCGGGCCTGCGCTCCTCGAACATTCGAATCGTCGATCCCGCCATGGTTCCGACCACGCCCGCTCGCCCGGCCAAGGGCAAAAACATTACGCTGGCCTTCTTGGTTGGCCTTGTCGGTGGCATTGGACTGGCGCTGTTGCGCGAGTATCTCGACAATACCGTAAAGACTCCGGACGACATTGAAACTTTGGCGCGCCTGCCGTCTCTTGCAGTCGTTCCGCAGTTTGCGGGAAGCAACGGAAACAAGCGCCGGGCCATGCTTCCGGGCTTTTCCGGCAACGGGTATGAGAAGCGCATCGAGCTGGTGGCTCAGCATCTGCCGAAATCCCAAATGTCCGAGGCTTTCCGCGCCCTGCGCACTTCCATTCTCCTTTCCCAGGCCGATCATCCCCCGCAGGTCATTCTGGTCACCAGCGCTCTGCCTCGCGAGGGGAAGACAACGGCTGCGGCGAATCTCGCCGTGACATTGGCGCAACTTGGAGACCGCACTGTGCTTGTGGACGCCGACTTGCGCAAGCCCGGAATCGGAAGACTGCTCAATCTTGGTACGGGAAAATATGCGGGCTTAAGCTCATATCTGGCCGGAGTTTCCAGTCTCGATCTGGTATCCGTGCCTCACCCTGCCATCCCCAATCTCGTCGCCATTCCCACTGGACCACTGCCGCCAAATCCTGCGGACCTGCTCTCTTCCCACAAATTAGCGGACGCTATCGCGGAGCTGCGCACGAAGTTCAAGTTCATTGTGGTCGATTCTCCGCCGATTATGGCGGCCACGGATGCTGTGATTCTTTCGGTCCAAACGGATGGCGTACTGCTCGTGGTTCGCAGCGGCGAGACTCCCAAAGTAGCTTTCACGCGCACGCGCGACCTCCTCAACAGCGTGAAGTGCCGCATCCTGGGTGTCGTTCTCAACGCGGTGGATTCCAGCGCCCCCGACTATTACTACTCTTATCGATACTACCCCTACTCCTATGGCTATGGTCCTCAGGAAGCCGGGGAACTCGCGTCAGGTGATGTTAAGGATTCGGAGAGCGAAGCCGTGTCCCTGCGTCACGATGACGATTCTCAAGCTTTGTGAGGAGGTTTCTTGCGCTTTCTGATCACTGGTGGCGCTGGCTTCATCGGGTCGCATCTGGCGGAACGGCTCCTCGGCGGCGGCGATTACGTTGTTTTGATCGACAATCTTTCCACCGGCAGCATGGAGAATATCCGCCATCTCAAATCTTGCGCGCGCCTCGAGTATCATCTTGACAGTATCGAGAATCGTCAGTTGCTCGCCGAGCTTGTCGATGACGCGGACGTGATCGTTCACCTGGCCGCCGCTGTGGGCGTCAAGCTCATTGTCGAAAGCCCTGTCCGGACCATCGAAACGAACGTGAATGGCACGCAGCTCATTCTCGAAGCCGCCTGCAAAAAGAAGAAACTTGTCCTTGCGGCTTCCACCTCCGAGGTTTACGGCAAAAATACCAATGTTCCTTTTCACGAGGATGCTGACCTTGTCCTCGGCCCGACAACCAAGGGCCGCTGGAGCTATGCCGCTTCCAAAGCCCTCGATGAATTCCTTGCGCTTTCTTACTGGAAGGAAAAAAAGCTTCCGGTTGTGGTTGTTCGCTTGTTCAATACCGTAGGTCCGCGTCAAACCGGCCGATATGGGATGGTCCTCCCCAATTTCGTCAAGTCCGCTTTGGAGAATTCTCCGATCCCTGTCTATGGCAGCGGGAAGCAATCGCGTTGCTTCTGCGACGTGCGTGACACCGTGGAAGGCCTTATTCGCCTGATGCATTGCGAACGGGCCATCGGGGAAGTCGTAAACCTGGGCAACACAGAAGAAATCACCATTGAAGACCTGGCGTATCGCGTGAAGGAGCGCACCGCCAGCTCTTCGCCTATCGAGTACATTCCTTATGACCAGGCCTACGAGCCCGGATTTGAAGACATGATGCGCCGCGTGCCGTGCCTGGAAAAGCTCGAAACTTTGACCGGCTACCGCCCGCAATGGTCTCTGAACGAAATCATCGACCGGGTAGCTGATTACTTCCAGCAAAAGTCGGAAGCCATCGAACACCGCCGCGCAGCTGCGGCAAGCGCCGACTAATCCGGCCCGCGCGGCGTTATCCCTCGGAGATTGAACTTTGTCTGCTTTGCGATTAGATTAATGGCCAGTGTGCCCCCCCCACTCGATTGTGCGCTGCTTCAGGCGCGCTACCCTGGGCTAAGACTACTTGTACGGAGCAAAGCGAGCAGCCGCGCAACATCCTGTGGACAGGCAAGACCTCAGCACGACGCGTGCGCTTCGCTCCCGCAAGTCAGAGTGGCTCTTGTTTCTTTTCTTCCTTTTCTCCCTTCCTCTTATCAATCCCTGGGTGCGCGGCGACGGCGTGGGTTATTATGCGTTTGCCCGCGCCCCACTCATCGAGCATAGTTTCGATTTCACCCGCGACTACCAGAACGCCAACTCTGGTTTTCGCGCGCGGCATCTGGACGAAGTCGGCCAACCCCTGGTCGTCTATCGCACTGCCACCGGGCGCTTGGACAATCACTTCAGCGTTGGACCAGCCATCCTTTGGACGCCATTTCTGCTCCTGGCGCATGCCGGCGTACTTCTCGCCCGCGCTCTCGGCTCTCCCGTTTCCGCGGACGGCTTTTCCTCCCCCTATCGCATCACTGTGGCGCTTGCTACGGCGGGCTTTGGTTTCCTGAGCTTGCTATTGGCGTTTCGCATCGCTCGTCATTACGTTGAGGAACGCTGGGCCGCGCTCGCCGCGTTTTCGATTTGGTGGGCCAGTTCGCTGCCTGTCTATGTGTATTTCAATCCCTTCTGGTCACATGCGCATTCCGCATTTACGGTAGCGCTCTTTCTTTGGTACTGGCATGAAACGCGCGCCGGCCGGTCGCTGGCCCAATGGGCCGTACTCGCCTTGATCGCTGGCTTGATGCTGAACGTTTATTACGCGAACACGACTGTTCTTGCGGTTCTCGCGCTTGAAGCAATTCCTCAGTATTGGTCTGCTTTTCGCCGGGCTTCGCACAACGGTCCCGAGCCTCCTCGCGCTTCAAGTCTATTGGCTGCGCACGGCCTGTTCGCCTTATTGCTCTTCGTTTCTCTCTTGCCCACTTTTGTTACCCGCTACATCGTTTATGGAAACGCATTTGAATCCGGCTACATTCCGCTCCGCAATTGGCTGTGGCCTTCACCTGCTCTTTTCAGCGTCCTTTTCTCGTCGAATCATGGCCTGCTCGCGTGGACGCCTATTCTCATTTTTTCCATCGTCGGGCTGTTTCTTTTCAGCGTGCGCTGCCCGCGAATTGGGGTGCCGTTTCTCGCCGCGTTCGTGGCCTTTTACATACTCATTGCTTGCTATCCGGACTGGGATGGCATTTCCTCCTACGGAAATCGTTTTTTTGTTTCCCTGACTCCGCTTTTCATTTTGGGTCTGGCGGTCTTTCTCGAACGCTCCTCGCAACTTTTCCGTTCCGGCAAGGCGGCTTTTACCTTCGCTTCTTTGACGCTGGGACTTTTCATCCTCTGGAACCTCGGCTTGATGATTCAGTGGGGCTCTCACCTGGTTCCCGCGCGCGGCCCCGTTTCGTTCGCGGAAGTCACCCGCAACCAGTTTTTCGCTGTTCCCCGCCAGATCTCCACCGATCTCGGTCGCTATCTTTTCAATCGCAAAGCGCTTATGCAGCAGATTGAGCAACGCGACCTTCAGCAACTTGACAGGGAGTGATTGGGATAGAAACTAGTCCTAACTGAGGGCTGCCAGTGCGTTTCCCCAATTTCCGGTTTCCATTTTCCAATCCAATCTTTGCTATCCTAGGTTCGGGGTTGACTGCGTCCCGCGCCCTCACGCATTCCATCTTTTCATGGGGGAAATTCGTCGCATCCTATGGCTTCGCTCACCGCATCGCCACAATCCACGCCGCTCGCGCTGCACCCCGGCGCCTCGGGCACGCTGCGCATCGAGCCTCCTCGCGGCCTCTTCGAGCTTCCACTTCGCGAAGTCTGGGCTTACCGCGAGCTGCTTTACTTTTTCGTCTGGCGCGACGTCAAGATCCGCTACAAACAAACCGCCATCGGCGTCCTCTGGGTTGTCTTGCAGCCGGTCCTCAACATGCTCGTCTTCACCCTTTTCTTCGGCCGCCTCGCCAAGCTTCCCTCCGACGGTCTCCCTTATCCCATCTTTTACTTCGCCGCCCTCATTCCCTGGATTTACTTCTCCTATTCTCTTTCGTCCACCACCAGCGTAGTCGTCGAAAACCAGCGGGTCATTACCAAAGTCTATTTCCCGCGGCTTATCCTTCCTATTTCCGCCGCGCTTTCCGGCCTCGTAGACTTCGCCATCGGCTTCGTTGTGCTCTCGATTTTCTGCTTCGCCTACGGCATTCACCCCACTTTTAGCGCGCTCTGGCTGCCGGTGCTTCTGCTCCTTGCGCTACTCACTGCCCTTGGGGTCGGCCTCTGGCTCTCTGCTCTCAACGCGCTTTACCGCGACGTGCGCTACGTGATCCCGTTCCTGGTGCAGTTTTGGATGTTCGCCTCTCCGGTCGCTTATCCTTCTTCGCTTGTTCCGGCGCGCTGGCGCTGGCTCTACGGTCTCAATCCCATGGCCGGCGTCATCGACGGTTTCCGCTGGGCCATTACCGGGCGCGGCCAGGCTCCCGGCCTTCTGCTGCTCGTATCCGCCTTCGCTGTCGTTTTGGTTCTTCTCGGCGGCCTCGTCTTTTTCAATCGCATGGAGACCGCCGTTGCCGACCGGGTATA
>CAZGBQ010000046.1:0-25306 GCA_964524045.1 uncultured Acidobacteriaceae bacterium
CCAAAATCGGTCTGATAAGCTGGGAAGTTATCCAGCAGTATGGTTTCGAGCCGTCGGCGTGTCGCGGCATTGTCTTTTAAGCGGCGGCCTAAAGTCGGATCATTCATGTACATATCAAGGAGTCGCCTGGTATCGCCCGACCGCGCCACCGCGTACCAGGTGCGTGACCAGGATTCAGTAGCGGGAGAGTACCGGAATCCGTGCAAGAGCGGTGTGACCGCCACGACACTGTCCACCATTGCTGGGTGCTCGATGGCAAAATCGATCGCTACTTCCCCCCCTACAAAGGCGCCCAGCAAGACCGCCTTTTCAATATGCAGAAAGGTCAGTAAGGCATACAGGTCCTCGACGAGGGAGAAGGACTGCGTGGCTGACGAGGAGTTCCCCCACCCACGAAAATCATAACGGATCACTTGATAGTGGGCGGAAAACGCCTTTACTTGGTCATCCCACATGCGGCGATCGAGGATGCCGTCATTGATCAGCACGAGCGCTGGTCCCTCCCCTTGGCTTTCGTAGGAGATCTGCGCACCGTTTAAGACGGCGATGTTGGAGATGCCGCTGGCGTGACTAACGACAGGAAGCACGAGAAAAAAGGTGAGGAGCGAGTGAGAGAATATATGATACAGCATTGACTGTTCCTCCTTCACACAAAATCCCCCCACGCTTCGCGCCCCCCCCTTTGACAAAGGGGGGACTCGGGGGGATTTCCTCAAAAAGCTATTTCCCCATCGATGACAAGTTTGTGGTCGTGTAAGTCGAATCTGGGAAGCCCGACTCATACTCCGTGAAGGTGCCTCGCGAGTGGAGATCGAGATACGACGCCCGGTTCTGCCGCACATCCTCGCCCAAGCCCCAGAACGGATGGCGCGTGGTCATGTCGCGGCCCGGCGTATAGGCCATCTTGTCCATCCACATGAGGGTCTTCCAGTATTCTCCGGCGCGATCATAAATCGTGCCCCAGTACCCCCAGAACGCCGTCTTATCAATGTAGATGACTCGTCTGCCAGTGGCGTAATAGGGATCTTTGGGGGTGCCTTCAATGACCCAACATTTGCGCTTGGCTAATTTGAGGTTGGTCGGCGCCCAGGCCACGCCCGTCCAGCCCTCGGTCTCATAGCCATACTTCACCTGCTCCTCCTGAGGCCAAGTAATGCGGGCCACTTGACCGGGCTGAAGCTGCCCGCGGGCTTTGACCTGCGAAGGATCGAAAGGCAGCTTCTTGGGCATGGGATCACCGGGGACCATCGCCTTCTCCATTCCGCCCTGCCCAATCGGCACCAGCATGTCCTGCACGCCAACCAACTTCCAGTTCTGATACTGGATCTTCCCTGACCAGCCGCCATATCCATCATCTCGCGCCATGAGCGAGCCAAACAGTCCCTCCGAAGTGTTCGAGGCGGTTAACCGGCGCACTCGACGAATGGTGGGCACGAAGGCCCAGATCGACTGCCACATCGTTGGATCCGTATGCCACCACTGCAGGGTCGACACGCCCACGACGTCATAGGGCGAGACCCCAAAGACGATATCTTTCTGGTAGCAGTCGTCCGGGTTGTCGATGGGGCCGGAGTGCCGGCCAATATACCAGGTAACATAGGCGCCAACCTCCACACTGCGATCGAAGCCATTGGGGGTGACCCATTTAATGGAGGTAAACCAATACACATCATCAACCTGGAGGCGCGCCACCTGGTGGTTGTACATCACTTCGTGAGCGGCCCATTGGTCCTTTTCATCAATGTTGGGAAAAGGAAAACCGTACCAATAATGCGGCCACGATTTGGTGGCGGTTTCGTACAGATAGCCCTGGTCGTTGATGTAGTATTTGCCCGCGTTAGCCTCGGACCCTTCCTTGAACTTCTTGCTGTACTGAAACGCCTCGTCTTTAACCTCGATGATCTCTGCGATATATTTCCCGTCGCAGAACTTCTCCATGACATGTTCCGGCAATAATCCTTTCGCTTCTTGACAATTCGATTTGTCGAGCCTATCGCCGGGTTTGAGTTCAGCCGAGGCTGATGCGCCTGCGAATGTTAATCCTGCAGCCGCCAGGACTGCTAGACTCCAAGGCACTCTCTGTTGTCGTTGCATGCTATAATCTCCTTGCTGAAATAAAAATATAACCGCTCTTTTTCTTGCGCCATTGCGTGCGTTTTGGTAGAGAAGGAGGAGCGCGTTTGCCGAACACGGCTTGCGACGAAGGCCACAGATTTTTGTAAAGTGACACACTATGTCTCCTTTACCCTTATCAATTCACCGGACAAAGGGTTTATGCGTCGGAAGTTCGCAGCATTTGCGTGGAAAATACGTAGCAACTGTGTGAGAGGCGTGAGGGAGCCATGAACGGGTTTCTTTTTTCACCGTTTCGATTAGATGTCGCCAACGAACAGCTCTGGCGCGACGAGTGCCTCATTGCTCTGCGCCCCAAGACCTTCGCCGTCTTGCGCTACTTGGTGGAACATCCCGGCCGGTTAGTCACCAAAGAGGAACTGTTGCGCGCGGTGTGGGGCGAGACGCTGGTCAGCGAGGACGGACTACGCGACTATTTGCGGGAGATCCGCCAAGCGCTCAGGGATGATCCCACTGCGCCGCGGTTTGTCGAAACGGTGCAGGGACGCGGCTATCGCTTCATTGCCCCTCTCAGCACGCCTCCCCGCTCCAGTCTAGCGTCTAGCGTCCCGCGTCTAGCGTCGGAGAGCCAAAACCGGACCTTCCCTCGCGTTCAGACGCTAGACCCTAGACCCCACACCCTAGACGTGCCCTTGGTGGGTCGCGATGCCGACCTCGCACGCCTGCAAGGCTGGCTAGAGAAAGCCCTGAACGGTGAGCGCCAACTCGTTTTTGTGACGGGCGAGCCAGGGATTGGCAAGACCGCTCTTCTTGAGACTCTAGTGTCTAGAGTCCAACGTCTAGAGTCGGAAGAGCAACGGCATATGGGGACCGATCAGACCCTAGACCCTAGACCCCAGACCCTAGACTCTGGAGTGTGGCTGGGCTGGGGGCAGTGCATCGAACAACATGGCGCAGGCGAAGCCTTTCTGCCAATTCTTGATGCTGTGGGGAAGTTGTGTCGCGGCCCGGAGGGAGAGCGCATCATTGACGTCCTGCGCCGCCACGCTCCGATGTGGCTGGTGCAACTACCTGCGTTCATTGAGGGTGAAGAGCTGGAGGCGTTACAGCACAAAGTGCAGGGGGCCTCGCGCGAGCGCATGCTGCGGGAGATAGCAGAAGCGTTGGAGGTGCTCACCGTTGAACAACCGTTGATTCTGGTGCTGGAAGATCTGCACTGGAGTGATGTCTCGACACTCGATCTTCTTGCTTTTGTTGCACGACGCAAAGAGCCCGCATGCCTGCTGGTGATCGGCACGTATCGTCCGGTGGAGATGCTTGGCGATGGACATCCACTCAAGCTGGTGATGCAAGAATTGTACGCGCATGGGTGGGCGATGGAGTTAGCATTAGGGTTACTGAGTGAAGCAGATATTAGGGCGTATCTGAAGATGCGGTTTGAGGGAAAACCGAGCCGCGACCGTGAGGGAGCGGAGAGGCCGCCGCTTGCTGACGCGCGCGGCTCGGGCTCCAACCATGTCCTCGTCCGCACCCTTTATCGCCGCACCGGTGGCAACCCGCTGTTTCTGGTCTCCACCGTGGATGATTTGGTGGCCCGGGGCCTCTTTATGCAAACGGACGAGGGTTGGACCTTCCAGGACGAGATTGAAGACGTTGGCATTGCGGACTCCATCCGTCATCTTGTGGCCCGGCAGAGCGAGCGCCTATCGCCAGAAGAGCAACACACTCTCGAAGCGGCGAGTGTGGCGGGAATGGAGTTTTCCGCCGCGGCAGTTGCTTCGGCCTTAGCCACTGACACGGCAACAGTCGAGCAACATTGTCAACACCTTACCGAGCGCCAGCAGTTCCTCAAGCGACTCGGCGTAGAAGAATGGCCCGATGGCACTCTGGCGGCGCGCTACACTTTTCTTCATGCACTCTATCAACAATTGTGGCACGAGCGCGTAAGCCCTAGTTAACTTCAGCAACATCATCTACGGATAGGGCAGCGGAAAGAACAAGTCTACGGCGAGCGAGCGCGAGAGATTGCCGCCGAATTAGCTGTGCATTTTGAGCAGGGGCGGGATTTTCGCAGAGCTGTAAGGTATCTACAACAGGCTGGTGAGCGCGCCCTCCAGCGCTCGGCTTATGTGGAAGCGGTAGCTCACCTCACCAAGGGGCTGGAAGTGCTCCAGACTCTGCCACACACACCCGAGCACACCCGGCAAGAACTGACCCTGCGGCTCGCCTTGTTCGACGCCCTGTTCGTTGCCAGGGGCTATACGGCTCCTGACGTGGAAAAAACCGTGCTTCGGGTCCGGGAGCTGCACCAGCAGGTCGGGGAGACTCCTCAGCTCTTCCCAGTGCTGTTTAGGTTGTATGTGTTTTATATTAACCGGCGGGAGATACAGACGGCGCGGGCGCTATCGGAGCAGTTGATGCGTCTAGCCCAGGGCGTTCAAGACCGGTATCTCCTCTCGGTGGCCCACATGACACGAGGGTGCACGCTGTTCTCGCTCGGAGAGTTGACCTCGGCTCGGCCACACTTGGAGCAAGTGATTGTGCTGTATGACCCCCAGCAGCACCCTCGTCACACTGTCGGTGTGGCTGACCCGAGGGTAAATTGCCTCTCCTATGTATCCTGGACCCTGTGGCAGCTCGGCTATCCCGACCAAGCGCTACAGAGGAGCCAGGAGGTAGTGGCCTTGGCCGAAGAGTTGTCTCATCCCTGGAGTGTGGCATTTGCCTTGGGGTGGACTGCCGTGTCTCATCTTCTCCGCCGGGAGGATAAGAGAGCCCGAGAGCGGGCAGAGGCGGTGATTGCTCTCTGTACCAAGCAGGGGTTTCCGCTCTATCTAGCGTGGGGATTAATAGTGCGGGGCTGGGCGCTTGCCGAGCAGGGGCAGGTGGAAGAAGGCATCGCCCAGATGCAGCAGGGTCTGACTGCCTACCAGGCTATGGGGGTAGAGCTAGCAAGGCTCACATGGCTGGCCCTGCTGGCTGAAGCGTATGGGAAGGCAGGGCAGATAGAAGAAGGACTTACCGTATTGGCTGAAGCGCTAGACATAGTAGATAACTCTGGGGAGCGTGTCTACGAGGCGGAGCTGTATCGGCTGAAAGGCGAACTCCTGCTGGCGCAGGCAAGGGAACAGGCAACGGGGAACGGGCAACAGGGAAGAGTTCCCGATCCCTGATCCCTGTTGCCCAATGCCCGAATTTTGGTTCACCGAAGGATTTGACACGGTAGACTCGAAGGAGGCGAAGGCGTTGCTGGAGGAACTTGCTTAACGCCTTTCTTCCTTTTTGATCGAATTTGTGGACATTCGCGTTCGAGCGCTACTCATTAAGAACTAAAAGAAACGAAAAAAAGGAAGAGGTGCGGCATGCTGAATTTCGGTCTCGTGACGGTGATTACCGATTTGTCGATCCAGACTGTGGAACTAGCACGGTGGGCGGAAGACCAAGGCTTTGAATCGCTATGGATGGGGGAACATTCGCATATCCCCACCAGTCGTCGCACGCCATTTCTCGGTGGTGGAGAACTACCTGACTATTACAAGCAGTTCCCTGATCCGTTCGTGGAATTGGCTGCGGCTGCCGCCGTGACGCGAAAACTCAAGATTGGCACGAGTGTCTGTTTGATCACCGAACATCACCCTATTTCGCTAGCGAAGACCGTCGCGAATCTGGACCGGCTTTCTCAGGGTCGTTTTCTTTTTGGCATTGGCGCGGGATGGAATGTTGAAGAGATGGCCCATCATGGCGTGGCTTTCAAAGATCGCTGGAAGGTCACGCGCGAGCGGGTGCTGGCAATGCGCGCAATTTGGAATAACGAAGTTGCTGAGTTTTACGGGCAGTATGAAAACTTTGAGCCGATCTGGTGTTGGCCGAAGCCGATGCAAGCGGGTGGGCCGCTGATTCTCCTCGGGGTGGGAGCCTCCAAGTGGATGCCGAGGCGTGTCCTGGACTACTGTGACGGTTGGATGCCTGTCGATAGCATGGATGACGCGGCTGCCGGAGTTGCGGCGCTACGGGCAGAAGCTGAGCGCGTCGGGCGCTCGATGGACACCTTGGATTTGGGCGTCCTCGTTGCGTACGGGAGAGGTGCGGAGAATCGCATCCATGAGTTGAGCGCGCTCGGGTTTAAGCGCATCGTGCTCTCTTTGGGGCCTGGGCTTCCGGAGAAGCAGTGGCCGGTGCTGGAGAAATTTGCTAATTTAGTGAAGAAGTTTAGGTAACCCACCCTCTTCAAGACCCTCCTCGTTCAGCTCACCTGCAAACGTTAAATCCCCTCGCCAGCTGCTTCGCATCTGTCGGTTCCCTTTGGCAAAGGGGGCGGCGAAGGCGCAGCCGAGCAGGGGATTTGGGTTGTACTGTGGAGCAGCAGGATTTAGGGTCATTCATCGCTACTCTCCGGTAACGTTTCCGCCGCCAGATAGACGGAGACCGCCGTGATGCAGGCCATTGCCGTCATGTATAGGGCGATGGGCCACGGTCTGCCGCCGGACCAGCTCAGCAGCGCGGTGGCGATCAGCGGTGAGAGCCCGCCAGCAAAGACGGAGGCGAGTTGATAGCCGAGCGACGCGCCGCTGTAGCGTACGCGCGCCCCGAACAGCTCCGAGAAGAAACTGGCTTGCGGGCCGTACATGGCTCCATGCCCGAAAGCCAATCCCACGATGACTGCGAGCCAAATCAGCAACGATTGCTTGGTGTCGAGCAGCCAGAAGAACGGAAATGAGAAGAGGGCGGATAACGTCGCACCACCCATATAGACCGGTCGGCGGCCGATCCGGTCCGACAAGGCTCCGAAGAAGGGAATCGAAAAAAGCTCACAAAGAGTGGCGAGTATGACACCCTGTAAAATGGTGCTGCGCGGCAATTTGAGCTGCTCGGTCACGTACACGAGCGCGAAGACAGCGTAGACATAAAAGAAGCCGTTCTCGGCGAGGCGTGCGCCCATCGCCAGGACGATATTCCACGGATGTGCACGAATGGCCTCAAGCAATGGCAGACGTGCTTCTACTCCCGCTTCTTTTACTTGGCTGAAGGCCGGGGTCTCGTGAATACGCAGCCGAATGAAGAGCCCCACGCCAACGAGGATAATGCTCAACAGAAAAGGGACGCGCCAGCCCCAGGCCAGCAGTTGTTCTTCTGGTAAAGTAGAGACCAGCGAAAACACGCCGGTCGAGAGCAAGAGACCGGCAGGGCTTCCTATCTGTGGCCAACTGCCATAGAAGCCGCGTTTTCCCTCCGGCGCGTGCTCGACCGCCATCAACACGGCCCCGCCCCATTCGCCGCCGACTGCGAAGCCTTGTAACACTCGCAGAAGAATCAGCAGAATCGGGGCCCACACGCCCAGCGTGTTATAAGTGGGGAGTAGACCAATGCAGAACGTGGCCGTGCCCATCAGGAGCAACGTGAGGCTGAGCATTGACTTGCGTCCGATCTTGTCGCCGTAGTGACCGAAAATCACTCCGCCCAGTGGACGTGCGACAAAGCCGACCGCATAGGTGCCAAAGGCGGCTAATGTTCCTACGAGCGGGGCAAACGTTGGAAAGAAGAGCCGGTTGAAAATCAGCGCCGCCGCCGTGCCGTACAAGAAGAAGTCGTACCACTCGATAGCTGTGCCGATGAAACTTGCTATCGCGACTTGGGTGATCGACACTGGAGGGGGCGTTGCTGTGGTGCGTTGTTGGCGCATGTATGCTTCCATAATCTTCCGTGTTTGTTCTCAGACAATTTGCGTGGCAATATCATCAGAGTGAACGGGGACGCGCAACGGACACCCTTAGACATAGAGAGAAAAAAGAAAAACGGTCAATTCAAGATAGGAGTTTCTTAGTTATGGGGTCGTGGCTCATTTTTGTTGGGATTGGCATTCTTGGGGGTGTCGCGTCCGGCTTGTTTGGCGTGGGTGGCGGTATTGTAGTTGTCCCCGCCTTGATTTATTGGGCGGGCTTCAGCCAGCACAAGGCCACTGGCACGAGCCTGGCCGTGCTCCTGCCACCTATTGGGCTTGCCGCTACCATCGAATACTACCGGCACGGCAATGTGGATATTCCCGCCGCGGCGATTCTTGCCATGACGATGTTTCTTGGCGCCTGGGCGGGCGCCGCTATCGCCAATAAAATGGCGGGTCCGCACCTGCGACTTGCATTTGGCGTTTTCATTTTTGGGCTGGGGATCTACTTGATCTATGGCGCCTGTAAGCGTCTCGGTTGGATTTAGCAAGTTGTTTTCGTTGCGCCTGTAGATTATCCTCGCTGAGCATAAGCGGAGTCTGTAGTGAACGAAACAACTATTCGCTGTTTTCACAGCAGAGGGGGTACGTAATGGGCGCCACTATTCTCACGACAGGGTTGGAATTTCCTGAAGGACCAGTGTGTAATCGAGATGGATCGGTTTACGTTGTTGAGATTCGCGGAGGACAACTTCAAAAGATTGAAGCGGATGGGGCCAAGACCGTTTTTGCTCGAACTGGTGGCGGACCAAACGGCGCGGCGCGGGGCCCCGACGGCGCCATCTATGTGACGAATAACGGCGGGTTTGCGTGGAAGAACCGACGTCCAGTCGGTCCTTCCGAGGATTATGAGACTGCCCGGATTGAACGGATCGACACTCATGGCAACGTCCAACGTCTTTATGATTCCTGCGACGGTGTGCGTCTCAGTGCAATCAACGATTTGGTCTTCGATGAAGCGGGCAACTTTTATTTTACTGATCCGATTCATCGTGATCCGCAAAATCCCGAACCGATGGGCGGCCCGACCAGACGCCAAGGGAAAGTGTATTATGCTTCGCCTGATGGCAAGTCTATTCGTTGTGTCGCCGCTCCTCTGCAGCACCCTAACGGTATTGGTCTGACGCCGGACGGCAAAACCTTGCTTGTAGCCCAAACGTTTGCTGGTGATTTGTTAGCGTTTCCTATCTTGGCCCCGGGGCAACTGGGAGAGAAACAGGTGTTTGGTCAACTTCCACAAGGCTACTACCCGGATGGATTTTGCCTTGACGAAGCAGGATACGTCTTGGTGGCTGGTCCGATGGGCGGGGGGATCGTTGTGTTCGATCCTCAGGGCAAAGTTGTCGAAGTGATTGCCAGCGAGGACAAGATGGTGACGAATGTTGCATTCGGCGGACCAAACTGGTCAACCCTGTATATCACGGAGTCCGGCCTGGGGCGAGTGGTCACGCGCGAGTGGCCACGCCGAGGATTGGTGTTGTATCCGGATCGATAAAGAGAAATCTGCCCGGCGATGAAGTCACCGGGCTACATAAGCGTCGCCCCGTAAACGGGGCTTTCAAGCCGGATTCATCCGGCGTTGCGCTGTAGCGCGGGCATTCATGCCCGCGAACAAAACGCGTGCTTTCAATTAAAATGCGGCAAAATGGCTTTCCCGTACAGTTCAATTTGGTCCATGACCTCTTCCAGCGGGCAGGCGGGGCGCAGGACGAACTTGACGCAGCCCGCTTCGACAAACTTCTGCAGCCGCTCGACGCATTCTTCCGGCGGACCGACAATGCAGCGGGCGGCCACGTCTTCCGGCGGCATATTGAGGCCGCGTAAGAACGGCGCGACTTTCTCCCAGGCGGCTGTTTTATCTCGCTCCACATGCGTGAGCAGGAGCACACCAGCTTCGCGTGGGTTGACTTTACGGCCCGCTTCTTCGCCGAAGGCGATCAGCTTATCCATATCGCGCTTGAATTCTTCCGGACTTGTGAGCGCCGGGAACCAGCCGTCGCCTAGACGCACCACGCGCTTGAGAATGGCGTCGCTCTTGCCGCCGATCCAAATATCTAACGAACCCTTACGTGGCTTGGGGTTAATGGAGACATTGTCAAACTGATAGAACTGTCCGTGATGGGTGACGTTATCCTCTGTCCAGAGCTTACGCAGAATCTGGATACCTTCGTCAAGGCGTTTGCCGCGCTCTTGGGTGGGAATGCCGCACGCTTCGAGATCACGCACATCGCTGCCGCTGCCCACCGCCATAATCATGCGTCCGCCGGTGAGGTAATCCAGCGTGGCGTAGGTCTTGGCGATCTGAACAGGATGGCGCGCGGGCAAGGTGAGCACGCTGGGACCCATCTTCAATTTCTTGGTGCGCGCGGCCACCATCGCAAAGAGGCAAGTGATATCCAGTGTGGGATTGCGAGTCACGATATGATCGGACAACCAGAGCGAATCCAACCCCACCGATTCCGCCAACTCCGCGCTACGACAGAGCAGGTCTGGATCTGGGAGCCCATACTTCCACTGGCCAAAGCCGATGCCGATTTTGACGCCGGACATAATGGTGATCTCCTTATATTTCTTGAGAGAAGAAGGAAACTGAGCCGCGACCGTGAGGGAGCGAAGCAAATGGCCGCTTGCTCACGCACGCGGCTCGGGCTCAGACGACGTTTCCCTACTGCATCGGCGAGAACGACGCCGGAATCAGCATCTTCGTGGTTTGACTCACCAAGAACTCCCTCGTGTTAGGCGGCCAGGTTGGCTGCTTGAATGCTTCTGCGCGGATGCGATCGCGCTCGTTAAAATCTTTGTACGGCCACACGTGCACGAACTTATTAATCGCGCCCACTTCACTAGTCCAGCACGCTGCCAGCGGTGAGAGCTTAATGCGATCGGGAATCGACTTTGACCAGCGCTCTAACACTTGCGGTATCGTGCCGGGTTGGTACGTGTAGATGCGCATCTCATAAACACCGCCGAGTTGTTTCTTGCCCAACGGCTCCATAAAGGGCGCTGGTACGAAAATCTCAGACTCCATGTTGACGATGAATTCGCCAATCTTCGGCGGCCAATTCGAGTCTTTCATGGCTTGCGTGCGGGTCTCTATGCGATGCTGGAGATTGTCGTATGGCCAGACGTGGATGATCTGATTCAGCGGTCCAAGCTCAGTGTGCCAGAAGGCTCCGAGGGGAGAATACTTCTCGCGGTGCGGCAAAACCTCGCCAAAGCGTTTTTCACATTCCGGGATCGAGCCAGGCTTCAAGGTATAGGTGCGAACTTCATAAATCATGGTGCGCCTCCTTTTTTGTAAGAGAACGGTTGCACTGTAGCGCATTTTAACGATAAAGGAAAAGATTCACGGAAGGAGAAACTATGGACACAGGAAAATTTCGCGGCTTTGAAGTAGCGGTCCACGATCCAGGGATCGCCGTCCTCACCTTTAATCAACCAGAACGCCTCAACGGTATGAATCATCACATCAAGCGCGACTTGGTGGAAACGCTCCTCCAAGCGCAGATGGACGACGCGATTCGCGTGGTTGTGTTCACCGGCTCTGGTCGAGCCTTTTCCGCTGGTGATGATATTTCTGGCCGTCCATCGGGGGATCGCGAGGCGCAGGCGTTAGTGCCGCATATTCCAGCGGGTCATAACCATCCCACCGGCACGTACAATGGTCTGCGCGGACTCTCCCAACCAGTCAATTTAGCGATTCGCAATTTAGACAAGTTGTCGATCGCGGCGATCAATGGGGTGGCGATTCAGACTGGTTTCTCACTGGCGCTGGCCTGCGACTTTCGTCTTGCATCCACTGAAGCTCGCATGGGCAGCGCGACGCTGCGCTTTGGTTTGCTTCCTGATGAAGGCGGTCAGTACCTGCTCGTGCAGATGATGGGCGTAGCAAAAACGATGGACTTCCTCATGCGCAAACGCATCGTTCCCGCCCAAGAGGCGTTGGAGTTGGGGCTCGTACATGAAGTCGTCACGCCGGACGCGCTCATGACGCGGACGTTGGACTTGGCGCGGGAATTGGCTAACGGCCCACAGGTGGCGATGCGCATGCTCAAACGCTCCATCTACAATGCGGCGGAAATGACGTTTGCACAATCACTCGATGAGATCGCTGCAAAAACAGCGGTGAGCGATCATCACCCTGATGCGATGGAAGGGATGCGAGCATTTCAAGAGAAGCGAGCGCCGCGATTTAATCAGTGGCTCGAACGGAAATAGTAATGAGTAAGCAATTAACACTGAGCGTCGTCGATCAATCGCCTGTGCGCCAGGGTGGAACGGCAACCGATGCGTTGCGAGAAACCATTGAACTGGCGGTGGCGACGGAGAAACTCGGCTACAAACGCTACTGGGTGGCCGAGCATCATAATTTGTCCGGTTTTGCCGGGACATGCCCCGAGGTGATGATCGGCCAGATTGCCGCGCGCACCCAGTCGATCCACGTCGGCAGCGGCGGCGTGATGCTCTCGCACTACAGCGCGCTGAAAGTGGCTGAGACCTTTCGCATGCTGGAATATCTGTATCCAGGTCGTATTGATCTGGGCATCGGACGCGCACCCGGTAGCGATCAACGCACGGCGGCGGCGCTCGCCTATCCTGGGCAGATGCGGGATATCGGAGATTTCCCCGAACAGGTTGACGATGTTGTCGGCTATCTCAAGGATGCCTTACCGTCAGGGCACCCTTTTAAGAGTATTCATGCCGGGCCTACTCCCGCTTCCGCGCCGGAAGTGTGGCTGTTGGGCTCAGGCTACGATTCCGCCATGCTTGCCGCCGAACGTGGCTTACCGTTTAGTTACGCCTATTTCTTTGGCATTGGCGTCGAACGTGGCACGGTGATTGTGGACAACTATCGCCGCCACTTTCGTCCCTCCGCTGCATTGACAAAACCAAAAGTGAACATCGCCGTGCAAACACTGTGCGCTGAAACTGAAGCTGAGGCCAAGCGACTCGCGGCGAGTCGTAATTTGCTGCGTTTGCGCATTGTGACTGGTCGCACTGGCGGCGTGCCGCCGATTGAAGAGGCATTGACTTATCCATACTCGCCACAGGAACTTGCATATCTAGAACAATCCGCTCGCACGACCATCGATGGTGATCCGCAGCAAGTGAAAGCGCAATTGGAAGAGATCGCCGAGCTGTATCAAACTGATGATCTGAGCATTGTCACGATCTGTTACGATTTTGCGGCCCGCGTGCGTTCGTACGAACTGATAGCCGAGGCGTGTGGCATTCACAGCTAATGGCCGCGCTGGCAAAATCCTCCCTGACCCTCCTTTGTCAAAGGAGGGGACCTAAATGCCCCCTTTCGCAAAGGGGGCCGTGCGGAGCACGGGGGGATTTAGCGGTAGATCGCCAGGACGGCGGATATTCGTTAGGAGGGGACAGTGGTCAAACCGTTATCTGGTCTTGTGGTGTTGGATTTAACCCGCTTTCTTGCCGGACCTTATTGCGCCATGCTGCTCGGAGGCTTGGGTGCGGAAGTGATCAAAGTCGAGGCTCCGGAAGGCGAAGAATCGTTTCGCGATCGTCCCCCGTACGGCGGCGTGAAAGGCGCCAGTTTACAAAAACAAGCGCCGGACGATATCAGCTTGTCGATCCTGCATCGCGGGCGGAACAAGAAAAGTATCACGCTGAACCTGCGCAAGCCGGAAGGGAAAGCATTATTCCTTCAATTGTGTGAGAAAGCGGATATCGTAGTGGAGAACTATTCTGCTGGCACGATGGAGCGCATGGGCTTCTCGTACGCGGTGCTGCAGCAGTGCAATTCTCGTCTTATCCTCTGCTCCATTTCTGGGTTTGGGCAGAGTGGGCCGCGCCGCGAGTGGCGCGCGTATGATCCCATCATTCAGGCTGCGGCTGGCATCGTCAGCATCACCGGGTATGACGATCGACCGCCGGTCCGCGCCGGCGCCGCCATTAGTGACACGACTACACCGTTGGTCGGGGTGATTGGCGTGCTGGCCGCTTTGCAATTGCGCGAGAAGACCGGAAAGGGTGAATGGGTCGATATTTCCATGCAGGATAGTTCCTTCTTCCTACTTCCGGAAGTTCTTGAGTTTATGATGGCGGGCGATGAGCCCCGGCGTCTGGCCAACGGTCATATCAGCGGAGCCCCGTTCAACGTGTATCAAGCTAAAGATGGGTACGTGTCTGTTTGCTGTCCGTCTTCGCCGGATTGGCGCAAGCTGGTCACGGCGCTAGGGAAGCCAGAGTTGGAGCGTGATCCGCGCTATCGCAACGTGTTGAAAAGACGAGACCGACGTGAAGAAGTCGATGCCATCGTGCAAGAGTGGATCGGCCAGCGCACGGTAAGCGAAGCGGTGGAGTATTTACAAAAGAATGGTGTTCCTGCCGGTCCGATCCTCCACCCGCGAGAGCTGATGGATGACGAGCATCTGGCGGCGCGAGAAATGGTGATTCCGCTTGAGCATCCGCTGCACGGTCCTATTCCCGGCGCCAAGGCGATTGGGATGCCGATCAAATTTGTCAACAACCCAGTGCAGTTCGACCAACCCGCGCCCGCTTTGGGGCAACATAATGAGGAGATCTATGAACGCTTGCTCGGGCTGGATCGGGCGAAATTGGCGGCGTTGAAAGAGCAGGGAGTGATTTAGCAGGGTGCCCAAGACAAGGCTACGAGACTAATCGTTCCCGATGAGTTGCTGTACATGACGTGAACGCGAGATATCGTCAGCGTCAGGCGTGATGCTTTTCCCAGCGACCACTGGTGTCGCTGGGACCCCGAGCTTGCTGAGGAGAGTCGCTCGATAAGCGGCTCGTTCGACGTCGTATGGTCCAACTCCCCAGGAGACCTCGATTGCCAGATAGACCGGCGCGCCATCTTCCTTACGTCGTCCCCGTACGACAACGTCTGTCAACAATGCATCATTCTTTTCTTCTTCGGTAAGCGTGCCTTGCTCGACCGCGTTTTCCAGGAGTTCCACAAGTTCGGCTGCGGAAAGCACGTGGGCGCGGCGGACCAGACGACCAACGTAAGCCGGAGCAAGCCGCTGGTAACGAGCCTCCAGCACTTCTCCTTTTAGGTCTCCAATATCTTTTCTATAGATTTTCTCGTCAGCGGTGAGTTCCTGGATTGCTTGCGTCATTGCTGCAATCTGCGCATCAGTACGACGTTGGGCTTCGAGCAACTCTTGAAAACGCCTCTCGGTGTCCGCACGCAGCAGGGCAATTTGCTCCGGCAAGGCGAGTAGTTCATCGCTGAGCACGAGACGGCGCAGGTCGGCGCGCCATTCTGGCCGCGTCTCCAAGAGCCGAATCAGGTCGTGAAAGTCCTCAACGCCGAAAGTCATAACATCCTCATAGCTCAGCCTACCGATTTTGTCTGCATGTTTACTCCATTCCCTCTAGCAGCGCCAACCGCACCAAGGCCATTGCGTTAAAACTCATGCGGGTGCGGTCGGGCCGTCCACGTCCGGCCATGTTGTAGAGCCGGTGCTTGAAGCCTGTCCCGTCAGTGATGGCCATGTAAGTTTGCCCGCGCGCCAAGTTCTCAGATTTGTCGGTGTGGTCCGGCAACGAATACACCGCTAGCCCCAAATCGCTGCCCGCTTGCGCACGCACGGCCAGAGCCAGCTTGTTCACGAGCGCTTGCGGATCTTTTAGCAGCTCATCAATTCGGTTAGACGAACCTGTTACTGCTAGAAGTCGCTGCAGTGCTGTTTGACTATTGCAAATAATGCCTTCGACAAAGCGTTCGCTGCCAGCTTCTTGGAGCCGGTCGGTGATCATCCCACCAGTCAGGTCTTCGCACACCGCAATCGTTTTCTGCTGCTCGCGCAAAAGCGCGCCGACAGCGGTTTCCACTGTCTCTTCGTCAGCCGCGAAGAGATGTTTACCGATAAGGCGCCGCACCTCCGCTTCCACTGGTGCGATTAACTCGAGCGCCGCTTCTTTGGTCGGAGCCTTAGCGGCGATGCGAATATCGACTTGTCCTGGATGCGCGAGCACGCCGACGGTAGGGTTCTGTGAATTGGCGATCAAGTGGCCCATAAGGTCATCAACGCGGCTTTCTCCTAACTCTGCTACTTTCAAGACACGATAGGTGATGATCTCGGAAAGCGAGAACTTGCGGCGCAGATACGGCGCCACTTCATTGTCGAAGAGCCACTTCAGTTCAAACGGCACGCCGGGTAGTACGAAGATGCTGCCACGTCGGTCTTCGACGACAAACGAAGGAGCAGTGCCGTTTGGATTGTTGACCGGAATTGCGCCTTCAGGCATGTAGGCCTGCCGCTCGTTATTCTTCGTCATAATGAAGCCGCGCCGACGAAAGCGCTCCTCGATCTGTTCCACGAAAGGCTGATGCAAGATGAGCTTGTGTCCCGTGACTTCGGCCACGGCTTCGCGAGTGAGATCGTCTTGGGTGGGCCCCAGACCGCCGCTGGTGATGACGACATCTGCACGTTCCAGCGCTCGGGTGAGCACTTCTTTCATCCGCTCTGGGTTGTCGCCGACCACCGACTTGTAGAAAAGATTCACGCCAAGGGCGGTGAGACGCTGCGCAATCCAGGTTGAGTTGGTGTCGACGATTTGTCCTAATAATAATTCGGAGCCGATTGCCACGATCTCTGCTGTCGCCATGCCTGCACTCCTTCCCTCCTGCATGTATGATTGATACCCTCGCGGAGGTCAACCAGGAAGAGAGGTGATTATGCAGCCAACAGGTATTTCCATCAATAAAGAAAGCTGGATGCTGCTGCGGGAAGAACCCTTGTATTCCGCGCGTTTTATTGACCGAGAGGGTACGGATGAGCTGGTCCTGGTGGTGCGCGTCGAAATGCTGGACTGGTTTTTAGGCGTGCAACCGCCGTTAACGTTGGATTTGGCCTCGTGGCGTAGCCCCCATGATGTGTGGGTGACTCTGCTCTCTTATCAACTCCGCCCCAATTTTGGCGGCTCCAAAGGCGGCTCTTTTTATTTGAATCCTCGTGTGAACTCCGAAGCGGAACTTTTGCGAAAACTTGTCCGGCAAGAATCTCTGCCCGTGATTTTTCTCAGCGAAGATTGCGAGTCGCACTACACCTCACGCGTATTAATCGATCCGCAGATGTTACAGACGTGGCGGCAACAACTTGACGAAATACAATTCGGGCTGCAAGGCCGTCCGACAGTAGACGGCGATGATCCAGAATTTACCGCCGCCGTGCAAGAGTTGCTGGAGCAAGAGTAAAGGAGAAAACAAATGAGCCTGTGGACGACGGAAATCACCGATGGTGTGGTCGTGGCGACATACACGAATCCACCGATGAACTATTTTTGCGCGGAGGGGTCGAAGGAACTGTGGAAGTTGATTGAAGCGTGGCGCAACCCGTCAGTCCGCGCCGTTGTGCTCACCGGCGGGATGGATGGTAAATTTATTACCCACTACAGCGTAGAAGAGTTGGTCGCAGCGGCGAGCAACCGTGAGGCTATGCGCGCGGCCAGCACTTCGCTGACCGCTAATTACCACGAGATGCTCAAGCGGCTCCGTGATCTGCCCAAGCCGGTGATTGTAGCGATGAATGGAGACACGATGGGCGGCGGCTTCGAGTTGAGCTTGTCGTGCGACATTCGTATTGCGCAGCGGGGCGATCATCGTATCGGCTTGCCAGAAGTGAAATTAGGGATTCTGCCCGGCGGCAGCGGCACGCAGCGCTTGTCGCGATTGATCGGCGCCGGGCGCGCCATCGAATTCGTGCTGCGCTCACGGGTGGTGCGTCCCGAAGAAGCGTTAGCGTTGGGGCTGGTGCACGAATTAGCTGATAATGCCTTGGTCCGCGCCAAGGAGATTGGACACGAAGTCGCCAACTTTCCACCAATCGCCGTCGCCAAGGCGAAGCACGCCGTCTACACCGGCAGCGACACGCATCTGGCTGCGGGGCTCGATATCGAAAGCGCCGACTTTTTGGAGACGATGCTTTCTGACGACGGGTTATTGGCCATGCAGACATATATCAATCTGCCTTACGAGAAGCGCCGCGATTGGCTCGAACATCCCACGAACCCCGGGTACAAAGGGAAGTAAGGGCATGGTGGCTCCAGGTTAAGCGTCATTGGCAAGGTCTTTGTTCAGCTCGTGAAGACGCTCCATCTGCCGTTTCCGCACTTCGTGTTCTGTCATCCCAAAGTCATAAGCGGGGGAGATGAGCGGCTGTGCTCGTTCGACCGTCATGACGATCACCGACCTGAGACGGCTCTTAGCCCCTTGTGCCCGCAGAAAGGCAACCAACTCCTCGAACTGCGCGCCTTCTGAGTAAATGCGGCAGTGGCCCTTGAAACGAAATCCCTTTCTCGCGATGGGATCCACGACATTGATTTCAGCGGTCGGCCGCATGGTGAGGTTGGCAATGGTGCCGGGCGACCGTACTTCTCCAATCACCAGATGGTCGTCGTCGAGGACAAAGGTCAAGCCTTTTGGCGAGAGGTTTGGCGTTCCATCCTCACAGACCGTCGCCATGAAACCTAAACGTTGTTCCCCAACCACCCGCTTCATTGCTTCATTGATCTTAGCCATAGGGGTTGTCCTTCTATTGACACCTGATGCCCGCTGTCTTGGGCTGCCGCTCCATTGCATCTCTTCAGGTTCAGCAGAATCCGCTCGCGGACCGCGATGCGGTGGCGTGCCTTGTTCAGCGGCTGTTGGTTCCTTCTCACTTAAGCAGTTCGCTGAGAATACCAAGCATGAATGAGAAGAGTCTGGAGAAATAATACCGGCGTGTCAAAGCCGCTTGAGGTAAGGATGGATGCCACGTCCTGCGGGGGGAGAAGGGCGACATCCCGGCCATACGAGGCGCGAAACGTTTTCACTTCCTCAGCAGGAACCTCAGAATATCTCAGCGTCCTCAGCCAGACTTCAAGAAGACTGTGATATTCTGGGCTAGACAAATCGGCAACTAAATCAGCACTCACCAAATATCCATTCGGGCGCAGTCGTGCGGCAATTTGACAGAAAAAGTTGCGCCGTTGCTCTTGCTGCATAAAGAAATGAGAAACCAAAAGGCAAGTTGCGGCATCGAAAGAGTCCATTGCGGGAAGTGAATCAAGATACCCTTCATGGAAAATGCAACGTGATGCGATACCGCACTCGTCAGCGCGCTGGCGGCAGATCTCCAGCATTGGCGCCGCGGGCTCTACTGCGGTGAACTGCCACTGCGGGAATGTTTGGGCGAGGTCAATCAATTCCGCGCCGGTGCCTACGCCGACGCAGAGAATTCGTGCATCAGCAGGAAGTTCAGAGAGCACCATGCGAATGAGAAAATGTAGTGCGTTGCGCATGGGAGCCAACTTAGCGAACCTCTGATCATAGGAAGAAGCGCGCTCTTGGTCAAAAACAACAACTGATTCTTGGTTTTTCATGAGATAGGTATCCGTTCGACGTGAAGGCATTCACAATCTATATTTTCACGATGAGTGTCACATGGAAAGCAATGTCACACGCAGCCGCCAAGCGCTTGGCATCAGCGGCGACGCGAAGTGCTGTCTGCTGCCTGCCGTTATTACGCCGCTCCTGACTCAAGCGGTGACCCGTTGCACACGAGCACGATCTTGCCTGTCACGCCTCCCTTTCCGAGCAACTCGTGCGCGTGTCTCGCCTCGGCAAGAGGAAATCGCTGCGCGATGAGTGGCTTGATCTTCTGCTGTTGAAGAAGGTCGAACAGGGCGATCACATCCTGTCGAAACCATGCCGGTCTCAGCCGCTTCAGCCACTGAATGCTGTAGGGGACTACCCGTTTCCGGCCCGGCAGAAGCCAGCCGCCAGCGATATACACCCCGAAGATGGCGATGCCACGAAAGCGATGACGACGACCTGGACGCCCTGAAGCCAATCGCCCCCCACGAAGCGAGGCAGTGAGGCCATAGGCCACGACCTTTCCACCAGGACGGAGCGCCTTGCGGGACCGCCATGTGGGCGCCACCGAGGCCATCAAAGACGACGTCTACGCCCTCACTTGTGAGGCGGTGAATTTCTTCCACGAAGTCCTGATACTGATAATCAATCGGGATACCGCCCAGGTCGGAAACGGCCGACGCCCCTCGCGCTGAACAAGTACCGTACATCTCCAGCCCGGCGAGGCGCCCAAGCTGCAATAGTGCCGAGCCAACCCCGCCTGCCGCGCCGTGAATCAACACGCGCTGGCCCGGTCTGACCTTGGCGGAACGATGCAGCATCTGGTACGCCGTGACGTAATTCAACACGAGGCTGACCGCCTCGGCGGCGTCTAACCCAGATGGCGCCGGAATCAGTTCACGTTGCGGCAGACAGACGAACTCTGCGTACGCACCGTTGATCGGCAGCGCCGCAACTCTCTGACCTGGTTCGATTCCAGAGACGCCGTCGCCGAGCCGGTCCACCACGCCGATCAGATCCCACCCCGGCGTGAAGGGCAGCCGGGGCGTCTCGGGATGAATGCCCTCGCGCATCATCAAGTCGGGCAAGGAGACCCCTGCAGCCAGCACTTTCACCCGCACTTCACCATCCTTCGGCTCGGGGCACACTTCTTCAAGCACCTGAAGTGCCTCGGGCCCGCCGTAGTGCGTGACGATGATGCGCATGTGGTTCACGGACCTCTTCCTCGCTTGCCGGCGCTCAACCTTGTGTGCGGCGTAACGCACAAGCTCACCTGCCGGGGCCGGCTTAGCGGCCCCGGTCAGGGACAGCGATTGGTTAGGCCTGTCTTTACTTCGTCTATCGGTTTTCCGGTACGACGAACTTGGTCGCCATGCCGGCCGCTGTGTTCACCGAAATATTGACGCAACCGCTCAGGGTCGGCGTGAGGATCGGCCAGAGCGACGTAGCCGTCTGGCCGGATGAGATAGAGAGCCGCGCTCTTGAAACCGGCTCGCTGCATTCCTGGCTGCCACGCGAAGCGGTGGAGCGGAAGCTGAAGTTCGGCGCAGGCTTCGGCCACGCCGCGTTGCGGTTCTCCATACACATGAACCTGCCATTGCAGCGAAGCGAGCGGAGCGAAGTTGTCTTGACCCGGTCCTGTCTCGACCCACGGCAGCCGATCCCCACCCCGAATGGCCCCAGCCGCGCCCACACTCAGGGGGTTGTGGCGAAAGTTGACGCCGATCTGCGAGACGGTGCGGAACAGAAAATTACGCACCGGGGGTAGCCGCAAGAGCATAGGCACGAGCAGCGGAACGAGCCGGGTGCGGATAATCCGGGCGACAAGGTTCCGCTTCGTCACCACAGTGAACACGCGATCGGTAGTGGCGACCAACCGCCGCGCAAAGGCAATCCGCTCCGGCTCATAGGTGGCGAGGAGAGTATCTGCAGCACCTTCAGTCAGCACGGCAGCGAGCTTCCACGCCAAGTTCACCGCGTCGCCGATGCCGGTGTTCATCCCTTGACCACCGACCGGGCTATGGACATGCGCGGCATCGCCGAGTAGGAACGCGCGTCCCTTGCGGAAACAGTGCGCGACACGGTGATGCACCCGATAGGTCGAGAACCAGTGCACCGCCCCAATGCTGAGGTTGAGATTTGTGATCGGGCGTCCCTTCACATCGTCAAAGGTCAGCTCGCCGTGTTCGCGACCTGGTTGCTCGCGCACGACTCCGACCAAGCGTAGGTGGCCCTTGCCCTTCAGGGGAAAGACGAGCAGAAAGTCAGCCTCGTCGAGATCAACGTACAGTTCATCGTCAGTCGCTAGCCCCGTTGCCTCGACATCAGCGACATAGAACAGTCCCGTATAGGTTCCACCAGGAAAGCCAATGGCAAGCGCATCTCGAACGGTCGATGAAGCGCCGTCGCACCCTGCTAGATAGGCGGCTTCGCAGACTTCTTCGGCACTGTCCGGTCGCCTGAGCGTCGCCCGCACCCCAGCGTCGTGTTGCTCGAAGCGGAGCAACTCGGTCTGACGCTCCACCTTCACCCCCAAGGCGTCCAGTTGCTCGATCAGTAATCTCTCGTGGGCATCCTGCGGAAAGACCAGCGCAAAGGAGTAGGGGCTGAACCCTTCTCCGATGCGCTGTAACGGCACGCGTGCGGCTTTGGCCCCCTTCACCCAGAAGTTGAGGTTCGCGATCTTCACGCCACCCGCGATGACCGCGTCGGCAATGCCGACTTGGCGGTAGAACTCCAACGTGCGAGCCTGCACGGCTAAGGCGCGGGACGTAGTGCCTGGCTCAGCGGTCTTGTCGATGATCCGCACTGTGATGCCGAGCCGGGTCAACCAGAGCGCGAGTGCAAGGCCCGTGGGCCCGGCTCCGATAATCAAGACAAGCGGGTTGGTCATCGATCCATCTTTTCCTGTCCATGCCGAGGAAGGCCCCAACGCCATTGCAGATGCGCGAAAGACCCATTGCGCTGCCGACCGAAACCAAGATGAGCTGCCGCGAGCGAGAGCGCGCAGGTCAGCTCTATCGCATGGTTAGGCGTCACTGCCCCCTGTCGTGTGGCTCACCCCTGACGTATGGAGCGTCTGAGCCAGTCCTCGAAACGTGTCGGGCCTAAGCGCGGGTGATCGCCTGGGGTGAGGCTTTGATCGTTCACCATGACGCCGAAGTAGAGCGCCTTGGGATCGGTGATTACCGTCCGTGCGTCCCTGGTTGCGTTCAGGAATTGCCGCACGAGGTCGTCTTGCCGAATCGATTCGGGACCGGCCAGATCGAACGCGCCGTTCAACGGCTCAGCGAGGGCCACATCGGCCATGACGGCAGCGACGTCCTCCGACACAATGGGCTGCATCAGAACCGGTGGAACTCGAACCGTCTGCCCTTCAGTCGCCGATTGGGCGATGCCAGCCACGAACTCGAAGAACTGCGTAGCACGCACGATCGTGTAAGGAATCGGCGAAGCCTTGATTAGTTTTTCCTGGGCCATCTTCGCGCGGAAGTAACCACTCGCGAGCAGGCGGTCGGTGCCGACGACCGACAACGCCACATGATGGCCAACGCCCGCGGCAGCTTCCGCGGCAAGGAGGTTGCGACCGGATGTCTCGAAAAACGCCAGGACTGCGTTGTCCTCCCACGAAGGCGAATTCGCCACGTCAACGACCACCTGAGCGCTGGCGAGTGCTTGCGCCAGTCCCTCGCCAGTGACGGTGTTGACACCCGATGAGGGTGATGCCGCCACCACCTCATGGCCATGCTGACGAAGGTTCATCACGACCTTTTTCCCAATGAGTCCGCTTCCGCCGATCACTACGATTTTCATGTTTGAATCTCCTGTGTTGCCCATAGCGGGCGCTCAAAAAGGCTACTTGCGTTACTTGGCCGGAAGCACTGCCGGAACACCCTGTTTTTTCACCAGGAACACGACGAACTTCGCAGGCTTGCTGTCGCTCGCGTTGCGGCCGACGACGTGAACGTCATTCGGGCCTTCATAGAATCCTTCGCCGGCTTTGAGCGTGACAGGCTCGGCACCCTGCAACTGCATCACAATCGAACCCTCGAGCACGTAGACGAAGGCGTGCGCATCGTGTCGATGGATTTCGTCAGCGCCGCCAGACGGGTAGGTGACCGTAAGTACGAGACCTTCTTTGCCGGGAATGTCCGGGAAGGGTTTGGACATGATTTCTTTTACGTCGGCAGGTGGAGCGGTCGGCGCGAATTGCGCGGCGAGCGCACAAGCAGCGATTGCGATGGGCAGGATGATCTTTTTCATGGCGACTCCCAGTGGCTTAGGACTATGGGACAAAACTCCAACACTGGGCGTAAGGGCAGGGGGTCATTGCGAGCGCAGCGAAGCAATCTTGGCCCAGTTATTTCGGCACTTGCGAGATTGCTTCGTCGTCTGCGACTCCTCGCAATGACAGGCTCTTCGACCTTCGTTTTTAGGTTTTGTCTCACAGTCCTTAACTCGGATTTGCTTTTCTTTCAAAGCCGAACGCCGCGCCTCAGCCGCCGTAGCCCAACTGTGTCCTTTCACGCTCGTTCTAAACCGCAAGCGGGCGGCGGTCACGAGCACGGCATTAGTTAGACCCGGCAGTGTATTTACGCATAAAGAGGTTAATACCTTCCAGCATTAACGATGCACGGGTTTTATCGTTTACTTCCCCCCATTCCCCATGGGCAGCATGATTACGTAAGCCAGCCCAGGAAGTTAGATCTTTCACGTCTTGCTTTGTAATCAGATCCCGGTCTCGAAGTGTCTTGGCATAAGCATCAAGACCTGGTTTTTGATTTCCAATGCTCAGTTCCTCCGCCTCGATCCAGTTGCGGAGGAATTCCTCAAGCGCAGCCCCAATCAAAACAATCGGAGCTGCAGGATGAATATCTTTGGTATCCAGAAGACGTTGTGCCTGTTCTAAAAAATCAGAGACTACGTCAATTTGTGCTCTCCGCTCTGGCGAGAGTTGTTGGTGCAGCCCGGCTTCAACATGTGAGAGATAAGCCTTTAAGACTGAGCGAACCATCTGAGCAGCATATTCTTCTGAGAAATTGCGAGGATTAAGGTTCTTTAAGGTTTGCAGAAATTCACTTTTCGGTCCTGCGTACACGCGGAGAAACTCACAAGCTTCGGCGTGGGCTCCAACGATGCTGTCATTTGGTACAGCTTTTTTTAGAAGACGGTGAATGTGGGCGATCAGTTCTTGAGTATCCATATATCTACGAGGGCTAACGCCCAAGCGTACCGCGAGCGGCCCGACCGCAAGTTTCGGCTTCATTCCAATCCGCAAGCGGGCGGCGATGCGGTGCAGCGTGATGTTGGGCAGTAGAGATCTATTTCACAACTCCTCAGCGACGCAGGTGCCCATCAGGGTTGATACAGTCTGACCGGCGCGCGTAAAGAATCTCGAACTCACTGCTGTATTGATAGATTATCCCCCCAAGTCGCCACGAAAAGATATCGGTCTGGACCAAGGTCCACAGCTGTGCTCCACTAAGCCCGCCAAGCCACTGATTCTCGGGCGGTAGTCCAGTTCCAAACATGTCAACCATTTCCTGACGATCAAATTGACAAGCAATATACAGATCAGTCACACTTGTTGCAGTAGTAACTCCAAAATAAGAACCCCATTCAAATGTTCGAGGTCCATTTTGGTTCCAATACACTCGGGGAAAACCTGCGAAGAAGACTCCTTTGCCGAGATCAGGCGGCTTCGGTGGCCAAGCATTTGGGCTAGGTTTATGAGCTACTTTTCCATCTTTCGCGATTTCACGCTCGTCAATGTGAAAGGTTGCTACGTCTAGGCTGGAATCACGGTCAATCAACCGGCTCTCCGGCGCGAATGGGATGTTGCCAATCTGACAAATAACCTTTGGCTCTTGTTGCTTCCGTTTCAGGTAGGCTTCATAGACATGGTCCGCAGTTACAGCAAACACTCCTTCGCCACAGTCTAGAAAAAAGACTGAACCGTTGTTTATGTGTGTATCACCTTGGCGTGGATCAAGAGAGCCCCAATACAAAACCGATGTGTAATTGGTGGCTACGTTGGCAATTTCGCGACCATAAGGACCTTTCAGAAGTGCAACCGCTTCATCTTTCGTTGTTGCCATAGACTTTATCTGCTGCCTAACGCAAAGGATTTAATCCGTCCTGCGGATAAAGCAAGAGGCACGCTC
>CAZGBQ010000047.1:0-24883 GCA_964524045.1 uncultured Acidobacteriaceae bacterium
AATCGCGCAGGCCCTGCTCGAACGCGAAGTCATTGACGCTTCGGAAGTGAAGCTGTTGATGGAAGGCAAGCCGCTTCCCGAAAAGCCGCGCACACCGCCTCCGCAAGCTCCGCCCGCCCCCAGCACGGATCCCAAAGTGGTGCGTCCGGAATTGCGGCCCGCGCCCGGCTTCACCCGCGGCGAAAACCCCGCCAAAGCCTGATTCCATCGACCGCGGGCAATTCATTTGTCTTTCAATTCACATCGTTGGAATTGCTCTTTCGGGTTATGATAACCGCAGACTTCTGACCCGAGAGAGCTCTGAATGCGCCTGTCTCCCCTCGCGCTTTGCGTCACGGTTTTCTTCCTATGGGTTGGCTTGGCGGCGGGCCAGCAATCACCACCAGCCCCAACTCCCCATTCTCCCAATTCTGCTAAGCCACCCGCTAATGACAACGACGACAAAGAACCATACGTATTTGAGCTGATTCAGAACAAGATCGTTTTCGAGGCTGACGGCAAGGGCTATCGCGACTTTGTGGCCCGTGTGCGTATCAAGTCTGAGTCAGCCGTTCGCGAATTTGGCCTGCTGACCTATCCTTTTGCTTCCAGCTTCGAGTCGCTCGAGGTCAACTACGCACGAGTGCGCAAGCCGGACGGGAGTGTGGTCGAAACTCCCGCCTCGGACATTCAAGAATTGGATTCCGCAGTCAGCCGTGAAGCTCCCATGTACACGGACCAGCGGGAGAAGCACATCGCCATTAAGTCACTCTCTGCCGGGGACAAGTTGGAACTTCATCTTCGGTGGACTGTCCATGACCCGATTGCGGCGGGTCATTTCTGGCTCGATCACAACTTTTTCCGTGAAGGGGTCTGCCTCAAAGAGATTTTGGAAATCGATGTCCCGCGCGATCTCCCCGTCAAACTTCGCAGTTCTGATCCTCAGCCCGCCGTACGCGAGGATGGCGCCCGTCGCGTATACAGCTTTGAAAACGCAAATCTCAAGAAACGCGAAGAATCCAAAATCCCCGCTTGGGAGAAAGACTACAAAGGGATTTCACCTCCAGATATTCAAATCTCCTCCTTTTCTACTTGGAAGGAAGTCGGCGATTGGTTCAGCGGTTTAGCACAATCGAAATCCACTGCTACGCCAGAAATTCGATCTAAAGCAGAAGAACTTACAAAGGGCAAGTCAACCGACGAGGAGAAGATTCATGCCCTCTACGACTTTGTTTCCTCGCGCTTTCGGTATATCGGGATTGATCTTGGCGTCAGCCGCTACACGCCGCACTCCGCGACAGACGTGCTTGTAAACCGCTACGGAGACTGCAAAGACAAGCACACACTCTTTGCCGCCCTTCTGCAGGCCGTTAACATTACGGCGCATCCTGTCCTCATCAGCTCGAGCCACCGCATTGATTCCTCGTTTCCATCTCCCAGCCTTTTCGACCACGTGATCACTGCTATTCCCCAAGGAGAGGCTTTTTTATTTCTGGATACCACGCCCGAAGTCGCTCCCTTTGGCCTCCTGCTTCGCAACCTGCGCGATCGCCAGGCGCTGGTCACGCTGCCGGCGGGCCGTTCCCGACTTGCTGGCACTCCCGCCGATCCCCTTGGCTCCAACTACGAAGTCTTCCGAATCGATGGGTCTATCGATGAAAAGGGCACGCTCGAGGCCAAAATGAGGATGGAGGAGCGTGGGGACGGCGAAATTGGCCTTCGCCTTGCCTACCGCGCTACTCCTCAGAATAACTGGCAGGAACTGACTCAGAAGATTGTCGCTGGGTTGGGTTTTGGTGGCACGGTGAGTGATGTTTTTGTAGAGCAGCCTGAGGATACGGCACAGCCTTTCTGGATTGCTTTCAGTTACAAACGCACGGACTTCCCAGAATGGAAGAACGGCCGCATTCTTCTGCCCGCTCCCCCAATTTTCATCCAAGAACTGAATGAGGAACAAAAGATCTCGAAGGATCCCCTTCCGCTCGGTTCTCCGCAGGAAGTCACGTACGAAACCAAAGTTAAGCTCCCAAAAGGCTACACGGCGGCCGTTCCAGGAAAGGTGGAGCGCAAATACGCGTTCGCTGAATTCTCCGCCGCCTACGGTGTGGAACCTCAGCTCTTGCATGGTACGCTCCATTTCAAGACCTTCTTGAATGAAGTTCCAGGCGCAGATCGTTCCAAGTTCAGCAGCTTAGCCAAGACGATTGAAGACGCGGAGCGCATCTACATACCGGTGTTGAGCGGAAATGCTTCCAGCATCATGGCAACTCTGGGATTGATGCGACCCGGTCCAGCTATGCTATGGGATAAACCTTCTGGCTCCATTACGCAGCTTGAGCAAGCCCTAGAGACTGACTTTGGCAATGAAGCCATCCTCATTCGTTTGACCAGCCTTTATTGTGCGGCTGGGCGCGCTCCCGACGCGGTCGCTCTTTTGAGAAAAGCCTTGGACGCCCACCCGGATGTCCCAGCCCATCTCCATTTCGCCTTGGGTAACGCATATCTGCGAATCCCCGACGTTGAGAAGGCTATGTCAGAATTCAAGCAGGGCCTTGGCGATGACGCCGAACCCAACGAACTCAACCAAGTTGCCTATGCACTGGCCGAAGCCAACGTTCACCTCTCCGAGGCGCAAGATTACTCCAAGCGTGCAGTCTCGGCTCTTTCTGGAAAGACCACGCAAATCTCCCCGGACGAGACTCGACCTTTTGATTTTCCGCTTATGCTGCAACTCGCCGCAAATTGGGATACGCTGGGCTGGGTCAAATTCCGCGTCGGCGACTTACCTGGCTCCGAGAAATATCTACGGGCGGCGTGGGAGATCGTTCAGAGTGGAGTCATCGGCGAACACCTCGTTGAAGCCTATGAAAAGCTTGGCCAGAAAGAGAAAGCTGCGGCCATTTGCAACATGGCTCTTTCCTCCTATGTGCCTCCAGACAAGGCAACTCGCGAAAAGCTTTCCGAAGAAATGACGCGGCTTCGTCCTTTTTTGGTGAAGGGGGCGGGCTCTTCAGGCACTGGAAGAGCTCATTCTGTCGATGGCGCGGTCGCCCTCGCAGACATGCGCGATTTGAAGGTTACCTTCCGCACCAAGCTTCATTCGGATTTCGTCAACGCAACATTTCTGATCTCCGTTACGAATGGCAACAAAAGGAACGAAGCTGTTTTCCTTTCCGGTGCCAAGGAGCTGCGCGGTGCTGTTGCCGCGCTGACCGCTACGAAGTTTCCTCAGTCCTTTCCGGATGAAACTCCTGCGCGCGTGATCCGCAAAGGAATCCTGAGCTGTTCAACCTATTCTACCAACTGCACGTTTGTCTTGATGCTTCCTACAGACGCCTCGGTTCCCATGTCTGTCCCGGTTGTACCTCAGCCGACAAATTAACACGCAGCATCGCCTTATTCATTTGATCGCCGTCACCCAGCTCTTGCGGATTGACCCCTTAACTCCTTTTGCCAGAAAGGCGTAAAATATGGGCATGGGAAACCAAAGCGGCGAAAATCTGAATGTGACTTGCCCGTGCTGCAAGGCGAAGCTTGTGGTTGATCCCGTCTTTGGGGCAGTGCTTTCGCACGAGGCTCCGCCAAAGGCTGGCCCTAACATCGACCTCGAAAAAGCTCACGATATCCTCGCCGAGCAAAAACGCCAGCGCGAAGACAAATTCGCGGATTCCTTTTTCCAAGAAACTCACAAGGAAGACATTCTTGCGAAGAAGTTCGAAGAGGCCATGAAGAAAGCCAAGGACGCCCCGGCCGGAAAGCCTATCCGCGATTTCGACCTCGACTAGTTAGGAAAAGGGTTCTTCACTTTTCCGATTCATCGAATTTGACTCTTCGATTTGACGTGCGAGTAGTCCCTTCGTATTCTGTGTTTTCGCAGTTTCGATGCCAAGGTACTTCCTTGAGCTTGACACGCCATTTTCACCCGCCGATGAACTGTAGGTCCTTGTGTCGCTGTTGCTGTGCGTCCTGGCGCGTGGAGGCTGACGTCATAGGATAAGAAATTCTAGCTTCGTCAGAAACGGCCGCTGCCAGTTTTGCCTTGGCAGCGGCCGTTTTCATTTGTTGCAGATCACTTTCGGGAGAAATCGATGTGGGTGTAACGTCAAGAATCGTCGCTTTGACTTATGTTGCCGCCATGCTACTTGCAATGACCGTGCGCGCAGGGGACCGGTCCACGGAAAAGCCGCAATGCTCCTCCAATCGGACTGCGGCCCCAAGAACCTGCCAGGACGATGCTGTTTCTCACAGCGGAGCGCCGACCCAGAATGCGCCGCAGACTGAGGAGAAGAGGAAGCGCGGCTTGTTCCATTCCTGGCTTCACATGGCCGACCAAGCACAAGCGACCCAGCCGGGCTGGCTTTCCCCTTTGGCCACGATGTCCGGCCGCCTCAAACAGGAATTCCGCTTTGATATTTTTGACCAACCCTCGCCGAACGGGAATAGAACCTACCAGTTCGGCGGCGGCAAAGGACTTGAGTTCATCACTAGCCCCAGAACGCAGCTCTTGCTCGGGGTGCCAACCTACACGCTGGTCTCTTCTAACGGTCCTCCCGGTGGATTTGGCGATTTGCCGTTAATGTTGAAAGTCAGGCTTGCCTCCGCAGAGCGCGGAGAAGGCAATTATCTTCTTACCCTCATACTCGGGGCGACGGTTCCCACGGGTTCGCGCCGCTACGGAGTCGGCGACGCAATCCTTACGCCAGCGCTGGCCTTTGGGAACGGCTGGCGAAGATTCGATGTACAGTCCACGCTCGGCGCCAATTTGCCCGCAGGCAGCACCGCAAAGCTCGGCCGCCAACTCCAGTGGAATACTGCCTTCCAGTATCAATCGGCGTGGAAGCTTTGGCCCGAATTGGAAGTCAACTCGACTTTCTACAAGACAGGGCCACACGCCGGTAACAAGCAGATTTTTCTAACGCCCGGACTCGGATTTGGACGCGTACGCGTTGGAGGAAGACTCCACTTCTCCACGGCAGCAGGAATGCAGATTGCGGCCACGCGGTTCCATACCTACAACCATCGCTGGATATTCTCAGAGCGGTTCTCGTTTTGAGCAGACGCGCGGCGCGTGCGCTACACTGCTGCTGCGAATATGTGGCCAGGACGGAAAACATTCCAGCTGAAACTGCCTTCGCGCACGCTGGTGCTCGGAGAACGGACGCTCGTCATGGGCGTCCTCAATGTCACGCCGGACAGTTTTTCCGACGGCAGGAAATTTCTTGATACCGCTAGCGCCATTGAGCATGCGCTGACCATGGAATCAGCGGGTGCCGACTTGCTCGATATCGGCGGCGAGTCCACGCGCCCCGGTTCTTCCGGCATTTCCGCGAAGGAAGAACTGGCCCGCGTCCTTCCCGTCTTGCAAGGCCTTCGCGGCGTGCTGAAAATCTCCATCTCCATCGACACGCAAAAACTTGAAGTCGCAGAAGCCGCGCTCGATGCCGGGGCCGAAATCATCAACGACATTTCCGGCCTGAGGAACGATCCGCGTCTCGCGAAGCTCGCTGCGAGCCGCAGCGTGCCGCTCATCCTTATGCACATGCGCGGCGAGCCGCGCACCATGCAAAAAGCGGGATTCGCGCGCGACGTAATAAGGGACGTGACGCAAGGGTTGCGCAAATCCATTTCCATCGCGCACAGAGCAGGCGTCGTAAAATCTCAGATCGTCCTCGATCCCGGCATCGGCTTCGGCAAAAGTTTTGCCCAAAACTACGAGTTGCTCGAAAAGCTGCCGCTGCTAGCAAAGCTTGGCTATCCGCTGCTTGTCGGAACGTCTCGCAAGGGCTTTCTTGGCGCCACATTGGCTCGCGACGGCAAGGCAGCTCCGCCTGAGGACCGCATCTGGGGCACCGCGGCAGCGGTTACTGCTTCGATTCTCAACGGCGCGCACATCGTTCGCGTCCACGATGTCGCCGAAATGGTCCAAGTCGCGCGTGTCGCCGACTGCCTCGCGAATCCCCGCCTCCGGGCGCCCTTGTAGGTCGGCCTTCCGAGGCCGCCCGCCTGCGGTATAATCCGCCCGCGATTTGCTTAGTCCCCTTCATGGTGGCGAAGCTACCTCATTCTGGAGCGCGATCTCATGCGGCACAGTCGGTTTCTCTTTACCTCATTGCTTCTTTTCTTCGTTGTCTCTTTTCGCCCCGCTACTGCCCAACTCCCTCCTGCCAATAAGAATCCGCTCTCCCAGCCGCAAAATCCCGCATCAGCCGGCTGTTCTACTACGGACGCTTCAAGCTGCGCGCAAGTTGCCGCGAAACTGCTGCCGATTGTCATGGGACCTTCGCCGATGGAAGAAAACCTGCGCCGCCTTACGGATGAAATTGGTGGCCGCGTCACCGGCTCTCCGGAGATGGCCAAAGCCGTAGAATGGGGCGTGGCCGCCTTCCGCGCCGCCGGCATCGACGTCCACACCGAGAAGTACACGCTGCCGGTCACCTGGAGCGAAGGAGACACGAAGATTTTCGTAAGCGGTCCTTACGAGCTTTCTGCCCCTCCGCAAGGAAGCGTCCGATTCGTCTCAGTGCGCGCGGTGTCCGTGGGATGGAGTCCGCCCATCGAAACAGCAAACGCGCTCCTGCTTGTGGACGTGGGTTATGGGAGCGAACAGGAATTTGCAAGCGCTGGCCAAATCAAGGGCAGAGTTCTTCTCGTTCACAGCGATATCGGATCAACGTGGGCCGATCTTTTCAACGAATACTTACGCCCGCCCGACATCATTAACCGCGCTGTAGCGGGCGGAGCCAAAGCCATTCTTTGGATGGGCGCGCGGGAGAGGTTGCTGCTCTACCGCCACACCAATTCGCTGAACGGCGAAATCGATAAGATTCCCCAAGCGGTCGTGGCCAGGGAAGACGCCATGCGCCTTGCCCGCATCGTCGCTGCATACCCAAAGACAACGCTCGTGTACTTGCAAATGCCCAACAAAATCGGCGGACCCGTCGAACAGCAAAATGTCGTCGGCGAGATTCGCGGCTACGAGAAGCCCGATGAAGCGGTCATCCTAGGAGCGCATCTTGATTCCTGGGAACTCGGCACCGGGGCGCTCGACGACGGCTGCAATGCCGCCCTGGTCATCGAAGCGGCGCGGGCTATCAAAGCAACCGGGTTGCTACCGCGGCGCACGATTCGTTTTGTGCTGTTCAGCGGCGAAGAGCAAGGCACCATCGGCTCATTCGAATACGTCAAATCCCACCGCGCGGAGCTCGACAAGATTCGCGCGATGATCGCTTTCGATTCGGGCATCGGACGGGTCACCGGCTATTCCCTCGGCGGACGACGCGACCTCGATGCTGGCGTGCGCGAGATCCTCAAACCACTCGATTCCTGGAGTGTCAACCATCACACTTACGACTCTTCCTTCGGCACGGACAATTTCGATTTTTTCCTGGAAGGTGTGCCCACGCTGGTTGCCAATCAGGAAGAAGCCAACTACCTGCCAAACTATCACGCCGCTTCAGACACGCTCGACAAGATCGACATGCGCGAGCTGAAGCTCCACACAGTGATCGCCGCGCTTACCGCCTGGGGCATCGCCGACCGCACCGAGCCACTGGGCAAACGCCTCACGCGCACCGAAATCGAAGCGCAGATGAAAGAGACGGGCGTCGACCAGCAAATGAAGGCGCTCGGCTATTGGGACGCATGGCAGTCCGGCGCCCGCGGCCGCAAACCTTAGGGTCGGCCTTGGCTGGAAAGTTCCGAGGTGCAGCTAATCAACTTGCCTGGGTAAGTGATTTGCGCATTCTTCCATTGATGGCGAGCGGCATTTGTGAGCTTTAGTTCCCAACGCTCATTCTTGGCAATCGAAAATGGCAGTTCGACCTCCAGAAGGCTATCTTGAAGAATGGTTTGGTACAGTCGTGCCAGAGTCTCCTCGGTCTTCAACTTCCCCTCAGGATCCGCTGTGAGAGCGACTTGGTCACCACGCCGCTCGGCGGCACTGAGGATTTCGCCTCCTGACTTCTGTGCAATCTCTAATAGTTCGGCGGGACCGGACATCTCCTCGGGGGTGCGGCTTCGATAGGCAACAGGCTTGTAAAGGATTACTGCAAAAACCCGCACAGAGGTTACGGCAAGGCGTCGACTGACTTCGGCAGCGCCCTTGTGGCTGGCGTTGTCTTCTCCGTCGGTCAGGACATAAACGGCGTCTGCAGAGCTAGGGTGATCTATCAACTGAATTCCTTGGAAAATGGCATCGCGAAGGGCCGTTTTGCCTTTTATGTGGGTCTTGAGGTAATCGCGGTCCTCCGTAATCTGCCGTAGCTTGTCTCCTACCACAGAATTTCCCATAGAAAAGCCAATCACGTCATTGACCTGATCGTTGAAAATCACTAGGGCAATTTGCGATGTTTGGTGATTTACCGCAAAGAAGTGTCGCGCAAGAGACAATTCCAAATTCCATAGCCCCGGTTTGCCCTCAATGCTGCCCATACTGCCGCTGTTGTCCAGGATGAGTACAAGCCGATGCGGGCGCGGATCGGGAGTGATGGAAACAATCTTGACCGGCTTCCCATGGATTCTTGCTTCGAGGTCAGCAACCGAAACTTGAATAGGAAGATTCTGCCCGTCGCGAAGGGAGACCGGAATGCTGCGAGTTGTGCAGGGCAGCTCCTGCGAGCCAGCTTGCCCACTAGAAAACGCGAAGGTGACCAAACCAAGGACGCAGACTACGCGACTGCTAAAGCGGTGCATCGGAGTCCGACCGAATACCACTGGCCATTGACGTAATGCAACGTCGGTCATCGCGAGGAATCTCTCGAAAGATGCCTTATCGGTTCACGTTATACTGAATTCGTGACGGCAATTGCAAACTTGCCCGGTTCTGTCGAAGCTAGGAGAGCTCATGGTGCGATCCTTGCCATTGACTATGGGAGGACAAGGATGGGATTGGCGATTGCCTATGCGGACACGAAAATGGCACAGCCGCTGGGGGTGCTGGAACGCATGAACCGCAATGAAGACATGCGACGGCTGCGCGAACGCGTGCGCGAACATGCCGTGAAGCAGATCATCGTGGGATTGCCGCTTCGGCTCGACGGCACGCGCGGTGAAATGGCGGAAGAAGCGGAGCGTTTTGCGCGGCGCGTTCGAAAACAACTTGGCGTGCCGGTGGAACTAGTCGACGAGCGGCTCACCAGTTGGGAAGCGGAACGCCTGCTCGAAGAAACCCAGGGCAGAGTTCTGAACGCTGACAAAGAGCGCGGCGGGAAACATGGAAAGGCACCTGCAAAAACGGCCGTCGACGCCATCGCAGCGGCGGTGATTTTGAAGGAGTTCTTGGCACGACAGGAACAAGCAATCACAAGGTGATTGACACTCGAAACTAGTGGAGGCGCGAAGCTGCATTGAAGTTTCTTCTGACCATTTTTCTCCTGATCGCGCTGGCCGCTGCCGGCTACGGCGCGTGGATGTGGTACGGCATGACGCAGCCATACCAGGGCTTCGCCGCGCCCGGCGTTTTTGTGGACATCCCCCATGGAGTCTCGCTCCGTTACGTGGCTTACCTGCTCAAGAAAAATGGCGTGATTCGCAACCGCCTGGGCTTCGAGATTTACGCCCGGCGGCATCCCAAGCGCACTATCGAGGCCGGTGAATACTATTTCGATCACGCCTTGACAGGGCGGGACGTCTTCTGGAAGCTCGCCAACGGGCAAGTCTATCAGCAGCCCTTCACCGTGCGCGAAGGCGAAACGATTTTTGACATCGCCCACGATCTGGAAACAGGGAAGTTCATGCGTGCCGGGGATTTTATCTACGCCGCGGGTGACCCGGCGCTGATTCGCGATTTCGCGCCGGAGGCGCAGACACTCGAAGGCTTTCTCTTTCCTGCGACGTATCAGTTGCCCCGTCATCCTGCCGCTAGCGAATTAACTGCGCAAATGGTTCATAAGTTCAAGGATGAGTGGAAGCGCATTGCAGCTTACGATTCAAATGGGCAAACCAGATCGGCGGACCACTCGAGCCGCTTCCAGGCTGTGACGCTCGCCTCGCTCGTCGAACGCGAAACGCCCAAGCCCGATGAGCGCCCGATGGTGGCCAGCGTGTTCGAAAACCGCCTTCAAAAGGGAATGCGACTGCAGTGTGACCCAACGGTCATTTACGGAATGGAGCGGCTGGGGCAGTATAAAGGCACGCTGACGGGAAAAGACTTGAGCTTCGACTCGCCCTACAACACGTACGAGCACGGCGGCCTGCCTCCCGGCCCGATTGGTAATCCGGGAGAAGCGTCGCTGCGCGCGGCGCTGCATCCCGAGGAGACAAATCTCTTGTACTTCGTGGCGAACACGCAGGGCGGCCACTTTTTTAGCTCCTCACTTGCGGAGCATAACAAGAACGTGACGAAATACAGGCGACTGCTGGCGGGGCTTCCGGCCGATCCCCCGCCGCCACCGCCTCCGCCGCCAAGCACACGGAAGCGCCAGGCTAAGCCGCCAGCACACCACCAGGCTGAAGCGGGGGCAAAGCAACTGGCTAAACCGGGAGCAAAGGGTCAACACAAACCGGGACCAAAACAGCCAGCCAAGACAGGTGCAAACCAGCAGGCCAAGCAGCAGCGGGGCAATGGGCAATGAGCCAGGACCTGAAAACCAAGAAGGTGCTGATTTTGGAGACGGCTCGCGAGATCAATGCCCAAAAGTGGACGCCCGCGGAGATCGACCAGTTGCGGCGCAGGCTGCTCGCGGAGCACGGCGAAGCAGGCAAGACCGCCACGGAATACATCGCCGACGTTTTGAAAGATGCAGGGCACAAGGTTCTCTTGTCGCTGCAAGAAGAAGCCGAGGAGCAATACGAGGAGGAATTCGAGGACCTGCTGCACTTCAAGACGCTGGAAGATGCCGAGGTCAGCATCATGCGCTTGGACGAATTGATGAGAAAGTTTCGCGCGCACGGCGAGAAAGCGGCGGTCGAGCGCGTACTGGAAGTAGCGAGGCTGGGGAAGCGCCGCGCCGAAATGATCTCGCACAATCACAAGGTCGAGCCGCAGAAGCGTGCGGAAAAGCTGGAAATTGCCAACTGGTTCCGCATCTGGCTGGAAACCCCGGATGCATTCTTTGACTGGCTGGACGTGCGAAAACAGTCGCCCGAATTCGTCGCGAAATTCCCCCAAATCGAGGACGAGGAATGAGCACGCCCGAGACGCCGGCATTAGGAGGCGGGGCGCTGGAATTGCCGCCCTTCTCTCTGGATGCACAGGCGCTCGACCTCGGAAATGACGTGAAGGCCGTTGGACTCGAACTCCTCGAGACGGAAAACCGCGAGCCGGTGCGGGGCAAAGAAGCGGCGGAAATCTGGTCGGAGATTTTTCCGGCATTGGCGGGGAAAGAGACGTACGTCGTGGACTTTTTCAGCCACGTCGATCACGTGCGCGAATTCTGCAAGATGCGCAAAATCGATTGGCGGGAAGCCGAGGAACGTTGCATCGTCATTCCTTGGCCAAGCGCGTCTGAGTTGAGGCAAGTTCTCGAGCGTTTCGAAGGCGAGACTTTTGGCATCCGCGCGGGCACTACAGCCGGAGCGCCCGACGCGGGTTTGGAGGGCGAACTGTCGAAGCGCGGTTTGGATGCCTACCAGCAGGCATACACGCGCTACACGTTCTGTGCTGTCTGCGAGCTAGAAGATGGTTGGGTCACGATTCTGAGTGAGACGCTCTGGCCCCGCGAAATTATTCGGCGGTTGCGCCCGGCGGTTCAGCGCTTTGACGTCCACATTGCGTGGCCAAATTGAGGCCCCAAATCCACCTGCGTGCCTGGTAATCAAAATGAATCACCAGTCCCTGCTTTAATTGACGGGCATCCAAGTGGTTGTTAGATTGCTTCATTTATGTGTAAGGGAGCAAAACTCCTGATGCGATGTGCGCAGGTATGCCTGTTCTTGACGACACTGGCGGCTATTTCCTGCGGCTGCCATGGTGGCGGCGTTGTGACCAGACGTACACAACTCTCGCCCGAGCAGCGGCCGGTCGCCAAAGAGGCCACGCGGGAGGAGCTGCTCGGAACTTACAACGCGATGGCACGAAGTACAAAAACGTTGAGTGCCACGGTGGAGCTGAAGCCCACGGCTGGGTCGAGGTACAGCGGCGTCATCGATGAGTATCATGAAGTAAAGGCGTTTCTGCTCGCGGCTCGCCCGGCAAATGTCCGTATGATCGGGCAGGCGCCGGTCATTGGAAAGACCGTGTTTGACATGGCTAGCGATGGCGAAACCTTCCGCGTTTCGATTCCCACCAAGAACAAATTTCTAGTCGGCGCGGTGGCGGTGGAGAAAAACAGCGCGAAGCCAATCGAAAACCTGCGGCCGCAGCATTTGCTGGAGGCGCTGCTTTGGCCCGAAATTCGCAAGGAAGAAGCCGTGACGTTGAAGGAATTCAACAACGAGCAGGGGCGGTACTACGTGCTGACCGTTTTGCGCGGGGGCCATGAGTTGGAAGTGCTGCGCGAAATCTGGTTTGATCGCGCGAACCTTCAAGTCGCGCGAATAGAGACATTCGGACCGAAAGGCGCACTGGTCTCGGATATTTCTTTCGCGGACTGGCAACCTTTGGATACCGGAGCCGGACAAAGCAACGCATCGGGTTCCACGCTGACGCCGGCCTTCGTAACCTCCTTTCCACGGATGATCCGCATTGAACGCCCGCACGACGACTACAAGCTCGAAATGCAAGCCGTGAAGATCGCCGTGAATGAAGAAATTCCCCCGGACAGGTTCAAACTCGAGCAGCCGCCCGGCGCCGAACTGGTGCGCGTCGGGGAGGCCTCGGATGGCAAGCCGCCCGCAGAGAATCCGCACTCTGAGAACCAGCACTCCCCGGAGAGCCCGCAACAATGATGGGTGAACTCATCTATCGAAACTTGCTACATCGCCCGATGCGCACCCTGATCGGGGCCATGGGCGTGGCCGTGGAAGTCGCGCTGGTGATTCTTATTGTCGGCCTGACCAGTGGGATGCTCAGCGAAACGGCCAAACGCATCGAAGGCATTGGCGCGGATATCATGGTGCAAGCGCCAGCATCTTCTTACCTGCTCGCATTTAGTGGCGCCCCCATGCCGGTTAAGATCGGTGACAAACTAAAGGAGTTGAAATACGCGCGGGCGGTAACTCCCGTCCTCACACAATTCAACACTTCGGGTGTGGAACTAGTCTACGGGATCGATCCTGAAAGCTTTCGGGATGTCTCCGACGGCTTTGTCTTTCTCGCGGGGCACGACTTGGAAGGTTCCGATGACATTCTCGTGGACGACATTGCCGCAAAAGCCAAGAAGATTGTTTTGGGACAAACCTACCGCATTTTCGATCACGATTGGCACGTCACCGGGATTGTCGAGCACGGCAAAGGCTCGCGGTTGTTCGTTCCTTTGGCCACGCTGCAGGAATTGGTCGGGGCCCGGGAAAAGGCCACCATATTTTTCGTTAAGTGCACTCGCCCCGAACATACGGACGACCTCATGGAAAACATACATCATGATTTGCCCGGCTACACCGTCCGCCCGCTGAAAGACTTAATGTCCCTAATGACCTCGACGAACATCCCGGGCCTTGAGGGCTTCATCAATGCCATGATCTTTCTGGCCATTTCCATTGGACTGCTGGTCATTTTCCTGACCATGTACACGACGGTGATCGAGCGCACGCGCGACATCGGCGTGCTGAAGTCCCTCGGCGCGAATCATTGGTTCATCATCCAAGCTTTGCTCTCTGAATCCGGAGCCTTGTGCCTGCTCGGTGTGGGTGTAGGCGTCGGATTGAGCTATTTGGTGCGCGCAGGATTTCTATGGAGGTTCCCGACACTGACGATCCTGATCACGCCGGATTGGATTCTCCGCTCGGCGGGAATTGCCCTCGTAGGCGCGTTTTTTGGAGCCAGCTATCCGGCGTGGATGGCCAGCCGGAAGGATGCCGTTGAGGCTCTCTCGTACGACTGAAAGAGGAAAAGGATTGACACGGAGAGTAAGGACGACAGAAGCACAGCGAGGACAGAGAAAAAGAGAGGACCGCAGGAACCGCGGCATGGCTAGGCACGAATGGCATTCGCAGCTACAATAACGGCACCTGCCGAAGGGCTTTTCCAGGGAAAAAAGAGCGTGGAGCCGATACTCAGGACCGAAAATTTATGGAAGCTCTACCGCGCCGGGAAGGTCGAGGTGCCGGCTCTCCGCGGCGTGAATTTCGAGGTCCTGCCCGGGGAATCGGTTGCCGTGATGGGGCCCTCGGGGTGCGGCAAGTCTTCGCTGCTTTACGTGATCGGCGGCCTGGCGCAAGCGTCGCGCGGAAAAGTTCTCGTTGACGGCAACGACCTCACGGAACTCAGCGATGCAGCACGCACCAAATTGCGCCGCCACAAGATAGGCTTCGTGTTTCAGCGGTTTAACTTGCTGCCCACACTCTCCGCCAAGGGCAACATCGCCATTGCGCAATTCATCCACGGAGATGGATTCGATCCGCACCGCTTCGATGTGGTCACGCAAATGCTCGGGCTGTCGGGGCGGCTTCATCACAAGCCCTCGGAACTCTCGGGAGGGGAACAGCAGCGCGTGGCCATTGCGCGAGCTATCATCAACGAACCGAAGATTCTGCTGGCTGATGAACCGACGGGAAACCTGGACTCCAAAAACTCGGAAGCGGTGCTCCAGATGCTGCGGCAGCTAAACAAGGAACTTGGTCAGACCATCGTAATGATCACGCACAATCCCGAAGCGACTACGTATTTCGATCGCGTCGTGCACATGCGCGACGGCGTCATCGTCGATGGCGTGCCCACAGATTGACATGGCTGGCCTGGGACAAATCCTGTCGAAGACGTTTTTCTGGTCGTACGAACGCGGCACGTGGCAGTACGACGTAGCCGTGATCCTCATCCTGGTGTTCGTGCTGCTCACGCCGCGCGCTTGGTTCCACGACAAGCCGGAAAGCGGAGGCCCTGCCGCACCAGGGCAGATAGAGTTGATCTCGAAAGAGGGCAACCGGCAGACCTACCGCGTCGATACCCGAATCCTGGCGCCCCCGACAAGACTTGCGCTGCAAAATGACATCCACACCGCGCTCCAGGAAGCGCTGCCGGAATTGCACAGTGGAAACTTCTCCATCGCCAGGATCGAACCGCTGCGCGACGAACAGGGCGCTGTAATTGCCTACCAGGTGGAGATCCGCCATTAGCGCGGTTCCCAGTAAAGCTCCTTTCGTTGGACCGTCGGAGTCAACTTATGAAACGGATTCTTGGAAACGACGCTGCAAGTTTGTGCATCTTTCTATGTTAGGATTTCGAGACGCTGCACGCTACGCAAGATCTTGCCGTTGTCGAGGTTCGTTTTGAGGAATCGCATTTTTATAGCTGCGATGGCCGTATTTTGGTGCTTCTGCATCCAGTCGCAACCGCTGCGCGCGCAAGGCGGTGGAGGCTGGACCAAGGATGGCGTGCTAGGAATGATGGATAAGTCCGCGCAGGATTTCCACACGCTTACCGCGGACATCGAGCACCAGAAATACACCGCGGTGGTGAAAGACACCTCCACGGAAACCGGGCATATCTTCGTCCGGCGCGACGAGAAAATGCGCATTGAAATCACCAAGCCGGATTTGCGGACGATTTTGCGAACTGGGGATTCCCTGTTTGTGTTCAATCCGAAAATCAACCGCGTGGAGGAATTCGACCTGGGCAAGAACCGCGCGATGGTCGATCAGTATGTTCTGCTGGGCTTCGGCACCAGGACTGACAACATCAAGAAGAGTTATCTGGTCTCCTATGTGGGAGAAGAGGAACTCGACCACAAAAAGACCGCGGTTTTAGAGTTGACTCCGAAGTCGGAACAGATTCGCAACCAGATCATCAAGATTCAGATCTGGGTGGATGAAGCTTCCTGGCTGCCAATCCAGCAGAAGTTCTTTGAAGCCGGTTCGGGCGACTACTTCCTGTTTCACTACACCAACGAGATGAAGAACCTGCAGCTTGGCGACGGCAAATTCAAGCAAGACTGGCCGAAAGGCGTGACCCGCGTCAAACCCCGCGCCTAGATTTCCTCGTTTCGTAACCTCGGCTTCGTTAGCGCGGTTTGGAAGTTGTGTCATTGCGAAAGACAGTTCCCTCCTTCATCACAAACACGACCTGTTTCAGGGCATGAATGTCGGAGAGCGGATTTCCGCGAACAGCAATCAAGTCCGCTGAGGCGCCTGTGCGTAGTGTGCCACGCTGGTCCGCAACACCAAGGAGTTTCGCTGCCCCTGATGTCATGGATTGCAAAATACTGCCAGTGGTCATGCCCGCGTCCAGCATTGGCTCTACAAAATCGATCGCAAGCTCTCCACGCGACCTTTCCTTCAGGTCAAACATGATGTCGGTGCCAAAGACAATCGTTACTCCTGCTTGCGACGCGCGCTTTAAGCGCTCGCGGTGCGCAGCGTACACACGCTTAGCCTCCGCTACGTCCATACCGTAATTTGCAAATAGCGCTTCGGGGGTGTCAGTAGGAACGAGGGGGATGCCTTTCTTGCGGGCGAGACCCAAGTCCGCTTCGGAAATCCTCCAGACGTGTTCAATGGAGTCAACTCCGCCCTCGATCGCATTGTGTGCTCCGCGTTCAGTCTGCACATGAGCCGCAACAGGAACACCGGCGGCGTGGGCCTCATCAACGACGAAGCGAATGTCATCGGAAGAATAGACGTACCGCTGGGCGTCAACAACGATCTTGATTACCTGCGAACCAAAATAGATGTTCTCGCGGATTGCGCGCTGGAGCTCTTCGTGCGAGTCAGCGAAGTAATACTCTGGATTTTGGAGAAGCTTGCGATCTGCTGGGGCGTCCCAGAATTGTCCACCGTACGGGGCAATGATGCGTCCTGCGTAAATGATGGTGGGGCCAGGGACGATGCCGAAACGCACGGCTTTGGCGAGATCAGCATCAAGATAATCACCTGCATTGCCCACGTCGCGGACCGTTGTAAAACCCGCGTTCAACATTTCGCGAGCGTGTTGTGCGCCTAGAATTGCGCGAAAGCCTTGGCGCCGCTGAAGCGCCATGATCCAAAAGTCTCCAAGATCCCATTTGTCGTCCACGGAGGCGCACAGGTGGGTATGCGCATCGGTAAGCCCTGGAAGCACGGTGTAGGCGGTCAAGTCGATGGTTTTAGCCCCAGGTGGAACCTGAATGCTGGACCCGATAGCCGTGATTCTTCCTCCCTCAACCAGCAATTGCTGATTCGCTTCCGCCTTTCCGGTATCCGGGAATACGACCAAGCCCGCCCTGATTGCGATGACTTGTGCTTGGGTAGAGGCTGTGCCGACAAAAAGCAGGGCCAAACTGATATTGGGCAGGAAGCGCGAGAACCTAATCCTCATGGACGGCTATTTAACACTAAAATGCGGCTTTGTGGCAGGTTCTGAACTCAAATAGAAAAGGGCGCCGGAAGGCACCGCTCACAATCTTGCCCAAGCCAATTATTCCGGGATTTCGGAAGGATTTCTAACACGATCTTGGATATTAAGTGGCGGAGCGCTCGGAGGCGAGCAACTGCTCTTTGCAGGAGAGGCCCCAGCGGTAGCCGGCAAGCGCGCCGTCCTGGCGAACCACGCGATGGCAGGGCACAACGATGGATACTGGATTCGTGGCGCAGGCGCGGGCCACGGCGCGAACCGCTTTCGGGCGGCCGAGCGAACGGGCAACTTCCGAATACGTGCGCGTGCGGCCACGCGGGATGCGCTGCAATTCCTGCCACACGCGTCGCTGGAACGCTGTGGCCTGCAGATCGAGCGGAAGCTCGAAGTGCGGCGGCTGGCCTTCGATGCGGAGCAGGACTTCCTTCACCCAGCGCTCGAAAGAATTCGTAGCGGCGGTGATTTCGGCGCGCGGGTATTCTTCGCGCAGTTCTGCAACCAGTTTGCTTTCCTCGTCTCCGAGGTAAACGGCGGAAACACCGCGGTTCGTGGCAGCGACAAGAGTTTTTCCGAGGGGCGATTTTGCGATTACGTATCCAAGTTTCATTCCCTGACCTCCTTTTCGGTACGTGGCGGGCGTCATGCCCAACTGCGAATTGCTGCGCTCGTAGACGCGGCTGGATGATCCGTAGCCTGTTTCATAAAGCGCATCGGTGATGCTTGTGCCCGCACGCAGCAGCGCTTTGAACCGCTTAAGCCTTAAAGCTTCAGCAAGCTCGCGAGGCTTCAATCCAGAGACTTGCAAAAAAGCTCGTCGCAATGTGGATTGTGTGGCGCCGAGGATGCGAGCCAGTTCGCGCAAGCTCAGGGTTTCTTCTGAAGACTGCGCAAGTTGATCCGCTGCGCGCTGCACCAGCGCTACGGGGCCGGAAATCTCGTTGGGGCGGCAGCGAAGGCAAGGGCGATAACCATTCTGCTCCGCTTCTTCTCGCGTGCGGTAGAAAACCACGTTGCGGCGGAGAGGGCGGCGTGCCGGGCAGGACGGCCGGCAATAAATGTGCGTGGAGCGCACCGCCAGGACAAACGTGCCATCGGCGCGGCGGTCACGCGCGCGCGTGGCACGCCAGCAGCGGGCTGCGGTGTGCGGCGTGATGCTTTGCGAGAGATCGGTTGCTGTGCGTGCCATTTTCATGGAATCGAGCGTAGAGCAAATCCAAAGACGATTCTATCCGGAAAAGTACGGCAAAGTGCAGGATCAAAAAAAACAAGACACTGCCAAGATCCCTACAAAATATCAGGCTTCCTCAGCGGCAGGGATAGGCTCGGGCGCCCGAGTGGGAATGCGATGCGGAGCGGTAATGACGAGGATGACCGCGGTTAGGATGACAGCGGCGGCGGCGATGGTGCGCTGTGAAATCGTTTCGCCGGCGACAAGCCAGCCGAGAAAAAGCGCGACGACTGGGTTGACAAAAGCGTAGGTCGCAACGCGCGCGGCCGTGCTTTTTTGCAGAATGTAGATGTACGCGCTAAAGCCGATGCCAGAGCCGAAAACGATCAGATAGGCAAGCGCAGTCCAAGAACGCCCGGAGATAGCCGCAGCATGGAAATTATGAAATTCGCCTTTCAGAAATCCAACTACAAGAAGAACTGCGCCACCGGCGAGACTCTGCATGGCCACAACCAACATGGGTGAACTGGCCATGCCTCGGTGCTTTGAGTAGAGCGATCCGCAAGCCCATGCAAACGATGCGAACAGCAGGACCGAAGCACCGACGGGATCCACCCGGCCGGAATTTCCCAGATGCGCAGGCCCGACAAGGAGCGCCAGCCCCGCAAAACCCAGGACAAGTCCCAGCACGACTTTCGGAACGGGTCTTAACCCGCCTGGTCGCAGCCAGTCCACGATTACGAGCCAGAGCGAAACCGTTGCGACTAGCAGAGCCGTGACGCCCGAGGGTACGGTCTGTTCCGCCCAACTTACGCCGCCATTGCCGACAGCCAAAAGCAGAACGCCCGTAACCGCAGCAGTCCGCCAATGCGCGGTGGTGGGGCGGATACCAGTCCTCCAGCGAAGTACGGGATAAAGAAGAATTCCCACGGTGAAGTGGCGCAGTCCGGCCAGCATCAGCGGCGGAAAAGATTCGACGCCGATGCGGATCGCCAAATAGGTCGAGCCCCAGATGACATAGACGGCCGCAAAAGCGGCCAGAACCAGAGTGGTTGCGCGAGCGTGCGCCGCTGGAGAATGCTCTGATGTTTCCTTAGAGTTTGCGCTGGGGGCTAAAGTTGTTGCCATTTATTGGGGCCCGCGTTCCTGAATAGCCTGTGGTTGCAACCAAATCCATCCGAAAAAGATCGACAAATCTAAGAGATGATTCCAATTCAGCGAAAGATACAGGCTTACAACTAGCTACAAACGAATAGAGGCTCGTGGGAATAGTGTCGAGCACCATATTGGTTGGATTTAGAGCCGGATTATCCACAGAATGTTGTGGAACAGTTTGAGTACCATTACTAAGTGTTTGATGTTAAGACACTTTCGTTGATTTCCACAGGTTGACGTGCGCTTTGTGAAATGGCATTGTGGCGTCCCCCATGGTGCTCGTGGGGACGGGGCAATCCAGAAACACAGTTTGTGCAGTAGTTTGTTGGGCATATCCAGCAACAAGCGAAGTTTCGTCTCTGAGGGCGAAATGAGCGCGACAAGCCGCGCAATCCCAGTCGAAGCCTGGCCATGCAAGTCCGATGCGAAGTCGCGCGACACAGCAGCCGCGCCACAAACCGCACCAGTATTGTTGCGAACTCCCGTGCTGCGCGTGGTTCCCCTCTTGCGACCTTCCTTACCAAGACAGTTCGTGCGCGTTCCGACGCATGCCGTGGGCGTGCATCCGGAGCAGCGGCAATATCCGCGCGCCAAGTTGAAACTGCCATTGGCGCTGCGTGGCGTTGGCGGAGTGCGCGACGAATACCCGACTACGCTCGTGATGCGTAACATTAGTTCCACAGGTGTCTATTTTCTTTGTCCGAGGCAACTGGCCGTCGGAACGCCCATTGAGCTGGAAGTCGTGCTGGTGAGCAAACCCATGGGCCATGGAAACGTAGTTATGACCACGCGCGCGCACGTTTGCCGAATGGAAGCTGCGGCCGTGCCTGGCTGGTATGGGCTGGCGGCGTCGTTTGACGATGTCCAGTTCGACCGCGATGACAACTTGCCTTCGCGCTTTCTGAAGCCTTGATCAGGTCCGCCTTCTGACACTCGCACATTTGTCTTCTCGGAATTTTTCCCGTTAGGTTCTATCCCGCTAACTTCTGATACTCTGATGCGCGATGGCCGCGAGCCAGAAATCGTGTGTGAAAGGCGTGCTCTTTGACTGGGACGGCACGCTCCTCGATTCCTACCATGCGGACACATCCGCGTATCTGGCCATGTTCAAGGAAATGGGTATCACTTGGGGCTCGGCGGAACTAGAGAAGCATTATTCGCCCAACTGGTATCAGGTCTATCGCGCGGCAAAACTGCCGCGTAGACTCTGGAACGATGCGGATCGGACCTGGCGTTTGCAGTATGAGAAGCACCGGCCGAAATTGATTTCCGGCGCGCGCCGCGTGTTGGAGGCGGTGAGAAAGAAGCATCGCGTGGGACTGGTCACCAGCGGAGATCGGGATCGCGTGATGGGACAATTGCGCGAGTTTCGCTTGACACGCTTGTTTTCGGCGCGCGTCTGCAGTGGAGATACGCAAAGGAAAAAGCCCCATCCGGAGCCGCTTCGCCTGGCGCTGCGGCAAATGGAACTGGGAGCGCAATCCTGCGTCTACGTCGGCGATGCTCCGCAAGATGTGGAAATGGCGCGGCGCGCCGGAGTGCTTGCGATCGGCGTGCTGGGTCCCTTCCCAACGGAGAAACGCCTGCGCACAGCGCGTCCGGATTTTCTGCTGGACTCCATTGGAGACCTGCCGGAGCTGCTAAAAATTATGTGAGAACCTAGCCACAAGGAGTGTGCTATGCGGTCCATCGTGTGCGTTTTGAGCCTCATGCTGTTGGCGGTCCTTGAGATGAACGACGCCCCAGGCAACGTCCGCGCGGATCAGAATCCCGCCGCAGCTGAAGAGATCAGATCACTGGAGTTCAGGCTAATTCAGCAGATTCTGTCTGGCGATTCCGCATACGGCAACAGCCTCTCGGAAGATTACGTTTTGATTCGTGAGGACGGAAGTACACACACCAAGGAAGAAATGACGGCGCGCTTCGTTGCCCACGACCCTGCAAACCGCGTTGATTCCATGGAGCCATCCAACCTCAGAATTCGCATCTACGGCGATACGGCGGTGATGAATTTCGAGCTCGGCTGGATTCAAGTGGTCAATGGCAAGCGCATCCATCTGTCCTCAGAGATGACAAAAGTATTCATCGAACGGAATGGACGCTGGTACATGGTCAACAATCAGGGAACGTCTCTCTCCGCGCCTGCGGGAGCGCAGAAGTAGAGACTTAGGCTATTTGGACGAGGATGGCGGCGGAGGATTAGAGGGCTGAGTGCCCGGTGCGCCGCCTGCCACCTTAAAGTCTGTCCACTTGATCACGATGCGCACGGGAACCTGTTGGCCGTTCTTCAAATCCATGGTGTCGTCGGAGCGCGAGTAATTCGGGAACCAATATTTTCCCTCCACGTTTTCGCGGTACGTTTCGAATAGGCTAAAAGGCAAGTCTTTGATGCTGCGCGTAGGACCCAATTCCGTCATCCATTGTCCGTAGGTTTTCACCACTTCGAGATACTTTGCGTCCACCCAAACGATTCCATCGAAATAAGCCTTCAGGCGTTCGATGCCTTTCGGCTTGACTTGAAAAATGTAACAATCCACCTCGTCCACCTGCTCTTTGCCGAGGTATTTCAAGTTGTAATGCGCCAACTGGCTGGTCGTTAGCGGAAAGGCAGGGATGCGCTGAAGACCTTCGAGATCTTCGGAGCGAAGGTAGAAATGCTGGAGCGTCGATTCAGGCCGTTGCACGACTTTTTCATAGAGTTTGCCATCGGCATCGCGCGCCGGCTCCAATACCAGCACGTATTCGCCGGAAGGTTTCCCGTCCGGCCCGAACTCCTGAATGCGAATCGTCTTGCGATAAGTGAAGCGCTGGCGCGTTTGGAGATACTCCTCCTCTTTCTGCGAAAAGCGCTTGATGATCTCAGATTCGGGAAGCGACGAGGGCGCGGGCGGCTCGGGCTCGTTGCCGATGCGGGTGACGTGATGATCTGGGGGCGGCGCAATGGGGCCTTGCGGAGCGTCTTGCGCGCGTAGCGGTGTGCTTGGGCAAGCGAGCGCGACGAATAGAATCGCCGCGAGCAGCACAGAGAACACGCCAGAATGCAGCTTGATTGGTTGAAACTGGTTCATATTAGCTTCGATGCTGGTACAAGGCTCCCAGGCCGCCCAGTTTTGCCACTGAACTTTTGAGTTTAACGCAAGCTGAGCTCATTCGGCCAACGGCGGGCTTCGTCGTGACAGGGCCGCAGAACAAGCGTGCCTCTGCTACAATTTTTGTGGCTTGTGAGCGAGACGAGAATAGCGAAGCGATATTTTGTGTCCGGCATGGTCCAGGGCGTGGGCTACCGCTACTTCGTGCAAGATGTCGCAGAAAAGCTGCGCGTCAGCGGCTTCGTAAGAAATCTTTACGACGGTCGCGTGGAAGTGTTTGCCATGGGGACGCCCCAGCAGCACGCCGGTTTGCGCGCACAACTGGAACGTGGGCCGAGGTTCTCGAGCGTCACAGGAGTACTGGAAGAACCTGCTCAGCAGGATTCCGGGTACGACGGCGGCTTTGTCATCAATCCCAGTGCATGAACGATGTAAGAGAGGAAACGGATTCTGCCTCTTTTTTTTTGGCAATGAGGAGAGACATGAATGAATGATTTGAAAAAACTGATCCGCGAAGTGCCGGACTACCCGAAGCCCGGGATTCTTTTCTACGACCTCACCACGCTGCTCAAGGATAAGCAGGGGTTCCACACGCTGATCGACCGGCTCTGCGAACATTACCAGGGCCATGCGATTGACGTTGTGGCGGGGATCGAGGCGCGCGGATTTATTTTCGCGCCTGCGCTGGCGTACCGGCTGGGTGCGGGCTTTGTCCCGGTGCGCAAGCCGAAGAAGCTTCCGGCCAAGACGGCAAGCATTTCCTATTCGCTCGAATATGGCACAGACACGCTCGAGATTCATGAAGACGCCGTGAAGCCGGGCCAGCGTGTAATCATTTGCGACGACTTACTGGCGACCGGCGGGACCGCCGCAGCAACCTCGAAGCTTGTGGAGAAGCTCGGCGGCAAAGTGGAGGGTGCGGCTTTTGCGGTGGAGCTTACTTTTCTCGGCGGCCGCACGAAGCTGAGCGGTGTGGATGTTTTCTCGCTGATTCAGTACGACAAGTGATTTGCGCCAACCGACGCGGAGATGAGTCTCCAAACAAGTACAAGAACAAAGAGGATGAAGAATCCAAAGGAGGCCCACAGGATCCATTTCGAGTACGGAGGAGCGGAATCGACTCTCGGAGGGGTTTCGATCGGCAATGCATTGATGCGTTGTAGAATTTCCGGGGCAGCGACTTCCGCCCCCAATCGATGAGCCCAGTAGGCCCCTGCGTCCTTCAGCGGATTCAACAGAAAGACGAGCTTCTTTCTTCGCTTGCCCTCCTTGATGAGAATTCTTAGTTTGAATCCTACCCACTGTATCTCTTGGACATCCCCCCAGGGAACCGTCTTCAGACGAAAATAGCGGCGATAGTGAACGCCGGAACTGTCCCCGGTCCCGGTGACGAGCCGATGGAGAAACAAATAAATCAGGAGGAGCATGCCGATCTCCGAGATGAGATCTTCGGTAAAAGACTCAGTGCCATGCGAAATATACGCAAACTTAGCAAAGATTACGGTTGCGAGAGCTTGCATACCCCTCGCTAAGGCCCAGAGTATCGGCAGGTCAATCTGATCTCGTCGCTTCCCTCCAGAATCTCCGTTCTCCATGTTCGTCACTCCTTGCTTCGAGGATTTCGCTGGCGGAGGGCTTCGAAGAGGACGACACCGGCGGCGACGGAAACGTTGAGAGACCTCACAGGGCCAGTGGTGGGGAGCGAAACGACGAAGTCGCAGCGTTTGCGCGTCAATTCGTGCAGGCCCTGGCCTTCACTCCCGAGAACGATGCCTACGGGCGAAGTGTAGTCCACGTCGGTGTAATGTTTATCCGCGGTTTCGTCCAGCCCAACCAACCAGTACCCGGCTTCCTTTAATCCTTCCATCGCGCGAGCAAGATTCGTCACTTTGGCCACGGGCAGGTGCGCCAGGGCTCCCGCCGAAGAACGGGCGACCGTATCGGTGAGGCCGGCAGCGCGGCGCTCCGGAATGACCACGCCATGTGCGCCCGCGGCTAAGGCAGTTCGAATAATCGCGCCAAGGTTGTGAGGGTCCTCCACACCGTCGAGTACGACGATCAGGCCCGTCTGGCCGTGCGCTGCGTTGGCGCTTGCCAGAATATCTTCCAGCGTGGCCGCGGCGCGCGCGG
>CAZGBQ010000048.1:0-24552 GCA_964524045.1 uncultured Acidobacteriaceae bacterium
TATCAGTCTTCGGCTCTATTGTGAGCCTGACAATCTCTTGACATTTTCTTGACATCTGTTGGTTGGCCACTTGCCTCACAATCTGTCGAGTCCAATCAGGTGGTGCATCCCCCTGCAAACACTTGGGACGTGGTTTTGCTGCCAAATTGACGTTCTGGAGGGAGATTCGAACATGCGGTTCACTGTGAAGTCCTGGAAGTTTCTACTTTTGTTTGCTCTATCGCTTTTTCTACTCCCCGCGATCACATCGGCTCAGCATTACAAACAGACGAACCTCGTTTCCGACCTCTCCGACCAGGGAGCGGCGGTTGTCGACGGAAATCTGAGAAACCCTTGGGGACTTAGCCGCAGCAGCGGCAGCCCGTGGTGGGTTTCGGATAACGGCACCGGTTTTTCCACGCTGTACAACGGCGCCGGCGCCATTATTCCCATTAACGGCACCGGAACGGTCACCATTCCGCCGCCGAAAAACGCAGCCCCGGGCACGACCGCAACTCCCACCGGCACAGTCTTCAATGGCAGTCCAGATTTCGTTCTTTCTAATGGTAAGCCCGCGGTTTTCATCTTCGTTACCGAGGACGGCACGATCTCCGGGTGGAATGGCGGTCAAAACGCCATCCTCGCTGTCGACAATTCCGATAATGGCTCGCCAAACGGCGCAGTGTACAAAGGCTGCACGACTGCAGATATCGGCGGCAAACGTTTCCTATATGTTACAAACTTCCGGAAAGGACGCGTCGAGGTTTACGACACGACTTTCACGCGCGTGCGCCTGGGTGACGATGCTTTCGAGGCCGAGGGAATTCCCGACGGTTTTGCCCCTTTCAATGTACAGAATATCGGCGGCACACTCTTCGTCACTTATGCGAAGCAGGACCCTGCAAGACACGATGACGTGGCTGGAGCGGGCCTCGGTTTTGTTCTTTACTTCACGCCTTCGGGCCGGCTCATCGGCCGGCTTCAGCACGGCCCGTGGATAAATTCGCCATGGGGCGTTGTTTGGACACCCCGCGATTTCGGCGAGTACAGCAATTCGATTCTCGTCGGGAACTTCGGAAGCGGGAAAATTGCCGCGTTCAACGGCTTCACCGGCAAGTTCATTGCGTTCCTGAAAAACGCAGACGATAGCGATATGACCATCAACGGTCTATGGGCGATTGCATTTGGCAACAATGCCAACGCCGGGCCGTCTACTACACTCTTTTTCACCGCAGGCATTCAGGACGAAGCGCACGGCTTGTTTGGCACGATCACGCCCCTGGATGGACAAGACGGCGACGAAGAGTAGCCGACACAGTTCCACTGAAGACAGGCTGAGAGGTCGAAAGACGGCAGCAAGTTTGACGCTTGCTGCCGTTTTCCTTTTGCGTCTTTGCGCTTTGCTCCCGCTTGTTCGTTTGCCGCCTGGCTAGTGCTAGAATCGTTCCACGCCAATCTCACCCATGCCGATTCAGGAAAAAAACTATTGGTTGGACACGATTGCTACGCCGCCGGTGCAGGAGACGAGTGGCCTGCCCGAGAAGGTCGACGTCGCGGTTGTCGGCGGCGGTTTCTGCGGCCTTTCCGCTGCGCGCGCGCTGGCCAAACGCGGTGTGAACGTCGCCGTGCTGGAAGCTGAAACGTTCGGCTGGGGCGCGAGTTGCCGCAACGGCGGCATGGTGCTCACCGGCATGAAATTGCCGGCGCCTACGCTGATCCAGCGTTATGGCCGCGAAGCGGTACGCAAAATGTACGCCACGACCATCGAATCGATCGATTTGGTGGAACAAATCGTGCGCGAAGAGAATATCGATTGCAATTTCTTGCGCTGCGGGCATCTGGAGGTCGCCTGTAAGCAAGCGCATTTCGATGGCTACGCAGAATCCGCGGCGCTCGTCCAGCGCGAATTCAATCACCAGCGGCGCATCGTCTCCAGGAGCGAGCTGCGCGGCGAAATCGGGTCTGATATTTATTTTGGCGGCATGGTCGATGAAACGAGCGCTGGTGTGAATCCTGCGCGTTACGTCGCAGGCCTGGCGCGCGCCGCGCAGCGCGCCGGAGCTTGCTTGCACGATCACACACGCGTCGAAAGCATCAAAGCCGAATCACGAAACGGCGCGCGCCAGTTCCGTCTGCAAACTACCACAGGTGCCGTCACGGCCCGTGAAGTAATCCTTGCCACCGGTGCGTACACGACGGAAGCCACTCCTGCGCTGCGGAAAAAAATCATTCCCATCGGCTCGTACATTATTGCCACCGAAGTGCTGCCCGCCGACCTCGCGCGCGAACTCAGCCCACGAAACCGCATGATCTACGACTCGAAACACTTTCTCTATTACTACCGGCTGACGCCGGACAACCGCATGCTGTTTGGCGGCCGCGCCGCATTCTTTCCAGAAACGGAAAATACCGTGCGGAAAAGCATCGAAATTCTTCGGCGCGGAATGATCACGGTGTATCCGCAGCTGCGCGACACAAAAGTGGAATACGTCTGGGGCGGGACGCTGGATTTCACACTCGACGTGATGCCGCACACCGGAAAAATCGATGATATGTATTTTGCCGCAGGCTTTGCTGGCCATGGAGTTGCGGCGGCGACGTGGTTCGGCGCGAAGCTTGCGAGCCTGGTTTGCGGCGAGGCAGACAACAATCCTTTTGCCGCGATCAAGTTTCCAGGCGCGCCGATCGGGCTGCGGAGCGGCCACACCTGGGCCCTGCCCCTTGCAGGCCTGTGGTATCGCATTCTTGATTTTTTTACGTAACCTGCGGGGTCGCCGCGTTTTTACCCGGTTGAAATCTCCGAAGCACAAAATACATCGGAAGGGCGAGGAGCACGGGTACAGGCCCCCACCTGCGAGCGAAGGGATCGCTTCCGACGAGAGCGACGACGCTCATCACGAGCGGTGCCGCTACTACGTAGAAGAGTCCGGCGCTCTGCCACGGAATGCGAAAGGGCCGCGCCAATTCCGGCTTGGTCTTGCGCAGGCGCCAGGAGCAGAGCACCGTCAGAACGGTGACGCCGATGCGCAGCCAGACGTAAACAGTGAGGAGCTGCACCATCGTTTTTTGGGCCAACAGGGCATACACAATCGAAGAGACGATGATGGCGATCCATGGCGTTCCGTAGCGCGGATGACGCGCCGAGAAAGCTCGGGGAAGGTAGCCGTCTTCCGCCATGGTCGAAGGCATGCGCGTGCTGGTCAGCACAGTAGCATTGAGCAGGGAAACGTTGCCGATCATGGCGGCAACGGTTATGGGGATTGCCAACCAGGGCCCGCCAATGAGCTGTGCGGCGCTGGAGAAATAACCGGTGTGCCACTTCTGCCAGTCGCCAAGCGCCGCAAGCGAAAGCAGCGTGGGCAGAAAGTATGTGGCGATGGAAAGCGGTACGACAATGGCCAGCGCCCGCGGATAGGTGCGCTGCGGGTTCTCTACTTCTTCGGCGACGCTGGAGAGCTGTTCGTATCCGGAATAGAGCCATAGTCCGAGGGCCAGGCCTGCACCGAATACTTGAAACTTCGGCGCGTGCGGCGGTACCAGAGGCGAAAAGGGATTGTGCTGCCACTTCAGCGCCGCGGCCACGCACATCGCGGCGACAACCACGAGCACCGACACTTCCAGAATGGTCGAGACCACTCCGACCATGTGAATCCCGCGGACGTTCACGTAGCAGAGCAGGGCGATCAAACCGACGGCGATCGCATAATGCGTCCGGCCCCCCACTGGTCGGAAATAAAACGAGATGTAGCCTGTGAGATAGTCGGCGAAAAGCACCGCATACGCTGCCGCAAGCAGGAACGACGCGATCCAGTTCCACCATCCGGCAAGAAATCCCCAGAAGTCGCCGAAGCCCGCGCGCACCCAGCGGTAGAATCCGCCCTCGACGGGAATCGCCGTGGTCAGCTCGGCCGACACCAGCGAAACCGGAATACACCAAAACACCGGAAGGAACAGGATATAGAGCAGAGTCAGGCCGGGTCCGCTCGTAGTCACCATGTCTTCGAGGCCGAAGGGCCCGCCCGTGGCGTACGCGTACATCACGAAGACGAAAGGCAGCAGGCTGGCCTTGCGCAAAGCGCCCCGAGTTGCGCTTGTTTGGTCCCTCACGCTTGCGGTCTTCGCGCGCGTCGCTGGCGCTGGAATGAAAGGGGAAACATGTTTCCGCAGAGGGTACCGCAATTTCGGAAATTAGAGGAGAGAAAGGATGGAGCGGAAAAGGTGATCCAAGGCCCCGTTTTTCTGCAAGTGTTGACTCTGAGGTGCTCAAAGCCCCTTGCTTTGATCCCTGCGCGGCTAGAGGAGGACGAGTCCGCGGCGGATGCCGAGAGTGACGGCTTCCGTGCGGCTGGCGGCGCCGAGCTTGCCGAGGATGGACGCGACGTGAAACTTGACGGTGTGCTCGGAGATAGCGAGCTTGGCGGCGATTTCCTTATTCCCAAGTCCGCTGGCGAGCATCTGAAGAACTTCGCTTTCGCGCGGGGTGAGAGATTCCGCGAGCTCATCCAGCGTTTGCGAGCGTGCTGAACCCGAAGAGAAGCCGTTATTCACGTTTCCGGGGGCTTGCGCCGGATGCAGCACCAGGAGACCGCTTGCAGCCGCTTGCAGCGCGGCGGTGAGCTGATCGGGTGAAATATCGCTGGGTAAGATCGCGCGAACGCCAGCGCGCAGCGCTACTGCGGAAGCGTTGGGCGATGCGGCGTTCCCCAGGAGGACTACGGAGAAATCGTGCGCCAAGCCCGTCGCGATGAGCGCATCGAGAAACGATTCGAGCGGCTCTCCAGAAGTGTCGATAAGAACTGCGTCCGCGGACAGGTCCGATAGGCTACCTTCGAGATCGTCAAGACGCGAAACGCTGCCTGCAATTTCGATTTGACGCGCCGCCAGGATATTTTCCAAACCGGCGCGCACCAGCGGGGAAGCGGCGACAATAAAAACGGAGGTCACGCGGCGACGGAGTTCCTGGCTTGTATGGCATTTCCGAGCTGCACAGTGACGCGGCGGACCCGCGCGTAATCGCCGCGCAAAAATTTGAGCCGCAGGACACGGGGACCCTTGCCTTGGAGAGCGCGGGCTAAATCTTCCAGCGAAGTGAAGTGTCTCTCCTCAGTTCCGAGCAGAATGTCGCCGGGCAGGAGCGATGCCAGAGCTGCGGGGCTGTCAACTTCCACTTCCAGAATGACGAGACCGAAAGCCTTGCCCTGGGAACCACGACGCGGAATGAGCGCCGGATGAACCGTGACACCGAGCCGGCCGTCCACGGGGCCCGCAGCAAGAAAATCGCGCACCGTATTGCTGGGAATGGCCAGTGCCAAGCGGCCAGCGACCATGGTATTGATGCCGATAATTTGACCGCGCGCGTCGGCCAGCGGGCCGCCCGAGTTTCCTGGCGCAAGACGCACGTCCGCCTGGACCCAAGAGCGCCACCCCAAACCGCGGATCGGCCCAAGTCCGTGAATCACGCCGGTCGCAAGGGCGCCAACAAAACCCATGGGGTTCCCAATGGCAATCGCAAGTTCGCCGGGGCGCAATTGAGAAGAATCGGCTGGAGTTGCCGCAGGAAGATTGACAGCGTCGATGCGAAGCTGCGCCAGATCGTGAACCGGATCGCGCGAGTGCACGACGGCGTTGAATTCCCGGCCGTCCCAGAGCCGAACGATAGGGCACGCGGTTCGCACGACGTGCGCATTCGTCACCAGCACGCCATCGCTCGACCAAATGACGCCAGAGCCAGAACCTCGGCTGCCTGAGTGAATGAGAACCGTCGAGCGGCGGAGTTGCTCAGCGATTTCGCCAAACCCTGAGATGGCCATGTCAGTCAGCTCCGTGCTCGCGCTCGGCCACAACAATGGTGGCTTCTTGAAGAGTTCCGCCGCGCACAAACGTGAGTGGGAGCGATTTGCCGATGGATTCCGCGCCAAGTTGACTGTGGATATCTTCAAGCCGAGCAACGGAATGGCCGGCGAGGGTGACGAAAATGTCGCCAATCACGATCCCTGCTTTATGCGCGGGGCCTTCCGGTTGCACTTCAAGGACGATTGCCGCGGTCTTGTCGCTGCGCTGCAACGTTCGGCGGAGCGCTTCCGGCAGCCGCACCGGCTGCAAGCCCACGCCTAGATAGCCGCGAGGAATGCGCCCTTTTTGCAAGAGCGTTTCCACAACGTGGTTCACTGTGGATGCCGGAATCGCGATGGCGCCGAAGCGTGCGAAACGAGGCGAGGCGAGGCCGATTGCACGGCCGTGCGGGTCGATCACTGCGCCGCCTACCGCAGTAGGTTGCAGGTGGATGTCCAAGCGGACGTAAGGGGCGAGCGTCGTGCCAGTCCAGGTGGGCCGTTCCGCAGCCACTAGGCTGACCACGCCAAGCGCGGCAACTGGACCGCTGATGCGCGTGCGCCCGACGACCAGCGCGAGATTCCCAGGCTTGATCGCGGCAACCTCGGAAGTCTGCGCAATAGGCGAGCTAGCCTCAGCACATTTCAAGACCGCGAGATCGGTGGAAGCGTCTCGGCCTGCCAGTGCCGCCTCAACGACACGGCCATCGGGCAGCGTCACATGTATGTTTTCGTCGCGGCTGAGCGCATGGTCTGCGGTAACGATGACTCCTGCACGCCAAACGATGCCGCTGGATGAGCCGCGAGCTTCGGTGTGAACAGCGACGGCGCTTGCTGCGGCACGATCCGTGGCCGCAGCCAGGCCGTTTGATAGGGCAATCAATTCTTCGGACATTTTGGGAACCTCCTTGAACAAGATGCGCCAGACAAGGAGGCGTTTACATCCGCCAGATGGCTAGGATTGCACCTGGAAAAATGGCGGGGTGGCTTAGAGAAAGAAGGATTGGCAAAGCAACCGTGCGCCGAAAGGCCTGCCTTTCAACTACCGGCAGGCGGAGCGGGCGGGATCGCTCCTCCATTCGAGGCGGCCTCAGCTGCGGCTGCAAGGAATTGCTGCTTGGTCCAGTCGTTGCGCGCCTGACTTGGCCCAACGCGATGGCATTGGCCTGATGCGCTGAGCCAATCTTGCCGGTCAACGCAACCCATGAAGTGCGGAAAGCCGTGAAACAATCCGGTCACACCGAGGTTGTAGATCATATCCAGCAGTCCCAGTTTGGCGGGATCAGGGAAATTCGCATATGCCGGAAACCGTGCGCCCAATTGCCCATCGAAGAAATTCAGGTGGTTCTTCAGCAGCGTGTCTATCGCGGGATGCAACAGCACCGGAGAAGAAGTTGTGCGATAGAAACCAGGCACCTTCGCAGGAGCAAGCGCGGAAACGCGATTGAACTCCGCGAGGATCGCGTTCTGGGTGGCTGGCTGACCGCTGGAGTCGGCGAATCCAAGCGATTGCGCTCTCGCAGCGTTTGCAAGCATTTCGCCGACGCCTACGGTGACCAATCCCCGGGTATCGAGGTACATCCACGGAACGGTGCCCTCGAAGATTTCCAGGTGCGCGATCGAATCTTCCAGATAGGACATGGCACTTATGATGACAAAAGCATAACGCTGTGCGGCTCATGAGAAAGGGGCTTGCCTTCTTTGAGCGGAGCCCGCGTTCTGTCTCAGAGTAGTGTCGCGAAGGGCCGCTTCGTTTCAAGAAGGTGGCAGCTCGCGGGATTGCAAACAACAAATGTTGGGAGTAGGCTCGTCCAAGCCTCACTCCCACCCCACTTTAAGCCTGGTAACCGTGAGGCTGGACCTAATCTCCGGGGATGATGAAGCCGATTCATCCAAAGGAGACATAAATGTCGGTCGATAATAAAGTCATCGTTCAAGCCTTCTACGAAGAAATATGGAACAAAAGAAAAATTGAGCTGATGGACGTTTTGGTTTCTCCCAGTCACGCCCTCCACGGCCCCAATCCCAATCTTTCCGGAGCGTCGATCGGCCCCGAGGCCTATAAGCGCCAGGTACTGATCTTCACCACAGCCTATCCGGATTTGCGCTTCAGCATCGAGGACCTGATAGCAGAAAAAGAAAGGGTCGTTGCCTACTGGACCATGTCCGGCACACACAGGGGTGAGTTCCTGGGGATTCCGCCAACAAACAAGAGAGTATCTGTAGATGGCATTACCATCCATCACATCACCGATGGAAAGATCATGGACTCTTACGTTAGCTGGGATACGTGGGGCATGATGCAGCAGCTTGGTTTGGCCCCCAAGCTTGGACAACCGCAGAGTGCGGCGGCGCATTGATTTGCCGAAGGGGGCCTTGGCCGCCAGAGGACGCTTAGCCAAATAGCGGTTTCCCAAAATGAAACGCTTCGCTCCCTGGCTTCACTACCTTCTGTGAGGTAGTAGGCCATGATGGAACGGGTTCTGGGCAGGCGAATTGCCACCTATGACATTTTGATCCGCGACGCGGATGGCCGTCATCTGGAACTGGAAAGCTTTCAGGATCTGGAGAGTGCCCGCCGACGGTTTCCTTCTATCGCGGCGCAATATCCCGGCACGAAAATCACTTTGTGGCGCCGCGACACCCGGGCTATCCTGGCCGAGACGGATGGCTATTGAATCCAAGCTGAAGTCAATTCCAAACCAGGCTGAGTTCGCAGAATTTTTCTCCCGCTTCCATCGGAACACTGAAGCGGGCTTCGACTTTTTTCGCCCCGGAGATTTCCAGGGCCTTCTTGAAGAAACCGATAATCACAAACTCCAGGATGCGATGCTCTCGCGAGAAGCCGACGTATTGCAGCGTGGCGCTGTTGGGTCCTTTCATCTCCGCGATGATTTGCACGCCGTCAAAGTAAGTCGAATGAACGGCGGCGATTCTGCGGATTACGAATTCGGGTGAGCCGAGCCTGACAAATATCTTATAGATTCCGTTGAGCTGCTTTTCGATCACTGCCTCGGAGCGCCTGATCAGCTCCTCCTCGTTTCCTCCGGCTGTTTCCCGAATATCCGCCTCCAGAAAACGCGCGAACGCGTCGCACGAATACCACGATGAAGGTGAAATCGAACCCTGGAATATTTCCCTGGTTTGCTCGTCCAAGTGACCCAGGATGCGCTCCAATTCCTCTTTTCCGGCGCGCGCGCATATCGCGTCGACGGTGCCGAGAACGGCAGTTCCCTTGATGTGGAGCATGGACATTGTCTGAAGTTGCGGTTTCTGAGCGAGCGATTCTTCCTATTATGCTAGTACGAATAGCGGCGCCGATGTGGCGGTCGCGCGCCAGTGCGGCGTAAGAAATAAGAGAGAAATGAGGGCGAGAATGCGGGGCATGCTCCGGCTATGCTTCCGCCACCTGGTTTTGCTGATGCAAAGCATTGAAACTTTCGAAGCAAGTTTGCGCAAAACTTCGGGCCATTGATTGTTAAGAAACGTACAATGGACATTGCAGTGGAAAGGAGAAAGTATGCCCAAAATGGGGACCACTTCCTCGGCGTCGTTGAAAAAAACGCGGGCCACCAAAAGCGCCCCGACACGGGAGCAAATCGCGTTGCGCGCTTACGAGTTCTATCTGGAGCGCGGAGGAGCTCCGGGCCATGAATTGGAAGACTGGACGCGCGCCGAGCGTGAGCTGCACCAAAAGAGCAGGAAACCGGGTCGTAAGATCGGGCCTAAATTAGTCGCTGCTTAGCCCAACGCAAGTCAAAGGGGGGAGCACCCGGAACGGCGATGCTCCACCCTCTCGGTCCAAGCCTGTCTCTGTTCTACTGCCCCAGCACAAACGTAACGGTCACGATCATCTGTACGGCAATCGCCTGGTCATTCAGATACGTCGGCTCATATCTCCACTTCTTCAAAGCCTCCAATGCTGCCATGTAAAGAAGAGGCGGTCCGGAAACAACCTTCATTTCAATGACGTTGCCTTGCTCATCCAACACAGCGTCGATTTGCACTTGCCCCTGGATGTGCGCCTGCTTGGCCAGCGTGGGGTAAACGGGAGGCACTTGAAGGATGGCCTTTGGCGGTCTCACGCGGCCGCCCACGCGTATCGGCGCCGGCTTCGCCGCCGGGGGTGCGACCGGTTTGCCAGCCGTGGTCAACACTCCGCCGATTACGCCGCCGAGCACTCCGCCCATCTGCCCGCCCGGTACGCCTCCCGGCACGCCGCCGGCAATACCTCCGAGCGTGTCCGGGTCCAGTGGCGCTTCCTTGATTTCTGCAACGGCCTTCGGAATCACCGTGGGAGCGAAGAGCTTTCCGCCGGTGATAAACCTCTGGCGGGGAACCGCTCTAACGAGCGCCGCAGCGGCCGGCGGTGGCGGCGGGGGAGGGGGCGGTGGCGCCACCAGTATCATCGAAGCATATTGCTTGATGTTGATGGTGTCCGTGAAAAACAGTCCGAGTAGGATTGGAGTGCTAATTAGCGCCACATGGGCCACGATGGATACGGCAAGCTTCAATGAACGCGAGCCTGTCTTGAAGTGGTTTTCATCGAGCAGAACTGCTTGCGAAAACGAAAACGCCGGCTTGATCTCGCGATGATCGGGGAGCTGAGATTTTCTCTGCGCAGCATCTGTTGGCGGAAGCGGAATGGTTTCAATGAGCTTGGGGACGATAACGTCTTCTTTGATGGGATGGTCAGCAATGGCGGACGGGGCCATGGGAGGTACCTCCTGCGTAGCTAGGAGGCATGCGCCATGCCAAGTGGCTCCGCCACAAGCTTCTGTAAGACGTTGATGGCACAAAGGTTATCTAGGACGCTGCCTTGTCGTGTGTCACTTGCCTGGGGTAGGAAGCGCAATGAGCTTGCGCAGTGGGTGACTTCGCGCAGCGTAGCAGAGTGGTGCGGAGCCGTTTCGAGTCTAGCGCAAGTATCGCGTGAACGAATAGAAGGCCACTAAAAAGAGGGCGAACAAGACTACCCCGGAGTTCCTTGCGCGACTCGGCTCCTTTTTCCTGTCCAGAAGATCTCCAATTGCCGCACCCAGAAAAAAGACCTGCAGCCCGGTCAGGAGACTCGCGGCAACTTCGACCAAGGCAAACTGACGGAAGAGGGAAGCGATAAATACGGCTCCGCTGATAGCCACCGCCCCGAGACTCATTCCAATGGCTAAGATGTGCCGCGTCATGACTCTTTTCATGGCCCTGGAGTATTATCTACCGTTTGTCGGCAAAAGAGGCCTGAGTCCCGTAGTCCCACTGCTATTCGCGAAGCACGTTGGGAGGAGTAATTACCCGCGTTGTATCCGGATGCAGAGAATTCTCATCCAACGCACGGGCCGCCCAAAGGAGAATCCATGCAACAACGAAGGCTAGGAAAGAACGGGCCACTTGTTTCCGCTTTGGGATTGGGATGTATGGGCATGTCTTATGCCTACGGACCGACGGACGAAGCCGAATCGCTTCGTGTGCTCCACCGCTACGTCGAACTGGGCGGGAATTTCCTGGACACCGCGGAGGTTTACGGTCCGCACAAAAACGAAGAGTTGCTTGGAAAGTTTCTACATGAAGTTCCGCGCGACAACATTTTCATCGCCACAAAATTCGGCTTCCGGTTCGGTCCCAGCGGTATCAGTGGCGTAGACAGCTCGCCCGAGAATGTGAGCCGCGCCTGCGAAGGCAGCTTGAAAAGGCTGGGCATCGAGACCATCGATCTTTACTACCAGCACCGGGTAGATCCGAACGTACCGATTGAAGACACAGTTGCTGCGCTGGCCGAACTCGTGAAGCAAGGAAAGGTAAGATTTCTCGGGCTGAGCGAGGCCGGGCCGGATATTCTGCGCCGCGCGAGCAAGGTCCTTCCTATCACTGCGCTGCAGAGTGAATATTCGCTGTGGACGCGCGATGTCGAGACAAACGGCGTCCTCGCCACCTGCCGCGAACTGGGCATCGGTTTCGTTCCGTACAGCCCGCTCGGGCGCGGCTTCCTGACCGGAGCGATTCAGAAACTTGAAGATCTCGATCCGAGCGACTGGCGCCGCACGAACCCACGTTTCGGGGAACAGGCTTTGCAGGCCAATCTGAAACTTGTGAGTGCGGTGAAAGAACTGGCGGCCGCGAAGGGCGTCACGCCAGCTCAGCTCGCTCTTGCCTGGGTCCTCGCGCAGGGAGAGGACATGGCGCCAATCCCCGGGACGAAGCGCGCTCGTTTCCTGGAAGAGAACATGGGCGCTCTCCAGGTCACCTTAACGCAATCGGACCTCAGGAACATCGCGGACCGCCTTGCCGAAATCGATGTCGTGGGCGAACGCTACGCGCCGGCAATGATGGTCCTGGTGAACAGGGCTGGAGCTTCAGCTTAAGAGCACACAATTCGTCAATAAGGGCGGCGCCACGATTTTAGCGTCCGCTCTGCAGCGCCGGAAGCGTGAACTTCGGCGTGACTTCTTTGCGCTTCGACCAGTCGTGGTAGGTGTGGCATTCCGAGCAGCGCGAATCGGCATGCCCCGGGCCGGGCGCGTGGCATGTTCTGCAGGTTGTGATTCCCGGCAGCAAAATGTCGCTCGCTTCCGTGCTCGTCAGCGCCTTGGAGTGGCAGCTTACACAAGTAAATCCACGATGCGCGTCATGGTCAAACTTCGCGCGGAGCATCCACCCGAAAGTTTTGTACGATCGCAAAACAACAGGCAATTCTGAGGCGGAGGTCACGGCCGTGCCCCCCAGACGCCGTTCTTCTTCGGTCTCGTTCTGCGGATTTTTGGGCAGAAATCGCAATTGGTGGCACTGCTTGCAAGTCTTCCGCCAGAGAAGTTCCTCCGCCTCCGCGGTTCGTTCCGCAACCCATTGCGCCGGCGTAAGGATGCGAACCTCTGGAGGCAGCGTTCTCCCTGTTAAATCGCGACTCGGGTCGCGTGGTACGCGAACCTCGTTCGGATGAGCGGTGATGTATTGCCGAAATTTCGCAATCAGAAATGTGTGTACGACTTCCGGTTTGTCGTGCGGGACACCTTCAACAAAACGTTTGTCGAAGCCTAGCGAGTGACAGCCCGAACAAGCCTTTGCAAAAAACACTGGCGCCATCAACTCGCGTCCAGTCGGGGGTTCATAGGGCGGAAGAATTCTTGCGGGGACAGCGAGGTTTACTTCGCTTTTTAAGTACGACGGCTTGGCAAGAAGGTAAGGAACGGCGGCGTACATCCAATTCGTCGGCGGTACGAACGGACTTGCATTGCCGGAATAGATCACGCCTTGAGCAGCCAAAGACCGGTGACAATCCGCACAGACGAGTTGCACTTCGGGGCCATTCGGGCCGCGTCGAATGGGCTTCATGTGAATGGCGTGATTCACCTTGATAGTTCCGGGATCACGTATCGGATATCCTGGCACGGGCTGAAGCGCAGCAAACTCGGGATGACCATTCTCGAAACTCTGAATGTGCGTTTCGCTAATAACGGGCCCAGCGGCTGAAATTCCTATCTGTGTCTTCAAGTTGGCGTGACATGTGGCGCATACTTGGTCGGACGCGACGGAAAGAGTGATGCGACCGCGATGCTCGGTGTGGCAGGTCGCGCAGTGAGGTGCATCGACTTTGGAAGGATGGTGGACAGGGCCATCGTGGCAGTCGAGGCAGGCACTGTCGGCAGCCTTTGCGCTAAACGTACCAGCCTGCTGAACGTGGCAGGCGGCGCATTCTTTTTCAAGAACGGCGTGGGCCTGCGAGAGACGGCCGCTGGAATACACGCGGTGATCGCCGGATAAGCCGCGCCAGGCGATCCAAACAAGTGCAAGCAGTGGAAGCAGAAGGCTGAGCCAGAATTTGACGCGCTTCAGCGGCGTCGGCCGCTTGAAATAATTCAGGTCGATCCGTTGCGCCAGCTTCTTTGTGGTTCTTGTTCTCGCCACTCGTTTACCTTGAGCTTCGAGGGTTCACTTCCCACGAGTTACTTTCTCAATACCGCAGCGCTATGACTGCGTGAACTGCGCCGAGCAGAATCAACGCGAGCGAAAGCGGGATGTGCATCAGCAACCATCCATGCAGCCATCGATGCAGTTGTTCCTGCCGCAAGAACTGGCGCGCTTCGTCACAAATGTCTTCAAGGTCGGCAAGCGTGGTATGAGCCACTGTGGGAAGCAGTGTTCGCAAACCAGAGAATGCCCCGCTTGCGGTGGTTGAGTCAGCGAGGCGCTGACTGCGCTTCTTGGGATGTTCCAGAAATGGACGCATCTCATCCAAATAAAAGCGGCGAAGCGGCGCGCTTTCCTCTTCGCTCAGCAAAACAACTTCACGCGCGGCCACGACCGCAGCACTAGCGCCAGCGCTCACCGCGGCGGAGGTTCGCAGAGGTACGGCCGCCGCCGCAATGGGCCGCAGCGCGGTGAAGCCTCCGGCCCGCTGGCTCTCTTCCTGCGATGACTTCGTCAAACCAAGATTGCCGCAGAGTGATTCCACGGTGCGGTCGGCTTCTTCGCGCAGAAGCGTGCGGACGTGGCCGATTTCATCGTAGATGGTCTCGAGGGGCGCGTCCGCGGTCATCAAACGGGGAATGTAATGCTGAAGCGCCGCCCCAAAGACACCGCTGAACACGGTGATAATCAACAGCCACATCAGCACACGCGTGAGCGTGCCGCCGAAGTGAAAGCCGCCATGAAAAAGAGTCATCGGCAGCGCGAGCAAACCGAGCCATAGGTGGCCTCGCATCCATGTTTGTGCGCGGCCGAGCCGCCAAGTCGGAACCCGTTTTCGCGCGCCAAGGGCCGCGGCGAAAAGCATGAACGCAAAGCCAACGATGCCGAAGAACAATCCGATGGCGCTGCCGCCCCGCGGGCCTTGTGGCGCGCTAAGCGCATAAACGGCATAAATAACCGCTGAGCTTGCCACAATGGCCAACGAAACGAACCCCCAGGCGCGATGGGTGCGGTCGATTCTCATTTCGCAGAACTCTGACCAAGCATTTCGGCGAAGAATGTCTTCGGGTCGACGCGATGCGCGGCATCGTGCGGGCAAGCATAGACGCAGCTTGGCTCCTTCAGGTGTGTGCAAAGATCGCAGGAAGTGGCTTTTTGCTTGATGACCGCTCTTTTGCGTCCATAAAGTTCAGGATCGTCGGCCATCACTTCGAACGGATGCAAATTAATGTTGCCGTACGGGCAGTTGCGTGCGCACAGGCCACAGCCGATGCACCAATCCTCAATGATAACTTCGAGCGAATTGCGGCGCCGAATCGAGCCGACCGGGCACCCCACCATGCAAAGTGGATCACGGCACTGGCGGCAGCTCGTGGCGACTAGATAATTCTCGAAGCGCAATCCATCGCGCACCAGTCGCGTGACGCCGTCGTGGGCGTCGGCGCAGGCATTGACGCAAGCATCGCAACGCGTGCAATTCTTCAGATCGAGAATCAGCAGACTCTGCGCCTCCATCAAACCCTGCGAGAGAAATTGGTCAATAGGGACGCTGTGCACCATTTGCAGATGCTGCTGATTTGCGGCGCGGCGTTCAGCGGCAACGGCTTCCAGTCCCGTTCGAACGCTGGGGAAGCGTGCGACCATTTCGTGGAAGTCGTCGCCGGAGATGCGTACCAGCTCGACGTGGTCGAGCGCCGTGCACGTGGCGGTGCGCATGCCTCCGCCAAGCAGGCCGATTTCGCCGAAGTAATCGCCGCGCGAAAGATAGGCAAGAACCAGCTCGCCGCCAGGATAGCTTTCCGAAACGCGCACAAAGCCGATTCGAACGAGATAGAAGCGGTCTGCGGGCTCGCCTTGTTGAACGATCACCTGGCCCGGGGCAAACCGCTGAAGCTCCACACTGCCTTTAAGATGTTCGATGAATTCCGGCGAAAGATCCGCGAACATGGGCACGCCGCGAAGATGATTTTCAAGCGCGCGGCGGCGATAGGTTTCGTCAAGCTGCGCGCGAAACGTCTTGTTCTTCAGCATGATGTCGAGCACGTTGCGCAGCATTTCGTACGCGACGACCTCGGACTCCGCAACGACCGTAGCCGAACGCGGATAGAAATTCATGCAGGTCATTTCGCCGAAGAGATCGCCAGGGCCAAGTTGCGCGACGGGGTTGCCGTAAGCGAGGTCCACAGCGGCGTCGATGGGGATGGTGCGGTCGCGCGCCTCCTCTTCGCGCCTGTCTTCTTCGCGCGCGACGAGCGTGCTGGTTAAGCGCTTGAAGAAACCCTTAGCCCCACCCTGGGTTTTGACATGCGCAATGGGCGTGGAAATGGAAACTTTGGCGCTGCCTTCAAGAATGTAGAAAGCCGTTGAGCCAAATTCGCCTTCGCGGCAAATTACTTCGCCTTTGCGGAACCGCCGCTTCACGATGGCGCCGCGATTCAATTCCAGGAACGTTCCGGAGACGCCTTTGAAGACGGGAATTTGCAGCAGCTCTTCTGCTTCGAAGCCTTGAGCCCCCGCGCCTGTCGCAATCGCCGTCCCGGCGGTTCCCTTGTTGGTGAGCGCGCCGGTAGGGCAGGAAACCATGCACTCGCCGCAGGAAATGCACGTGGAATCCCCCATCGGGCTGTTCAAGTCGAAAGCAATACCTGCGGAGTAGCCTTTGCCCATGCGGCCAAGTACAAGGTTGTTTTTTACTTCGTCGCAGCCGCGAATGCAACGATCGCAAAGAATGCATGAGTCGTGGTCCACCGCAATGGCAAGAGAGGAGTCATCGCGACCTCGCGCGAGCGTTCGTTTTGTAAAACGCGGCTTCGTGATCCTTGCGTCTTTGGCGAGGGTCTCGAGCTCGCAATCACCGGAGTTTTCCTGCCGCGCGCACGGCGAAGGGTGATCGGACAGCAGAAGTTCGAGCAGTGTCCGTCGCGCGTTCTGGACTCTCTCCGAATTGGTCATGACTTTCATGCCTGGTTCGACCGGGCGCACGCACGCTGCGGCAAGCACACGTGCACCGGTGTCCACGACGCAGACGCGGCACACGCCGACGGGCGTTTGGTTTTGCAAATGGCACAGAGTAGGAATGTTGATGCCGTTCATGCGGGCGGCGTCGAAAACGCTCGTGCCGGCAGGAACGCGCACAAATTGACCGTCAATCGTGATGTCGATTATTCCCGGAGGCGTGGCAGAGGTCGTCATACTAGGGCCGGATGCCAACACGCTGCGCTTCACCGGATCGCGACGCGGCAGTAAAACAAATCCCGCTTGGGCATTGGCCCTTCAAAACATGCGCATCGACTTCTGCGCGAAAATGCTTCAGCACGGATTGAATCGGCGCAGGTGCAATCTGACCGAGGCCGCAAATCGACGTTTGGCTCATGGCTTGTGAAAGATCGTCGAGAAGCGCGAGGTCGTCGCGGTACTGAGACTCGGGGACGCCGCCCTGCGTCCAGCGAGCGAGCATATCGGCCATTTTTTGCGAGCCAATGCGGCATGGAACACATTTGCCGCAGGATTCGTTGCGATAGAAACGCACCGCGTTCAACGCCATGTCCAGCATGCACGTCGTGTCATCGCAAACCACGATCGCGCCGGAGCCCAGCATGGAGCCGGCGTCCGCAAGTGCCTTGAAGTCGAGCCGCACATCGACCATCGAAGCAGGGAGATAGCCCGACGACGGCCCCGAAGGCGCAAACGCCTTGAGCTGGCGGCCACCGCGAACTCCTCCAGCTTGATGGAAGATGACTTCGCGCATCGGCGTGCCCATGGAAACCTCGAAAATGCCGGGGCGAGTGACGTGGCCGCTGACGCCGACAAACTTCAGACCGCGCGACCCGTTCGCGCCTTGCGCAACGAACCACTCGACGCCGCGCGCCAGAATTTGCGGGACGTTGATGAACGTTTCCACGTTGTTGATGACCGTAGGCTTTTGCCATAGCCCGATCTGCCCTGGGAATGGCGGTTTATTGCGCGGCTCGGCGCGATGGCCCTCAATGGCTTCGATGAGCGCGCTCTCTTCGCCGCAGATGTAGCCGCCCGGGCTCACAAAAATCTCGAGGTCAAATTCCAGATCGCTGCCGAGGATTTTCTTCCCGAGCAAGCCGCCGTGGTAGCATCGCCGAATCTCTTCACCGAGAATTTCTTCCTGAATTGCGTATTCATGGCGAATATAAAGAATGCCGCGCTTCGCCCCCGTCACAAGCCCCGCAATGATCATGCCTTCGATCACCAGGTGCGCCAGGTTCGTCATAATGAAGCGGTCCTTGATCGTGCCGGGCTCGCTCTCATCCGCGTTGCAGACGATGTACTTGACGGGATCGGACTGCTTGCGCACCAGATCCCATTTCAGGCTGGTGGGGAAACCCGCGCCGCCCATGCCGCGCAGTTCAGCAGCTTTGAGCTTCATGAGAACGTCGTCCCACGCCCGCGTCTGTGCCAACTGCCGCAGAACCCCGTACTCCTCGCCATCACCGTAAGGATCGGCTCTGCACGCGGCGCGAGCTTGCTGAGGGCGCGGCTCGCGAAGCTCTTCGCCGCGAAAGGTGCTCCGCGTAATTCGCTCGGCTTCCGCGCCGGTGACGTCCGTGAAAATCTGGTCGTTTATTGAAACCGCCGGGGCATGATCGCAGCGCCCGAGGCACGACACATCGCGAATCTGCACGTCTTCACGCGGCGTGCCGGCGAAGCGGCGCTCGAGGTCGGCGCGCAGCTCGCAAGCGCCGTTCAGGTGGCAGCTCATGTCCGCGCACACGCGGATTTCCGCTTTTACCGGCGGGGAAAGATGAAAGTGCGGATAAAAACTCGCGACGCTGTGAATTTGATAGAGAGGCGTCTGCGTGCGCCGGGAAAGTCCTTCGAGTTCCGCCTTGGGCAAAAAGCCGTGGCGAAGCTGGATGGCCCGAAGGTCGTCGAAGATCACGTCGCCTGTCTCGCGCGCAAACGGCCGCCATGCTTCAAAGGACATGTGCGGTGCAATTCGGAGTGCTAAATCTCCTGCATACTACTGAGCAGCGCGGACGCTGTAAATAGCGCCCGTTTGGCTTTTCGCAGCGCGTCGCGAAAAAGATAACGCGCTCCGTTGACTTCGCGGCGCTGCTAACGTTATAAGCGAACAGATTCGCCGGCACACCGAATGCGCAACGCGACAAATTCTTTTCCTTTTCGGCTGATCCTTTTCTTGTCATTTTTCGCACCGCTAGGAGTCTCCGCACAGAAGGAACCCGTTAAATACATCGGGCCAGGATCGTGCGCGGCCACAAGCTGTCACGGCAGCGTGAAGCCTGTTGCAGGCAGCCGCATCCTTCAGAATGAATACTCGACATGGATCATTCAGGACAAGCACAGCCGCGCGTATCAGGCGCTGACCGGAGACGTTGGCGAGCGCATGGCGCGCATTCTGAAGCTGGGATCGAAGGCGGAAGAAGCTCCGAAATGCCTTGCGTGCCACGCGCTCTACACCGCGCCCGAGCAGCGCGGACGCGTGTTCGAAATCTCCGAAGGCGTGTCCTGCGAGAACTGCCACGGACCGGCGTCGGCGTGGCTCGGCCCACACACAACGCGCTCCTGGCTGCATGAAAAATCTGTTGCTCTAGGCATGCATGACACACGAAGTGTGATTCATCGCACGGAAAAATGTCTCGAATGCCACATCGGGACAAAGAGCAAGTTTGTGGACCACGAAATGATTGCCGCTGGGCATCCGGATTTATTTTTCGAGCTGGACTCGTTTTCGGCGGTCATGCCGCGGCATTGGAAAGTTCCGCGCGAATCGGAGCCCGGAAAGGCGGCCGAGGCTGCGGCGTGGGTTGGCGCGCGTGAATGGAGCGCAGGCCAGGCGGTGCAGTTGGCCGCGGCGATGGACCGATTGACCTGGCGCGCAAAAAGTGAGCGTTTCGATAAAAAAGATGTCTGGCCCGAATACTCCGAACTTTCTTGTTTTGCTTGCCATCATGCCCTGGGACCCGCCAAGGAGAGCTGGCGGCAGGAGCATGGATACACTGGGCGGCGTCCGGGCGATCCTGCGTGGAACGCTTCACGCTACGTGGTGTTTCGTCTGCTGGCGAAGCAGATCGATTCCGCCAACGCGCAGGACCTTGACCGCCAACTGCTCGTCGTATCCAACGAAATGAGCAAGCTCAATCCTGACCGCAACGTAGTGGCCTCCGCGGCTTCGGCAGCAATGCCAATAGCCCAGCGCATCGCCGAGCGGCTCGCCACCATGCAGTACGATCAAGCTCTCGTTCTAGGCGTTCTGCAACGGATTACCGACGACGCCGGGAACATTGCGCTCGCCGACGAGCGCTCTGCGGAGCAAGCCGTCATGGCTTTAGATTCCCTCTACATTGCCTACAGCCACGAAACGAAGCCCGCGAATGCCGCCGAGGTTCGGGCCGCCATCAACGGCCTCTTCCAACAGCTCGAAAATCCCTCCGCCTACAATGCCGATCAATTCGCCTCCGCCCTCCGTCATATCCGTGCCTTGCTTTAGTAGTCCGCTCCCTTAAAGTACAGTAGATCGCTTGAGCTCCCTGGGAGACGAATGAACGCGCTCGAGACATGGTTTTGCGGGTCGGCGTTGTGGCGTTATATGACGCGGCAGCAGTTGCTGCCATGGGTGCTGCAAGGAACGGACTTGGGCGCGCACGTGCTCGAGCTGGGGGCAGGGCCAGGTGCCACGACCACAGAGTTAGCCAAGCGCGCCAACCGCGTCACCAGTCTTGAATACGACCATGCGTTTGCGGCGAAGCTCGGCGCCAGGGTCCCCTCCAGCGTCCGCGTCATTCAAGGCGACGCCGCGGCGTTGCCATTTGCCGATTGCGCGTTTTCATCGGCCACTGCGATTCTCATATTGCATCATCTCAGGTCCAGCGAGCTTCAGGATCGTGCGTTTCGGGAGATCCGACGCGTGCTCAGGCCAGGAGGCGTTTTTGTCGCCGTCGAGATCCCCGATAGCTGGACGAATCGCGTTCTCCATGTCAAAAGCACGTTTGTGCCGGTGTCACCGAAATTGGCAAACGCAAGATTCGCTGCCGCCGGATTCTCTTCCGTCAGTTTTGATTCGCGCGGAAGTGGCTTCCGGCTTCGCGCCATGCGGCCGCTGGAGTCCTGAACGCCAAGAATCCATACCGCATTGACCGCCGCCCGCGCACCGCTTAGCATCGTTGTATGTGGTCCTTGCGTCGCGACAAATTTCCCCCTGGTCCTTATGGGGGGTTGAAGGGCTGGTCTTTCCGCGCCCTGCAGGAGAGCCCGATCGAGATGTTCACCAAGCTCGCCCGCGATTACGGCGACATTGTTGGCATCCGCGTGGTGAACTTCCGCAACATTTTCGTCAATCACCCCGACCTGATCGAAGAAGTCCTCGTCGCTAACGCGCGCAAATATTTCAAAGGCAGAGTGCTGCGTGCGAACAAGCACGTATTTGGCGAAGGACTGCTCACAAGCGAAGGCGATTTCTGGCTGCGGCAGCGGCGGCTGGCGCAACCGGCGTTTCACCGCGCCCGAGTCACTTCCTACGCCTCGACCATGGTGGAGTACACCGAGCGCCTTCTGGAGACCTGGCAGCACGGAGAAGAATGTGACGCGCATCAGCGCATGATGCAGCTCACCCTGCAAATCGTAGCGAAAACGCTGTTTGACGCCGACGTTGCGCGCGACACGCAGGACGTCGGAAAATCTCTCCAGCTACTGCTGGAACTCGGGGCCAATTTCCGCCGCACCTTGTTTGTTCCACACTGGGTGCCCACGCCCACAAATCTCCGCATCAAGCGCGAGATTGCCTTCATTGAAGGCATTCTCTATCGCATTATCAGTGAACGCCGCGCCTCGGGCCGCGACACCGGCGATCTGCTTTCCATGCTTCTCCACGCGCAAGACGAAGACGGCTCGCGCATGACCGACAAGCAGCTTCGCGACGAAACCATCACCTTGTTTCTTGCTGGCCACGAAACCACCGCCAGCACTCTTTCCTGGACCTGGTGGTTGCTCGGACAAAATCCCCGTGTCGAAGCGAAGCTTCACGCGGAGCTCGATGCCGTTCTCGGCGGCCGTTCGCCTTCCTTTGACGACTTGGCCAAGCTTCCCTATACCGCAAACGTGATCACCGAATCACTTCGGCTTTATCCCGCCGCCTGGGGACTCGCCCGCATTGTTGTTGAGGATCATGAAATCGCCGGCTATCCGCTGAGAAAGGGAATGGGCGTGGCCATGGCGCAATGGGTCGTGCATCGCGATCCGCGCTGGTACAAATCGCCCGAAGAATTTCTCCCCGAGCGTTGGGAGGGCGATTTTCTAAAGACCATTCCCCGCTTTGCTTATTTTCCTTTTGGCGGGGGCCCGCGCCAATGCATCGGAAATTCTTTTGCCCAGATGGAAGCGGCACTGATTCTCGCAACCATCGCGCAGAAGTTTCGGCTGCGGCTGGTTCCGAATCATCCGGTGGTGCCGCTGGCGTCTATTACGCTGCGTCCTCGCCATGGAGTGCGAGTTGTACTGGAATCGCGGCACGGAAGCAGCGCAGAGATTCGTCCGCCCGCCGACCAAGCGATGACTGCTGATTAGAAGCTCATCCCGTGGCAGCTCTTTCGATTCCTGCCGAGGAGTGCCTGGCGAACTGCTGAAGGGCCTCCGCTAACTCGTTCGTCATCGACAGCTGGGGCGTATGATCGGTGTCCAGCTCAACGACCTCTGCAATCCTGTTCTCCACAATCATCCGCCGCTGCAGCGCTTGCGGGATAGCCCGATCCTGCGCGCACAGCACGTAATATCGCTTGATGCCGTCGAGCGCTCCGGTCGGGATGGACACGGGCGTCGCGAACGGGGCGACCGGTTGCGGACGCTGCCGTGCGATCGCCCAGGCCGCAACGTCCTCTGAGCACGAGCCATATAGCGCTTGCCGCGAAGTCGCAGCAGGCATGACCGCAACGGGCGGCTCCCCTTCAATGACGATGTTGGCTTGCACTTGATCGTCAGCCCCCTCGGGAAGCCTCGTCAGTTCAAGAAGGCTCTGCCCGTCCTTTGGCACGAACGCCGCCACGTACACGATCGCGGCAACGCGCTCCGGACAGCGAGCCGCTCCCTGCGTTGCAATGACGCCGCCCATACTGTTGCCCGCTACGATAGCTGGCTCGGGGCTGGCGGCCAGCACCTCACACAGTCGGGCCGCGCAGGCATCCAGGGTGACTTCGCTCACGGGAGTTTGGTCTTCGCCTAACCCGGGCAGGTCAAACGCTTCCGCAGAATGGCCGGCCGCCTTCAGGCGATCCATCAAAGGTCCCCAGATCCATCCGCCAACAAACGCCCCATGCACGAGCACAAATCTGGCCATTGGGAACTCCTTTGCGCTCGCAGGCCTGACAATTCTCCGGTGACCTGCTCACGCGGATCCGCGCCCAAGTATATATGATTCGCGTGTCGCATCATTCCTCGCGCCGGACCACGGACCGGGTCGGTCGAATTCCTAAAATCTTCCATCGCTCGGCGTTTCGTTTTGGGAAGGATACCCCTGTACCCTTCCCAGACTGCTTGACAAGTGGTGGGGAGTCTACCCCCCCCATGTTTTTTTGCAAAGAGTGTGGAAGTGATTGATTGCAAAGCGCTTGGAAGTCTCCGTGGTGCAAAAGAGTGCGCAAGTTGTTGAAACGAAAGAGAGAAAGCCGAGTCGGCAGTCGACAGTTTGCAGTTGATAGTAGGAGAGGAAAAGAATCCCCGCACGTGGCCGCCAAGGAACCAGAGAGGTCCTTCGACTCGCTGCGCTCGCTCAGGACTCGCATCCTCGTCGGATGCTCGGATGCGGGGCACGAAGGTAGATGAGGAATACGGGGGAGGAACAAGGAGGGACGGGGAGAAAGGGACTGAGGAACGGGGTGGCTGATGGTAGTCACTTAGGGACGTTACCACAGGATTATCAGCTTGTCAAGGAAAATAAGTCGTTTGGTTCGTTAGGAATAGAGGAAAGCAAAAGCCCCACACGCAAATCCGGCGGCGTGGTGGGACACCCCGAGTCTTCTCGAGATGTAGCGTCCGGGCCACCCGTTGGTTCATTTCTTCCTGAACATTATGCACTGGGGAAGGTCCTCGACACCGTAGAGCCGTCGGGGAACAGCGTGTGCCTTCTCGAAACTCTTGGAAAAGCCGAGAAGCATAGGCCATTCAGGTGGTAAGGATATATTGCCCAGGACAAAATCGTCCCAATGGAAATCACGGTGAAGTTCTGCATACATATCGGCCACAAAAGCAAATGCGGTCGCGCGCTCAGCCCTCTGGCGGAAAAGGTCCGCAAGCGTGTCTATTACAAAATGGGATTCCTTCTCGTTCTTCCCGTCCAGAGAGTATCCCTCTCGCCAGGTAGCCTTGCTTATCTCATCGAAGGAACAGAAAACGTTCGTCGAAGAGTTTAAGTAGAAATTGAAGGGCACTTCAGAGGAGTCGTTAAATCGGTTCCTGAGCTCCTCCTTTGTGGTCATAATCTGGTCACCGACAGGCGAGAGTCGAATGACGGTACCGGTAGCCGGATAGGGCAGAGACAGGCGGCGCGATTCCAGGTGCTGAATCAACTCGTCGAATCGCGCCGTGGGGGGAGGAATTTCATAAATGTAGATCCAGCCGTGTCGCATATTGAGTTGCAGGGTGTTAGTTTGGCTTGGCTTTCTTCACTATCTTAAACACTACCACATTCTTCTCGCCGAGGATTTTCTTCGCGAGGTCAATGGGACGGGTGGCGCAGAGATTCGTCCGCAGAGTTCTGCGGAGCATAACGCATCGCGGGGAGAATGTCATTCGGGTACGAACCTTCGCAGGATAGAGGCGTGGGTGCCGCTCGATAAGAGCGAAGGCGTTGTCAAGAGACACT
>CAZGBQ010000049.1:0-20388 GCA_964524045.1 uncultured Acidobacteriaceae bacterium
TGGTTGACTGGGAGCCGTACGACTTTAGCAACCGGCCGGACCTTGGCCTTGCCAAAGGTCGTCCGCTGGCACCGGCCCATGGCGACGATTAGTCTGATTCAGACTAAGTTTCGAACGCCGGCTTACAGCCGGATTCATTGAGTGGCTTATGGCAGCAGCTAGATAAACAGGGAGCGCCGCGTGCATCGCACCGGAGAACTTTACGGGCAATTTCAAACTCTTGAGCAGCAGAAGGAATCCGCTACGCTCGGCATGTGGATCTTCCTGGTCACCGAAGTTCTGTTCTTCGGAGGCCTGTTCCTGACCTACACCATCAACCGCCACGAATTCTTCACCGCGTTCGGAATTGGAAGCAACACTCTGGACATCAAGCTCGGCGGCTTCAACACTGTCGTGCTGATTCTCAGCAGCTTGACCATGGCGATGGCCGTCTGGTCCGCGCAGGTCGGCAAGAAAAAGCTCGTCACCGCTTTTCTGATTGCCACGCTCAGCCTCGGGACGGTCTTTCTTGGCGTTAAGGTCATCGAATACAAGCAGAAATTCGACCACCATCTGATTCCCGGGCACGGCTTTGACGTCTGGTATCAGGTCAACAACGCGAAACCTGAAAACGAAATAGGAAAGAAACACCTGGATGATGAAAGAGAAGAGCTTCACAAAGCAACTCTTACTGACCCGGACATCCAGTCCCACGCGCAGCTCTATTTTTCGCTCTACTTCGGCATGACCGGCCTGCACGCCCTGCACATGATCGTCGGCGCCGGCCTGCTGATCTGGCTCATCAAAGTTTCTCTGTCCGGACGTTTCACGCCGCAGTACAACACACCGGTCGAAATCGTCGGTCTGTACTGGCACTTCGTCGACATCGTGTGGATTTATCTGTTCCCGTTGTTATATCTGATTGACCGGCATCATTAGGAGATTTTGGGAGAGCAGCGCGTGTCTGAACATTCTGAACACATCGTTTCGCCGCTAATTTACGTCATCATCTTTTCATCACTGATGCTGGGGACCGGCATTACCATCTTGGCGGCCTTCCAGAATTTTGGCCCATTCAATATTGTCATCGCGCTCGGCATCGCCACGATCAAAGCCACGCTCGTGGTTCTCTACTTTATGCACGCGCGCTACAGCTCCAAACGGACGCAACTTGTGATTGTCTGCTCCGTTTTTTGGCTCGCCATCATGCTCGCGCTCACGCTCTCCGATTATCAGACACGTCCACACACGCAGTCCCGGCTCGCTCCTTCTAACGTTGTTGCCAGCTCCCTGTCTTAAGAGCGAGAGATCCGAAAACAGAGGTCGGAGGTTAGAAAGAACCAGAAGTCAGGAGTGAGAGGTTGGGGTGCAGCCACACCCCTGCCGTGTTTCAATCTTCTCGGAGTGTTTGGGGTTGGCAGATCTGGAAGGAGTCCAGATCACCTGCGGCAGAAGTGTAGGGGGGAGAAGCGAACCGGCCCAGCCCTCAATCCCCTAAAGGGATCCTCGGCTCGCCTCCCCCACCTGCCGAAGAATTGCAACCTCGCCGCCACAACAACTTCTTTGTTTTCAATAAACTCCAAACCATCTCCGGGTAAAAAAGCTCTACTGCCCCCAAAAAATTACCTGCCTACTGGGACCTTTCTCGCGCTTGTCCGGTAAACAAGTGAGGCGTACACTTTTGGCCTGTCTTCGCCCGGGAGGTTTCCATGCCCCGCACGGTTCGCTGCGGTTTAATCCAAGCACACTGCGAATGGTCGCCAGAGAAATCTTCACTCCCCGACATAAAGAAAAAGATGATCGCCAAGCATGAGGCGCTGATTTCCGACGCCGCCAAGAAGAAAGTGCAAATTCTAGGTCTCCAGGAACTTTTTTACGGCCCATATTTTTGCGCCGAGCAGGAAACCCGCTGGTACGAGCTAACCGAGCGCGTTCCCAACGGCCCTACCATCTCCTTGATGCAAAAACTGGCGAAGAAACATCAAATGGTCTTGATCGTTCCAGTCTACGAAGTCGAAATGACGGGTGTTTACTACAACACCGCGGCGGTCATTGATGCCGACGGCCGCTTCCTCGGCAAATACCGCAAGCACCACATTCCCCACTGCCACCCTGGTTTCTGGGAGAAGTTCTATTTCACGCCGGGCAATGCCGGCTATCCGGTTTTCAACACGCGCTACGCGCGTGTCGGGGTCTACATTTGCTACGACCGCCATTTTCCCGAAGGTGCGCGCATCCTCGGACTCAATGGGGCGGAAATTGTCTACAACCCCTCCGCCACTGTCGCTGGCCTTTCTGAGTACCTTTGGGAACTCGAGCAGCCCGCGCACGCGGTCGCCAACGCTTACTTTGTGGCCGCCATCAATCGCGTTGGCACGGAGGCGCCCTGGAAAATCGGCGAGTTCTACGGCAAGAGCTATTTTTGCAATCCGCGCGGGCAGATTGTGGCGCAGGCCAGCCGGGACAAAGATGAGCTGCTCGTCGCCGACTTGAACCTCGAAGAAATTCAGAAGGTTCGCGACACCTGGCAGTTCTATCGCGACCGCCGCCCCGAGTCGTACGGCGAGATCACACGCACGCGCGCCGCGGAATCCAGCGAAGCCGCCGACTAGAATATGACCGAAATAGCGACCGCTGGCCTTCGCGCCGAAACCATCCAATCAAGCTCGCTTTACAACCAGGACCTCGCGCCCGTCTCATCGGAGCGGCGCCGGTGGGGCACCTACAACTACGCCGCGCTATGGATCTCCATGAGCGTCAACATCCCCACGTACATGCTGGCCAGCGGCATGATCGCCGGCGGCATGAACTGGAGCCAGGCGCTTTTCACCGTTTTTCTTGGCAATGTGCTCGTGCTGATTCCCATGCTCCTCAATGCGCATGCTGGCGCGCAATACGGCATTCCATTCCCCGTTTTTGCGCGCGCTTCGTTCGGCGTTCTTGGCGCCAACATCCCTGCAATTCTTCGCGCGCTCGTTGCCTGCGGCTGGTTCGGCATTCAGACCTGGATCGGCGGTGAAGCGATTAACGCCATGATCGTCGCGCTTGTTCCTGGATGGGCGCACTTTCATTACGGCGCCGCGGTTTGCTTCGTACTCTTCTGGCTTCTCAACGTGTTCGTGATACTGCGCGGCATCGAAACCATCCGTTTCCTGCAGGGCATCTCCGCGCCATTTCTTCTTCTCATTGGCCTCGCTCTTCTTCTCTGGGCGCGCGGCAAAGTCGGCGGGTTTGGTCCTATGCTCTCCACGCCCTCGAAATTTCGAACGTTCAGCGAATTCTTTGACTTCTTCATTCCTTCACTCACCGGCGTCGTGGGCTTTTGGGCAACCGTTTCTCTGAACATTCCCGACTTCACCCGCTACTCCCGCAGCCAGCGCGACCAGATGGTTGGCCAGGCCCTCGGCCTTCCCGCTACTATGACGTTTTATTCCTTCATTGGCATCGCAGTCACTTCCGCCACCATGATCATCTTCGGCGAAGCCCTTTGGGACCCCGTCAAAGTTCTGGCGCGCCTCGGCAATCCTTGGGCGGTCGTTCTCGCCATGATTGCTTTGCTCATGGCCACGCTCAACGTCAACGTTGCAGCCAACGTCGTCTCTCCCGCCAATGACTTCTCCAATCTTTCTCCGCGGCGCATCAGTTTCCGCACCGGTGGCCTGATCACCGCCGTCGTGGGACTTCTCATGCAGCCTTGGAGGCTCCTCGCCAGCTACGGGAGCTACATTTTCATCTGGCTCGTTGGCTACTCTGGTTTTCTAGGGCCGATCGCGGGTGTTCTTATCTGCGATTACTTTGTCGTGCGCAAGAGGATTCTCGCCACAGAGGATCTTTACCGCCGCGGCGGCCGGTACGAATATTCAGGCGGCTTCCATTGGAGCGCCGTGGTAGCGCTCGCGGCCGGAGCCGGAGTTGCGTTCGTTGGCCTAGTCGTTCCGCGCTTGCGCGTGCTCTACAATTACGCCTGGTTCGTCGGCTTTCTTGTAAGCTTTGTCCTTTACTCGCTCTTGGCCAGCCGCGCGGAAACCATTACCCAGCGTGCGGATTGAGGAGGATCTTTTTCCATGGATTTTGGGATTACCATCAAGCCTGACCTCTCAATCGACCGCATCCTCAGTCTCACGCAACAGGCCGAGAGCGCCGGCTTCACCTTTGGCTGGATTTTCGATTCCCACGTCATTTGGAAGGAGCCGTTTCCGCTCCTCACGCTCATGGCAGCCAACACGAAGAAGATCCGTCTCGGCACTTGCGTCACTAATCCTGCCGTCCGCGATGTCACCGTCTCTGCCAGTCTTTTCGCCACGCTCAATATCGCCTCGCGTGGCCGTATGGAGCTTGGCATCGGGCGCGGCGACAGCTCACGGCGGGTCCTCGGCAAAAAGCCCACGACACTCGAAACGCTCGAGGAGTTTGTCCGCGTTTTCCGCAACTTAAACGCAGGCAAGACCGTCGACCTAGACGGCGTCCCCACGCATTTTCCCTGGTCTAGCGGCGAAGTTCCGCGCGTCTGGGTCGCCGGCTACGGCCCGAAGGCGCTGCGCACTGCCGGACGCATTGGCGACGGCGTGATTCTTCAGTTCGCAGATCCCGACTTGATCGAGTGGTGCCTGGGCTTCGTACGCGAAGGAGCCAAGGAAGCTGGCCGCGACTTTAGCAGAGTAGAAGTTATGTCCGCGGCTCCCGTCTGGGTTTCTGAAGACTTGAAGGCGGCCCGCGAGCACGTCCGCTGGTTCCCCGCTCTCGTTTCCAATCACGTGATGGACCTCATCTCCAAGTACAAGCCTGAAGAGCTCCCTCCTGCTCTCACTTCCTACGTAAAGGACCGCGGCAAGTACGACTACCAACATCATTGCGAGGTCGGCAGTGACAACGCTGACTTCGTAAGCGACGAAGTGGTTGACCGCTTCTGCATTCTCGGGCCAGTGGAAGAGCATCGCAAGAAGCTGGACCGGTTGCGCAAAGCTGGCGTCACGCAATTCAACATCTATCTTATGTCCGGCGACGAAGAAGAAACGCTCGAGGTCTACCAGCACAAAATTGTTCCCCACTACAAGCACTAGACGCTAGGCGTTTGAGGAAGCTGAGCTGGTCCTTTGATCTGCTCTGATAACCTGTCTATTTTCAATGCGATACAGGTCCGCAAAAGAAATCTCAAGAAAAGGCTTGACACGAGACATAGTGATATAGTTATGTATAACAGCAGCTTGGCCACGTCCACAAGCTGATCCATGGCAGCTCGGGACGTCCGCAAAATAGGCTGACTCGAGAGAAAGCTTGAACAGAAATCTTGAAGGAGAATGAACCATGAAATCTCTTCGGTTTATCCTGTCTCTTAGTCTGATGTCCCTCTCCGCATTGGCGTTTGCGCAGTCGGACACGCACAAAGCCGCTGACAAAGTCGCACCGTCAGAGGCGCAAAAGTCGTTTGACATACTAAAAAGCCTTGCCGGTTCCTGGGATGCGGCGGTGACCACCGACCCGCCGGTTCCCGAGATGGGAAACGGCGCGGTGGGCCAAGTCTCACTGCGCGTGACCTCCCGGGGAAACGCGATCGTGCATGAAATGCACGAAGCGGGAAAGCCAGACGACCCGACCAAATACGATCATCCGGTCACCATGCTCTACCTGGATGGCGACCGGCTTACCTTGGTCCATTATTGCGATGCCGGAAACCGGCCGCGTATGGTAGCCAAGACCTCGCCCGACGGGAAGAGAGTGGAATTCGACTTTGTTGACCTGTCCGGGGGAAATCAATACGGACACATGTATCACGCCGTCTTCACCATTATCGATGCCAACCATCACACAGAAGACTGGACGTACTTGATGCCGGGCGACAAGCCCATGCACGCGCACATGGACCTGAAGCGGGCACAGTGACGGAGAGCATCTCCGGCAGGTAAGCGGGGAAAATAGGATGGACCGTGAGTGGAGTGACAATCAGCCGATTTACCGCCAACTGCGCGACCGCGTCGTCGCGATGATCCTAGACGGCGTGCTCAAAGAAGGCGATCCGCTACCGTCTGTGCGCACGGTCGCGGCCGACTATCGGGTCAACCCACTCACGGTTCTCAAGGGCTATCAGGAACTGGTGGATGAGGGGCTTGTCGAGTCTAGACGAGGCTTGGGAATGTTCGTCAATGCCGGCGCACGCGATTTACTGCTGAAGGGCGAGCGACAGAAGTTCCTCAGCGAAGAATGGCCGAGGGTCCGCGAAACCATTCGGCGGCTTGGCCTGAAACCAGAAGAACTGATTAACGGCGCAACTGGCGGATCGTCTGCGAATGCCCCGCCATCAGGCTCCAAAAAACGCGAGGAGGAGAGCTGAGGCCATGGCATGCATAGAAGCCCGCGGCCTTCGCAAGGCTTACGGCGCAACCATCGCACTGGACGGTATCGACTTGAGAGTCGAAGAGGGCCGTATCCTCGGGCTCATCGGCCCCAACGGCGCCGGCAAAACGACTGCCCTGAACGCGATTCTCGGCCTCACACCTTATCAAGGGGAACTGAGAGTGCTGGGGCGCGATCCGTGGGCCGAACGCGAGCAGCTCATGCGCGATGTTTGCTTCATTGCCGACGTTGCGGTGCTACCGCGCTGGCTGCGGGTTTGGCAGGCTCTCGACTACGTCGCCGGCGTGCATCCGCGATTCAATCGCGCAAAGGCGGAAGGCTTTCTGGAGAAGACGACTATTCAGCGCACCAGCAAGGTCAGGGAATTATCGAAGGGCATGGTGGTGCAACTGCACCTCGCGCTAGTCATGGCCATCGACGCACGATTATTGGTCCTGGACGAGCCCACGCTGGGCCTCGACATTCTGTACCGCAAGCAATTTTACGATGCGCTTTTGCACGACTATTTTGATCGTAACCGCACGATTGTCGTGACCACACACCAAGTGGATGAAATCCAGGACGTTCTCACCGATGTGATGTTCATCCATCGTGGACGCATGGTATTCGGCTGCAGCATGGAAGAGTTCGACTCGCGCTATGCGGAAGTGATGGTGAACCCGGAACGCCTGGCAGCGGCGCGGGCGCTCAAGCCGATTCACGAGCGACAACTGTTCGGACGCAGCATCCTGCTCTTCGATGGAGCAGATCGTCAGCAACTCGCGGCACTTGGTGAAGTGCGCCGGCCCAGCGTTGCCGATTTGTTTGTAGCGGTGATGGGCGGCTTGATGAGCAATCCGGCGAGCCAGACAAAAGGAGCGGGGCAATGAATACGCAATCGAATGCTTTGCCCGGAACTTCCCGAGAATCGACGGCGGTCGCGCTGGCGGAAATCCCTCTAGCCCGGCGGATGTACTGGGCATTGCGGCGAGAATTGTGGGAGAACCGCTCGGTCTATGTTGCGCCACTGGCGGTCGCAGGCGTCGCTCTTTTTGGGTTCCTCGTAAGCCTCTTCCATCTGCCGGCAAGGATGAGAAGCGCGTCCAGCCTCGGCCCGATGGAGCAGCACGGAATCATCGAACAGCCCTACGACCTGGCAGGGGCGCTGCTGATGGGGACGTTCCTCTTTGTTGCGGCGTTCTACTGCATCGAGTGCCTGCAACGGGAGCGGCGTGACCGCAGCATCCTGTTCTGGAAGTCGCTGCCGGTCTCGGACCTCATCACGGTGGCAGCCAAGGCGAGCATCCCGTTCGTGGTGCTCCCGCTGCTGGTGTTCGCGATCAGCTTTGCGACGCAGTTCGTGATGCTGGTGGTGAGCAGCGTGGTGCTGGCAGGGAGCGGGCTGAGCGCTGGGAGTTACTGGGCGCAAGTGTCGTTGTTTCCGATGTCGCTGCTGCTGCTCTACCACATTGTGACCGTGCATCTGCTGTGGAGCGCGCCTGTGTACGGTTGGCTGCTGCTGGTGTCCGCCTGGGCGAAGCGAGCGGCGTTCCTTTGGGCAGTTTTACCACCGCTGGTGATCGGGGCGCTCGAAAAGCTGTTGTTCAACACCGGTCATTTCGGCACCTTCCTTTTGCAGTTCTTATTAGGGAGCGGCACGGAGGGATTGACGGCACCGCATACCATGCCGATGGATCCGCTGACGACCATCACGCCGCTCCGGTTCCTGAGCACGCCTGGGCTGTGGATCGGCCTGGCAGTCACCGCGTCATTTCTCGCCGCGGCGGTGCGGCTGCGCCGTTATCGCGAGCCGATGTAGTTAGCCGAGACATTGGATTGATTTCTCGAGTTGGAGAAAAAGATCTATGAATCCAACCAACGTGACCGAGCGCGCTTTAGGAGCATCGCCGCGTCTTAAGGCCAGAATTGCCGGCGTCTTTTATTTGCTTACCTTTGTAACGGGAATATTCGCGCTGGTCTTCGTTCGCGGCAGGCTTGTGGCCAACCTAATTGCGACCGCGTGCTACGTCGTTGTGACGATCCTCTTCTATGACCTGTTTAAGCCGGTGAACACCCAGATCTCTTTAATCGCCGCACTCTTCAGCCTCGCGGGATGTGCTATCGCGGTTCTCAGCCCCTTTCACCTCGCCCCGTTCCACATCGACAGCCTGGCATTTTTCGGGGTTTATTGCCTTCTGATTGGCTATCTCATCGTGAAGTCGACTTTTCTACCTCGAATCCTGGGTGCACTGATGGCGCTTGGTGGTTTGGGTTGGCTGACGTTTCTTTCCCCGCTGCTCGCGAAGGTTCTGGATCCCTACAATCTGGCGCCTGGCATCCTCGGAGAAGGGGCGCTGACCGTGTGGCTGCTCGTGGCGGGCGTGAACGTGGAGAGATGGAAGGAACGAGCCAGCGCAGTCGGATTCGGGAGTAACTAAGGAAGGAGTGCTGAACCATGTCGCCCCTACTGCCTGTTCATATTGCCGGTGGCATCCTGGGCCTACTGTCGGGCGCCGCCGCAATGATTTTCCGCAAGGGTTCGCCTCGCCATGTCTTGGCGGGAAGGGTCTTTGTCGCATCGATGCTGGCGATGTCTTCGGCGGCTGTATATCTGGCGGCGCTCAATAAGGAAACGCCGAATGTTGTTGGAGGCACTCTTGCGTTTTACATGGTCACTACTGCCTGGCTGACCGCCCGGCGCAAAGAGGGGGAAACCAGCAAGCTCGATTGGTTTGTGTTGTTGATTCCTTTGGTGAGCGGGATCTGGCTCTGGGCTCTGGGCTTGGAAAGACTCATCCGTCACACTCCGTCACGAGATGGTGTTCCCTTGGGGATGACCTTCTTCCTAGGTTCGGTGATGCTGCTGTCCGCCGCAGGGGACGTTCGCATGCTCGCGCGCGGCGGCGTTTCCGGTACAAAGCGCTTGGTGCGGCATCTTTGGCGCATGTGCTTTGGACTGTTCATTGCCGCAGGGTCTTTTTTCGGGGGACCCTCGAACCGCCCGCTGCGCCTGCTTTCCTCAATAGGGCTTGCGCAACACATGCCTTCCGCTTTGTTTAGCGCACCCGTGTATATATTCCTCACTGTCCTCCCATTCATATTGGTGATTTTCTGGTTGATTCGCGTTTGGTTCAGCGATCGCATCCGTGCGGGGTTCCGCAAGCTATCGTTGTCTTGGATGAGTAAGGCCGTTTCTCCTACGGCGAAATAAGGAGAAGGCCGTGAATTCAACTAAGAGTCAAGCAAGGGTATCTGGATTGCTGTATTTGCTGACGTCCATACCCGGTGTCTTCAGCCTCCTATATGTTCCCTCTCATTTCATCGTATCGGGAAACGCCGCGGCTACAGCTAGCAAGATCCAAGGCGATGAATTCGTTTTCCGCCTCGGCATCGTTAGCGAACTCATCGGATTTACCGGATTTATCTTCGTGGTCCGGGCTCTGTACCGATTGCTGGTTGGAGTGAACAAGGCGCAAGCTTCGCTGATGGTGACGTTGATGCTGGTCTCCATTCCCATTTCGCTCGTGAATGTTTTGAATGAGTTTGCTGTGCTGAAGCTTGTACACGGAGGCGACTTTCTAGCCGTATTCGATAAACCTCAGCGGGACGCCCTGGCCATGCTGTTCCTCCATTTGCATTTCCAAGGATTCATGGTCGCCCAGGTGTTCTGGGGTCTGTGGCTTATTTCCTTTGGGCTACTTGTATATAAATCTGGTTTCCTTCCCCGAATTCTGGGCGTCTTGCTGATCATTGCATGTTTCGGTTACCTGGCGAATAGCCTTGGCGCCTTCGGTGTGTTGCCGAATGTTGTTTCCCGGTTCGTGGGCCAGCTGACGATTTGCGAACTGCCGATTATCTTGTGGCTTTTGATTGTGGGCGCAAAGGATCAACCATTAGGCGCCCCAGCATGAACCCACGGAAACTCCTCACGGACAAATCTAGCAAGGGTGTATCCAATGAAACACAACTTGATGTTAACCATCGCGTCTCTGCTCACGATCCTTCTCATGACGCTTCACCTGACGGACGACATCCTTCGCCAGGGCGGGATGTCTCAGAGAGGGTTCTTGTCTTCGGTGCTCATCCTGGTCGTCTGGCTGTATGGAACGCTGATGCTCGCCGAGCGGCGATCGGGGCACATTATCATCCTTCTCGGGTCGCTCCTTGGGTCAGGCATGCCCGTCATTCACACGATGGGGGCAGGGATCGCCAAGTCCCACGGGGCCCTGTCTGTCTGGATACTCCTTGCAGTCGGTGTGACCGCAACCTTCTCGGTCATCCTCTCGGTGCGCGGACTGTGGAGCCTGCGACGGGGCCAGTCCCGAACAACATAGACTCAACGGAGCTCCTCGGAGAAGAGTCATAGTCACTTTGGCAAGAATAGGAGGGCTCGATGATTCGAGAACGAGCGCTAAAGGTTGTGTTGGTCGTGGTGGGGTTGCTCTTTTCAGCTGGTGGTGCTTACCTGCTGGTGCGGCCGCCGTTTCGAGATGAAACATTCCGGATGATGCTTAGTCTCTACGTCACGCTGGGAGTTTTCCTGCTGCTTACCTTGCGTAATCCGTCCGCGCATCGCAGCCTGATCGCCTTCACGGCATGGTCGAGCCTAGCTCACGCCGGTGTGATGGCGGTGCAGGTATACTGCAATCTAATCGGGCGCGAAGAACTAGTGGGCTCGGCTGCCCTGGTTGTCATTGGAATAGCCCTGATCGTCCTCGCGCCACCAAAGCCCAAGCCCGCTGAGTCCTGAAAGCAGCGTAGCTTGAGATATTTCAGCCGTTAGACTCACAACGTTATTCGATGTAGTCTCAGGTCCCTTTTGGCCGGATGATTTGCCGTACCAGCTCGGGGCTACCTTCGACGATTTGCCAGAACTGATCCACTTCGACGTTCTTAAAGGACTGCTTTGCTCCACTGGGCCAGCTGACTTCCACCAAGTCAGCGTGCGTCGCCGTCCCCACGCCGAAATGGGCCCGAAGATCACTTTGCGACAAATAGCTACCCCCTCCGGCAATTTCTCTAATTTGGGAAAGCCCGCCCGCGACAACTCGGATGCGGGCGCCCATCGCATCGCGATTGCTTTTTGTTCCCACGAGCCTGAAGTTCAGGAAGTGATTTCCGCTTGCCCCGCTATTGTGGAGAAGCGAGGGCGGATCGTTATTGTTGGCGACTAGAATATCCATGAAACCGTCATTGTCAAAATCCAGAAAAGCAGCGCCGCGTCCCACTCGGGGAGGCATCGCGGAGATGCCGGCCGTTGCCGAAGTTTCCGCGAATCTTCCATTGTGCTCGTTATGGAAGAGCGTGTTTCGCTGCTTGTAATGCGTCTCCGGCGATGCTTGCTCGATTTCCGGGTACACATGGCCGTTGGCGATGAACAGATCGAGCCAGCCGTCGTTGTCGTAATCTACAAAGCCACCCCCAAAGCTCAGCACGTTGCGCGTAGGCACTGTGATCCCCGCAGAATCGCTGACTTCGTCGAAGCCCCCCTTTCCTGCATTGTGCCAAAGATGGTCCGAACTGCCCTGAAAATCGGATATGTAGAGATCCAATAAGCCGTCATTATTGTAGTCGCCCGTCGAAATACACATGGCGGCCATCGTTTGTCCCATTTGGGTGAAAGCCATGCCAGACATCCTGGCTATCTCTTCGAACGTGCCGTTGCGCAAATTGTGGAACAGGAAAGAGCGTACCCCGTCGTTGGCAACAAAAATATCTGGCCACCCGTCGTTATCGTAGTCCGCAGCACCAACAGAGAGATTCTTGCCTTCGGGCTCCAGAATCTTCGAGCTCTTGGTCACGTTCGTGAACGTGCCGTCACCATTGTTGTGATACAGCGCGCTAGGAGTTCCCTTGTATGCGCTGGGCGGGCAGCTCGAAAGGACTGCTGAAAGTTTGCAGTACCGCTGGTTTTCCGGGTCCAGTGCCACGTAAGTGCCGACGTAAAGATCAAGCTTGCCATCGCGATCGTAATCCACGAACGTCGCGCCAGAATGAAATGCTCCGGTTTCCAGTCCGGCAACCCCAGCTTTATCCGTCACATCGGTGAACGTTCCATTCCCGTTGTTGTGGTACAAGACATTCTTGCCATACTGGGTCACAAACAAGTCCTGAAAACCATCATTGTCGTAGTCGCCCCAAACGCAACCGAGCCCGTAGCCCGTTCCGGGAACACCGGCGTTTTCCGTGACATCGCTGAACGTCCCATCTCGATTGTTTCGGTAGAGCGCGTTACGCACAGCAATCCCACGGCTGTAGCGGTCGCGGCCGTTTACAAAATAGATGTCCTGCCAGCGGTCCCCATCGAAATCCGCAACGCATACTCCCGGCCCGAACTCCTCCAGGTTAATGGAAATGCCTTTGTTGCCTTTGAAGTGCGTGAAGGTAACGCCTGCTTTAGCAGCGATGTCCGTAAAATGAATCTGCTCAGGTTTAAGCGGGGCCTGCGCGCCGCTGGTGCAGAGCCCAACGCAGAACGCCAGGGAAGTCAACGCACGCAATGCGGCTTGCAAGAAAGTGCTCCGGGAAGTGCGACTCTTGTGGCAGCCATCATATCGGATTTGGGCAGTGATATAGTGTCCGCCTGAGGAACCCCATGCGCTTTGACACGGTCATCCGCAATGCAACGGTCGTTACCGCTACGGATACGTACCGCGCGGACGTTGGCGTCACCGGCGATCGCGTCAGCGCCATAGCCGCGCAGCTGCCCGCGGATAATGCGGGCCGCATCATCGACGCCACCGGCCTGCTGCTGATTCCGGGCGGCATCGACGTCCACACTCACCTCGATATGCCCTTCGGCGGCACGACTAGCGCGGACGACTTCGAAACCGGCACAATCGCCGCGGCCTTTGGCGGCACCACGACGCTCATCGACTTCGCCATCCAGTACAAAGGCCAATCGCTCCGTCAGGCGTTCGACACTTGGATAAAAAAAGCCCACGACAAAGCCGTCACCGACTACGCCTTCCATTGCATCATCACCGATCTCGGCTCCGCGCAGCTCGAAGAGATGGGCCAGCTCATTCGCGACGGCGTCACCAGCTTCAAGCTGTTCATGGCTTATCCCGGCGTGTTCATGCTGGATGACGCCACGATTTTCAAGGCCATGCGCCAGGCCGCCCAGCACAACGGCCTTATCTGCATGCACGCGGAAAACGGCGGCGCGATTGACGTGATCGTGCAGCGCGCTTTGGCTGAAGGAAAGCGCGCGCCGAAATACCATGCGCTCACCCGCCCCACCACCGCCGAAGCCGAAGCCACTTCCCGCTCCATCGCGCTCGCGGAAATGGCCGGAGCGCCCGTTTACATCGTGCATCTCTCCTGCAACGATGCGCTCGAAAAAGTGCGCGAAGCACGGGACCGCGGACTGCCCGCCTATGCTGAAACTTGCCCACAATATCTTTATCTTTCGCTCGAAAATATGGATGTGCCCGGGTTCGAGGGGGCGAAATACGTTTTCACGCCACCGCTGCGCGAAAAATGGCACCAGGAAAAGCTATGGCAAGGTCTCGCTAAAGACACGCTGCAGGTCGTCTCCACCGACCATTGTCCGTTTTGCTTCAAGGAGCAGAAGGAGCTCGGCAAGGACGACTTCACGAAAATTCCCAACGGCGGTCCGGGCATCGAGCACCGCCTGAGCCTAGTGTACACGGGCGGCGTCCACGGCAAGCATTTTTCGCCGAACCGTTTTGTCCAGCTCGTTTCCACCGCGCCCGCGAAGCTGTTTGGCCTCTATCCGCGCAAAGGCACGATCGCCGTCGGCTCGGACGCTGATCTCGTCCTCTTCGATCCCAATCACGAAGAAGTGATCAGCGCGAAAACGCATCACATGCGCGTGGACTATTCCATGTTCGAGGGCATTAGGATCAAAGGCGCACCCAAAACCGTCTTCTCTCGCGGGCGCGCCGTCATTGACTCCGGAAAGTTCGTTGGCCGCCCCGGCTCCGGCCAATTCCTCCGCCGCCAAACCTACGGAGGTCTCTAGTCCGTGATTGTAAGATCTGACCAGAAAGTGGGGACGGAATGAGAAAAGATGTGGCATGCCTACTCATTGTGGTCGCCCTTGTATGCGGGTTTTTGTGTGGGCGTGAGTTTCCTCGGCATCAATATCAGGCGATAGGAAGCGGCTTCGTAATTTTGGATACATCGACCGGTAGGGCCTGTGATACGAGGCTGCTCTCACCGCCAACAAAGGATGGCGCTCTATCTCCTATCCGACCTCTTGAAGAGCCGACCAATCCGGTAGACAAAGCCTTTTTCGACGCAACTAAAAATCAGACACCCTCCGGCCTTCCTCACTGCGTTCAATAGCGATAATCTCGGAAGGAGACAATGATGACCATTTTGGAGGAACTAGAGGCTGCCACCAGAAGCCTGGACCTCATACTGGCAAAGTTAGAAAAAGCCTCCCCTTCTGACAAGGTCAAACTAGAATTGGCTGCGAAAGCCGCACAGGCAAGGGTACAAAACATTCTTTTGGCAATTCAAAAACTTCGCTAAGCGGTTGAATTGAGGCACGACCTTTGCACCGCCTTGACCGTGCTCTTTTGCGACTGCTATCGTGAGGTGTTATCTTGGGCTCAGTGTAGCTACTGGGCACCGGGGCTCGCATACGCGAGCAGGCCTGCCCCAGGCAGGCAAAGCTCCTGTGGAGGGAGCGGTTTCGTCTCATGGGCCTGACCAAACTGGTAATCCGGGGCGCGCGGCAGCACAACCTCAAGAATATCAGCGTCGAAATCCCCCGGAACACCCTGACGGTCATTACCGGCCTCTCCGGCTCGGGCAAGTCTTCGCTCGCGTTTGACACTATTTACGCGGAAGGACAGCGCCGCTACGTGGAATCGCTTTCTGCCTACGCGCGGCAGTTCCTCGACCAGATGGAACGTCCTGAAGTGGATGTCATCGAAGGGCTTTCGCCTTCCATCGCTATCGAGCAGAAAACCACGACGCGCTCGCCGCGGTCGACCGTCGGAACGATCACAGAGATTTACGACTACTTGCGCGTGGTCTACGCCTCCGTCGGCGTTCCGCATTGCCCGAATTGCAGCAAGCCCATCACGCGCCAGTCGAGCGAGCAGATTGTCCAGGCCATCCTGCACGGAGAACTCGCGAAGCCCGACGACCGCATCATGATCCTTGCGCCCATCGTTCGCGGGCGAAAAGGCGCGTACCGCAAGGAGCTCGAAAAATTTGCGCAGGACGGCTACGTGCGCGCGCGCATTGACGGCGAGCTAGTCCCGCTCGACGATATTCCGGCGCTCGACAAACGCAAGAATCACACCATCGAAATCGTGGTGGACCGCCTGCTCGTGAAGCAGGGGATCGCCGCGCGGCTCGAACAATCCATCGCCACGGCGCTGAAACTTGCCAGCGGGCTGGTCACGGTGGCCATCGTCGGCGGCAAGGAGCATACGTTTTCGGAAAAGCTGGCGTGTCCCGATTGCGGCATTTCCGTTCCGGTGCTTGAGCCCCGCTCCTTCAGCTTCAATTCGCCGTACGGGGCGTGCCCTGCGTGCAATGGGCTTGGCTCGAAATATGATTTCGATCCGTCAAGGATCATCACCGATTGGTCGCGCCCGCTCTTCGATGGTGGCCTCGGTCCGGGCTCCGGCTCGGCGATTCTGAAGCGCACGCTGGAACTTGGCGCATACGCGCATGGCTTCGACCTCGAAACACCGTTCGAGAAGTTTCCCGCACGCATTCAGAACATGCTGTTGTACGGCTACCCGCCGTCCAATGGCCGCGATGGCGTAGCAGCGAATGGCTTGGCCAGAAAGAAATCCAAAGGCGAAAAGGGCTTTCGCTTTCCTGGCATCCTGAAATTTCTGGAGCGGAATTTCGAAGAGTCCGGCTCGGATACGTACCGCGAGTGGATGACGCAGTACATGTCCGCGACGGTTTGCACCGTGTGCCACGGGAAGCGGCTGCGCCCCGAATCGCTGGCGGTCAAGCTGGCCGGCTGGTCGATTGCGGATTTCACCGGTCTCTCGCTCAGTTCCGCGCGGCCTGTTGTCGACAAGATTCTCGCGCAGCTCAACGAGCTCCAGAAAGAAATCGCCGCTCGCCCACTGGAAGAAGTAGCGGAGCGCATCGACTTTCTTCTCGCCGTCGGCCTCGGGTACCTTAGCCTGGAGCGCTCTGCGGCCACGCTTTCCGGGGGGGAAGCGCAGCGCATCCGGCTGGCCACGCAAATCGGCTCGCGGCTCCGCGGCGTTCTCTATGTTCTCGACGAACCAAGTATCGGCCTGCACGCGCGCGACAATGCGCGGCTCCTCGGCTCGCTCGAGCATCTACGCAATCTTGGCAACACAGTCCTAGTGGTTGAGCACGACGAAGACACCATTCGACGCGCGGATTTTGTGGTGGACCTTGGCCCGGGCGCAGGAAACGCCGGCGGATATCTCGTCGCGCACGGCAAGCCGGAACAGATTGAAGCCACGGCGGAATCGCTGACCGGTCAATATCTGAGCGGTGCGGCGAAGATCTCCGTTCCCGACAAGCGGCGCAGCCAGAATGGCAAAGCCATCCAGGTCGTCGGCGCCACCGCAAATAATCTGAAAGAGATTGACGTTACTTTTCCACTTGGCCTGCTCACCGTGGTTACGGGCGTTTCCGGCTCTGGAAAATCGACTCTAGTCAACGACATTCTCTATCGCGCGCTGGCGCAAAAACTCTATCGTTCCAGTGAAGCGCCTGCCGCGCATCGCCAAATCGTTGGCACGGAACACGTCGACAAAGTCATCGAGATCGATCAGGCGCCAATTGGACGCACGCCGCGCTCGAATCCTGCCACTTATACGGGCGTCTTCGCGCCGATTCGTGATCTCTTTGCCATGCTTCCGGAGTCGCGCGAACGCGGCTACCGCCCCGGCCGCTTCAGCTTCAACGTGAAAGGCGGCCGCTGCGAAGCCTGCCAGGGCGACGGCCTGCGGCGCATCGAGATGAATTTTCTCCCGGATGTTTACGTGATGTGCGAAGTGTGTCGCGGCCGGCGCTACAATACGGAAACGCTCGCGGTGCGCTACAAAAACCATTCGATTAGCGATGTTCTGAACTTGCCTTCTTTAGATGCCCTGAAGCTCCTCGAAAACATCCCGCAGATTCAGCAGAAGCTTTCAACACTCGTGGATGTCGGCCTTGGGTACGTCACGCTCGGCCAGTCCGCCACTACGCTTTCCGGCGGCGAAGCGCAGCGCATCAAGCTGGCGCGTGAGCTTTCAAAGCGTCAGACCGGCCGCACGCTATACATCCTCGACGAGCCTACGACGGGCCTGCATTTCGACGACGTGCGTAAGCTGCTCGACGTGCTGCAGCGCCTCGTCGATCTCGGAAATACCGTGCTCATCATCGAGCATCACCTCGATGTCATCAAGCAGGCCGACTGGATCATTGATCTCGGCCCGGAAGGCGGGGAAGGCGGCGGGCGCATCGTCGCACAAGGTCCGCCTGAGCTCGTTGCACGCACAAAAAAGTCCTACACCGGGCAAGTTCTCGCCCGCGTCCTCGGTGCGAATGGCCACGCCAATGGCACGGACGATCGTAGTAAATGAGTCGTCCGACTATCTTCCCCTTGCAGTTCGCAGCCCTTCTCCATAGAGTGAAGCACTTGTCATGAGCATTTATTCGATCCAGCCGCTGGTTCTTGGTGCCGTGCACACGTATCCGCTGGCTTCGCGCAAGAGCAAAGTGAGCGTGCGCGAGTTTGCGAAGCCCGCGACCAAAAACCCTTCGCTGGCGAGATTCCTCGATTCCCTGCCACATATCCTTGCGGCGGACAGTCTTCGCCAGGTCCTCACGTCCATCCACGGGGCGCGCAAACAAGGCGCGGCCGTCCTTTGGGGCATGGGTGGCCACGTCATCAAAGTCGGCCTCGGTCCCATTTTGATCGACTTGATGAATCGCGGCTTCATCTCCGGAATCGCCATGAATGGCGCGGCGCTCATTCACGATTTCGAGATCGCGTTGGCGGGCAATACTTCCGAAGATGTGGAAGCGGCGCTTGGCGAAGGCCAGTTCGGCATGGCCGAAGAGACGGGTAAGTGGCTAAACGAAATCGCCAAGCTCGCGCAGCGCATCCGCATCGGCTATGGCGAAGCGGCAGGACAGTTTCTCAACAGCGGGATCATCGAGGCCAAGCACGCCGATTCCAGCGTTCTGGCGGCCGCCTACAAGCGGCGCATCCCCGTGACCGTGCACCTGGCAATCGGCACGGACATTCCGCACATGCATCCCGCCGCGGATGGCGCGGCGCTCGGCTACGCCACGCATCGCGATTTCCGGCTCTTTTGCGCGATGGCGCAACAAATGCATCCCGGCGGTGTCTATCTCAACTGGGGTTCCGCGGTGCTGCTGCCGGAAGTTTTTCTCAAGGCGGTTTCCGTGGTGCGCAATCTGGGTGTGCCGCTTTGCCCGATCACTACGTCGAACTTCGACTTTATTCAGCACTACCGTCCGTTGCAAAATGTGGTGAAGCGTCCCACCGCTTCCGCTCCCAGCCACAAAGGACCGGAATCACGCGGCTTTGCTATTACCGGCCATCACGAACTGCTCTTGCCGCTGGTTGCAGCCGCGCTGGCTGCAGGGTGGCCGAAGAAACGCTGAATGAAATCAATGGGCCTGCTTGACAACAATCCGCAAAAACCGGCTGGAGCCGGTGACGGGCCGTTGGCACCAGACCCGGGGAGTCCCGAATCGCCAATCGCCGAGTCCGCCGCACTCCCGGGCGACCCAATCTCCTACGTGGCGGTTTATCCAGCCTCGGCCCACGCACCGCAATCGAATCTGCCGGAGGATTTGCGCATCTCGTGGTCCTGGCCGCACCTCTTGCTTTTCATCTTTTTCGTCATCGCGAGCCAAATCATTGTTGGCTTCGGCGCGCTGGCTTATTTTTCTGCGGGGCGCCACCTGACGCAAAGGCAGTTGAGTCATTTCGAATCGGACCCGAAGTTCGTTGTCACAGTGACAGTTCTGTGGTTCGCGCTTATCATTTTTTTTCTGTACATGACGCTTTCGGTGCTTCGCGGATTGCCTTTTTGGAAATCGCTCGGATGGCGGAAGTTCAGCGCCGATCCCTTCGCCAGCAAGGGCCGGCCGTGGATGTATTTTGTTGCCGGTTCGGGTCTGTCGATCTTTGTCCTAATTGTTGGCTCACGGGTGAAGAGTGCTGAGCACTTGCCGATCGAGGACATGTTCAGGAGCCGCTCGGGAGCCATGCTGTTGATGAGCACGGCAGTGCTCGTCGCCCCACTGGCTGAGGAGACGATCTTCCGAGGTTATCTTTACCCAGTGATCGCCAGGATCGTTACCGCGGTCGTGCAATTCTTCGGGCTGGATTCGTCCAGCGCGATACGCACTGGCGTGGCGTCGAGCATCGTGACCACCGGCGTTCTTTTTGGCTTGATGCATGGCGTGCAACTTGGATGGACGTGGGGCTTGGTCGGCCTGCTCACTCTCGTTGGGATTATCTTCACTTTTGCCCGCGCCTGGACCGGCACGGTTCTTGCGAGTTTTTTCCTGCACCTTGGCTATAACTCGATGCTCGCGGTACTGACAATTGTGAGTTTTACCTATATGCATCCCCATCCCTGAGGAAGCCGTGCAGATCAAAGGACCGATTCCTATTCTTTACGTGGCTGACATCGAGCAATCCATTTGCTTCTATTGCGGCGTGCTGGGCTTTCATTGTGAGAACCGGCTCGATGGTTGGGCTTCTCTTCAACTGGATCAGGCAGAGATTATGCTTTCTCTTCCCAACGAGCATCTTCCTTTTGAAAAACCCATGTTCACGGGCTCTCTTTATTTCCATGTCGAAAATGTGGACGCTCTTTGGGACCAGCTTCGCGATAAGGCCACGATTGTGTATCCCGTCGAAAACTTTGACTATGGGATGCGCGAGTTTGCCATTCGCGACAGGAACGGCTACGTCCTCCAGTTCGGGCAAGAGATTGCGCCGGAGTGAGCGCCACCAGGACGTTTTTATGTTCGCGCGTGTCCCCGTACAATGGAAGTTGCGAGGCTGAGACGGAATGTACGTAGCCCAACCCATCCAGTGGACCGACCGCGGCGTGGTGATGCTGG
>CAZGBQ010000049.1:20488-24209 GCA_964524045.1 uncultured Acidobacteriaceae bacterium
GGAATGTACGTAGCCCAACCCATCCAGTGGACCGACCGCGGCGTGGTGATGCTGGACCAGCGTCGGCTGCCTGCCGAAGAAATCTCCTATACGTATACGGACTATCGCGAGGTCGCGCAAGCAATTCGCGAAATGGTGATACGTGGAGCGCCGGCGATTGGAGTAGCCGCAGCCATGGGTGCAGCTCTTGGCGTGTTGCATTCGCCGGCAGAGTCCATTGACGCGTTGAGAGTTGAATTCGCGGAAATATACGAGACGCTCGCAAAAACTCGCCCCACAGCGGTCGATCTCTTTTGGGCGCTTGAGCGCATGAAGCGGCGCTTCTCCGAACTGACCGCGGAAACTTCAGACCTCGCAAGGATCAAGCAGGGCATGGTTGTGGAAGCGCAGCAAGTACATTACGAAAAGCGCGCGACGGACGAAGCGATGGGGCGTTTCGGCGCGGACTTTATGCCGCGCGAAGGCCAGGTGATGACCCAGTGCAACGCCGGCGCGCTGGCCACAGCGGGCATCGGTTCGGCGCTCGGCGTGATTCGCATGGCGTTCGAACAAGGCCGCAAGCTTCACGTACTTGTCCCAGAGACGCGGCCCTATTTGCAGGGCGCGCGGCTAACAGCGTGGGAATTGTACAAAGGCGGCATCCCGCTGACGCTCATCACGGACAACATGGTGGGGCACTTCTTGAAGTCAGGAAAAGTCGGCGCGATCGTTACCGGCGCGGACCGTATTGCGGCTAACGGCGACACGGCGAACAAAATCGGAACGTATCAGATCGCGGTTCTCGCCAAAGAAAACAATGTGCCGTTTTACATTGCCGCGCCGGTCTCGACGTTCGATCTTTCCATCCCTGATGGCGAGCATATTCCGATCGAGGAGCGGTCTGCAGCGGAAGTCACGCACTTGCAGGGCGTGCGCATTGCGCCCGACGTGCACGCGGCGCATCCTGCTTTTGATGTGACGCCGGCGCGGTACATTGCGGCGATCTTCACGGAGCGCGGTGTGGCTCGTACGCCCTACAACGACTCTCTGCGCGCGCTCGCGCAGACTCCCCAACAGCACGTCGTATCGCGCGGGTAGTGCTGCGTGTCTTCAACGAGACGCAATTTCTCTAGAGTCTAACTTTCAACAAGGCGCTTAGCGTGTTCCGGTTGGTGAGAAACCCGCGCCGTTGAACTGCCCGCTGGCATGGACCAGTTGCTCGTATTCGCGACCCGATTCCTCCGGTGCAAGCACCCAAAGAGTGTAGATCCCTAGCGCCGTGCCGAGTGGGAAGCGTATTAACGCGAGAATTCCCAGAACCAAGCCAAGTATCCGTGCCCACGGTTGCCGTTCGAAGAGCCCCCAGGCAAGCACCAGGTGCAGCACGCCAAAGAAACCCAGGAAAATGCCCAACGGATAGAAGCCTCCTGGGAAGTCAAGACCCCAACGTCCGAACGGCCAGACCACTGGCCCCATCCATCCTCTCCATCCGGGGAAGAACATGCGTCCAAAGAGAAGGAACCCGCTAACAGCAATTAGCCTCAGAACGCCATTGACCACCCACAAAGTGGCGAGCCTGTGTATATGACGGCGCACTCTCCCTTGCGCCACCGGGGCTATCGTCGGCGACGCAGGGGGGATGCCGCCCGGGGCCACCGCTTTCCCGCATGATGTACAGAATTGCGCACTAGTACCTAGTTGGGTCCCGCAACGATCGCAATACATGGCCAGGCCCTCCCGTGTTCTGATGATACGCTTGAAGCCAGCAAATTGTTCCGAAGGAAATTGGCCAATTCAGGTCGTTTTGGATCGTCCTTCGCCACCGCCCTCAGAGGGCGCGCCCTACAGCAAACAGCTGCTTCACCATTGCCCGCTGAATCCAGAAGGTATACGCTCGCGCGTTGACTTAACGTGGCGGAACGGTTGGTTAATTCTTGGTGGAGTTTCCATTCATGGAGTGCACATGGGAAAACGTGCGAAGTGGTCTGAGACTCAAGGCAACGACAACTCTGAAGGGAAGCCTCACGCGGGGCGGTTCGGCGCAAGCACGCGCGACGCGGATTTGACAAGTGAAGTGCTCTCCCTAGCAAATAGGCGCACTTTTCTTCATGGCGCGGCCGCTGTAGCCGCAACAGTTGCAATGCCGCGTTGGGTGCAAGCGCATCCGGACGACCTCTCTGCGATTCGCGCCGAAATCGAAAAGCGCCACGACGAAGCCCTGAAGCGCCTGCAAACCTGGATTCGCCAACCCTCGATCGCCGCCGAGAATCGCGACATGAATGAAGGCTGCGAGCTGATGATGGAAATGCTCCGCGAAGCTGGCTTCAGCGGCGTGAAGAAAATGCCCACCGACGGCCAGCCCGGCGTTTTCGCCACACTCGACGCGGGCGCTCCCAAAACGCTCGGCCTCTATTTCATGTATGACGTTAAGCAGGCCGATCCCGCCGAATGGTCTTCCCCGCCGTTCGAAGCCGCGCTGGTCGATAAACCCGGCCTCGGAAAAGTCATCATGGGGCGTGGCGCCATCAACCAGAAAGGCCCGGAAGCGACACTGCTCGCGGCGTTTCACGCGATTCGCGGTGCGGGCAAGAAAATGCCCGTAAATCTTGTTTTTGTCGCCGAAGGCGAAGAGGAAATCGGCTCGCCGCACTTCCCGCAAGTGGTTCGCAACGCCGACGTGGCCGCGGCTCTGAAAAAATGCAGCGGCGTGTTCATGCCCTTCGCTTCGCAGGGACTCGACGGCGAAGTCACCATGTTTCTCGGGGCCAAAGGCGTGATCGAGTGCGAATTGACTTCCAGCGGCGAACGCTGGGGCCGCGGGCCACGCAAGGACGTGCACTCCAGCAATAAGGCGCGCCTCGATAGTCCCGCTTGGCATCTTGTTGAAGCCCTCGCGTCGCTTGTTTCTCCCGACGGCAATGATCCCGCCATCGAAGGCTATGCCGCGAAAGCCCGCCCGCTCTCTGACGGAGAAAAGAAAATGATTGCCGAAGCGGCACGCCGGCTGAATGAAGCCGAAGCGAAAAAGCTTCTTGGCGTCGAGCATTGGGTTCACGACGTGAGTTGGGAGAAAGCGCTCGAGCTGCTAATTTCGCGCCCCACGATCAATATCGAAGGGCTTGTGGGCGGCTACACTGGACCGGGCGGCAAGACGATTCTTCCCGGAAAAGCCGTCGCGAAGTTGGATTTGCGCCTCGTTCCAGACATGACCGCCGCCGAAGCACTCGCCGCCCTCAAAGCGCATCTGGCGAAAAAGGGATTCGGTGATATCGATGTACACATGAGCGGCGGCTACGATCCCACTTCCACGCCAGCTGACTCCGCCGTGATTCGCGCGGCCACTGCCGTCTACAAGAAGAACGGCATCGATCCCGTGATCCTGCCGCGCCTTGCGGGCTCTTGGCCCGGCTACGTCTTCACCGGCGATCCGCTGCGCCTGCCCGCGGGGCATTTCGGCCTTGGTCACGGCAACGGCGCGCATGCACCCGACGAGTATTACCTCATCGAATCGAACAATCCGAAGATACAGGGCATGGACGGAGCTGCTTTCTCTCACGTGCAAAACCTCTTTGAACTGGCGCAAACGAGTTGAGTCGAGGATCGTGACACCGCCAGAAAACCCAAGCGAGCCCGGAGCCCCAAGCGGCGGTCTCGCGCGCCATCTCGGCCTTTTCGGCACCACCATGGCCGTCATGGGCGGCATCATTGGCGCGGGAATTTTCATCAATCCGTACCTCGTCGC
>CAZGBQ010000050.1:0-13504 GCA_964524045.1 uncultured Acidobacteriaceae bacterium
CTCGAGGTGCAACTCCATACCGGACGCACGCATCAGATTCGCGTGCACTTTTCCGAGCTGAAACATCCGGTAGTCGGCGACACGCTCTATGGAGCGGCGCCGCAACTGCGCGCCGGCAAAGCTGCGCTGCCAAGACTGCAGCGTAACTTCTTGCACGCTGCAAGACTCGGCTTCGCGCAGCCGCGAACAGGCGCATGGCTCGAAGTTCGCGCGCCTTTACCAGTGGAACTGCGCGATTTTTTGCAGTGTCTTTGTGACGCTGCCGGCGAGCCGCAAGGCCGAATTGACGCTGCGCTCGCAGGGTACCTATAATTCCTAAACGATGAACCGGCCACGCATTCTTATCCCTGTCGTTCTAATCGCCGCCGCGCTCCTGTTTCATGTGTCTGCGAACCGCGCGCAACAGTCCTCGGCTGCAGCAAAATCTCAGTCGCCCACGCCGCCTGCGCAAAACCCGCAGGCCACCCCACAAAGCGGCCAGACCTTTAAGAGAGAGGTCACCCTTGTAGACGTGCTCTTCACCGTCTTAAACCGCCGCAATAAATTGGTGCCGGACCTGGAACAGGGGGACTTCAAAGTTTTCGACGAAGGCAAAGCCCAGGACATTCGCTATTTCAGCAAGCAAACCGATCTGCCGCTGCGCATCGGCATGTTGCTCGACACTTCGAACAGCATTCGCGACCGCATCAAGTTCGAGCAGGATGCCTCGGTGAGCTTTCTTTACAGCGTTTTGCGCCGGAACAAAGATGAAGCCTTCGTCATGACTTTCGACGACGAGCCGCAAATCTTGCAAGCCTTCACCAGCGATACAGGGGCATTGCGGGACGAAATCACCAAAACACGCGCCGGCGGCGGCACCGCCATCTATGACGCCATCTACGATGCTTGCGCCAATCAGTTGAATCACCCGCCGCGGCCGCCGGGAGACCAGCCCGACGTGGTGCGCCGCGTGATGATTCTGATCAGCGATGGCGAGGACAATTTGTCCACGCACACGCGCTCGGAAGCCATCGAGCTGGCGCAGCGCACCAGTGTGGTCATTTACACCATCAGCACCAGCACGCAATGGGTCTCCTTATCCGAAACCAATCCCAACAAAACCGCCGACCGCAAATATCACCTCACGGAAGGGGACAAGATCCTGCAGGACCTTGCGGATGAAACTGGCGGCCGCGCCTTTTTCCCCTATCATGTGGATGATCTCGACCAGTCCTTTCAGGACATCGGGGACGAGCTGCGCAACCAGTATTCGATTGCCTATCAACCCGCGAACTATGTGTTGGACGGGCGATACCACAAAATCCGCGTGGAAGTTCCCGACCACAAGGGTTACCAGGTGCGCGCGCGCCGCGGCTATTTTGCACGCGCCAATACCAATCGCGATTCGAACGCCCCGCCGTCACCGGGTGGCACGATTCGTTGATCTCGGCGCAGCCCTGATTTTCGCGTGAGCGCAACTACGTTAAGGGCATAACGTGACGATCGACGAATACTCGCTAAAATCAGAGCCCGTTCGCAACGAAGACCTTGTAGCGATCCGAAAACTCGCTGTCGAGGATTTATGGCTCTGGGCCAAGCGGGCTTTTGGTGCGGGAATTGCACTCGTAATAGCCTTCGCTTGCGCCTTTCTCTTCTCACCCGGGCATTCGCTTCACGCACATTGGTCCCTCGTTGGAAAGTTCCTGCTGTTCTTGTCTGTAGGCCTGTTGGGTGGATTTGCGATTTCCTTAGGTATGGCGTTTAGTTGTTGGTTTAGTGCGCGCCAACTTAAAAAGGCGGAGCGCACAGGGCTAATTCCAGACTGGCTAAAATGAAAGGCGGGCGCTGAAACGAAGTGCGTCATTGGGCCGTCTCACCTTGAGTCTGTGGTCAGAAGTTCTTGGGCCAGGTTATTTCTTTGTTAGAGAAGCTAGAGCTTGCCTGATAAACAGTCTCGGCACATAAAAGGCAATTCTTCAGGGGCTAAAGCCCGGGTTATTCGGGCATTTAAGTGTCGGAGCTGAAGCTCCGACCCCCCTAAAGAGCATTAGTTAGAGCTTCTAGAGAAGATTTTCGGAGGGGTCATGGTGCGAAAGCATAGGAATCCTTTAGTAAGGCCTGCAGAATACAGAGCAATGCCGGATGCGGGAGACAGCCGGCCCTACGAGGCTCGGGGTAAAAAAGTTGCCGGCGCTACAAAATCGCGCTTTCGCAACATTTTGTCGAACTCACTGGTGATTCTGTTGGTGATGCTTGCGGTGCTGCCGCTGGGCGCGCAGGCGCCGAGCGCGCCGGATTTATCTGCCATCGCGCAGATCAAAGACGAGGGCTTCAATCATTCGCAGGTCATGGAGATTATGAGCTATCTCACGGATGTCTACGGCCCGCGCCTGACGAATTCGCCGAACATAAAGCAGGCCGCCGAATGGACCACGGACAAAATGAAGGAATGGCAGCTTGCCAACGTGCACCTCGAGCAGTGGGGCCCATTTGGCAAAGGCTGGTCGAACGAACGTTTTTCGCTCCAGGTGATTTCGCCGCGGCCGTTTCCGCTGATCGCGTACGCCCAGGCGTGGACCCCTGGGACGAACGGCGTCGTAGCTGCCGAAGCCGTTTGGGCTCCCATTCAGAAGGAGGAAGACATCGAAAAGTATCGCGGCAAGCTCAAAGGCAAATTCGTGCTGACCGCGCAGGTTCCCGAAGTGAAGGCGCGCTTCGAAGCGCAAGCCCACCGCTACACAGACGCGGAGCTGACCGAGGAATCCACGCAGCCGGTTCCCGGCGGGCGCCCTCCGGCGGATGAGGAGCGCATTGCCAGATTCCGCGCGCAACGCGAGTTGAGCCAAAAGATTCAAAAATTTCTCGTGGAGGAGGGCGTCGCCGCATGGATTGGAACCTCGAATGGCGATGACGGCACCGTGTATGTGCAATCCGGTGGCGGACGCGATCCCAAGGACCCGCCGGCGCCGCCGCGCGCAACCATGGCCGCCGAAAACTACGGGCGCCTCGTGCGCATGCTGGAAAAGAAGCCGCCGGTGGCGGTGACGCTGCAAGCGGACATTCAGAACAAGTTCTACGAGGACGACCTGAATTCCTTCAACATCATTGGGGAAATTCCCGGCTCGGACAAGAGCAAAGCCGACGAAATCGTGATGGTCGGCGCACACTTCGATTCCTGGCACTCCGGCACGGGCGCCACGGACAACGGCGCCGGCTCCGGCGTGATGCTGGAGGCCATGCGCATCCTCAAAGCCACCGGCGTGAAGCTGCGCCGCACCGTGCGCATTGGACTATGGACCGGCGAAGAGCAGGGGCTGCTCGGCTCGCGCGAATACGTGAAGAAGCATTTTGGCGTTTGGGAGACTGACCCGGCTGCCTCGGACAAAGAAAATCTTAAGCTGCTGCCCGAACACGGCAAGCTGGATGCCTACTACAACGTCGACAACGGCACGGGGAAAATTCGCGGCATCTATTTGCAGGGCAACGAATCCATCGCGCCGCTCTTCACGCAATGGATGGAGCCGTTCCACAATTTGGGAATGACCACGCTGAGCATCCGCAACACCGGTGGAACCGATCATCTTTCGTTCGACGCCGTAGGCTTGCCCGGCTTTCAATTTATCCAGGACCCCATCGAGTACGATACGCGGACGCACCATTCGAACATGGACGTGTACGAACGCCTCCAGGAGCCCGACATGAGGCAGATGGCCGTGATTGTGGCTTCGTTCGTGTATCTGACCGCGAACCGCGACGAAATGGTTCCGCGCAAGCCGCTACAAAAGACGCGCCCGAAACGCACGAATCCGTTCTAAAACTAGTTCTTGGCAAACAACAGTCTGACTTGCGGCCTGTCGGTTTCGACACGAAGATTCTTCTTGTGACTGCTCGCAGTATGAGAAGAAGATGCGTAGCTAACCCGGTAGGTCGCCTGCGTGGCGACTGTGAGCCAATCAAAAATCGCCTTCAGTTCCCTCGGCGATTCGGGGATCAAGAATGCTCCGCCAGTTTCGTCAGCCAGCTCTTGAGCTGTCTGCTTGCCACGCTTTTCCTCCCTTTTCGAGTAGCCGCCACCAAACCCTTCGTTCAGAACCACTGGGAAAATGGCGATCTTTCCCGCGTGTGCCAGCTTGACTACGTCTTTGAGCCTGTTCTTGCTGCTGTTATCTTCAAAATCGCTAAGTACCACATAGATTTTCCGGCCAGGCATTCCGTTGAGCCTATCTGCATCCAGAGTACACAGAGCGTCGTAGAGGGCAGTTGAGCCGTAGTATGTCCCGCCCGGGATTTTATTTAACCCATTGTCGATATCTTCCAAGTTGCCTGTCGCTCGCATCGCAGCAAAAACCTTGTCGCTGAAAGCCAAGACGAAACCTGTATCTCCTTCATGCCAGATGGCGCGTACAAATTCGCCTGCTAGCTTTGCTTCATCGGGTATGGACCGGTCCGCGTGTCGACTTCCACTGATATCGAAGAAAAATCCAATGGTCAGCGGCTCGCTCGCTGCCGAGGAAACTGTCGTGACTTTTTGCTCTACCTTATCTTCAATAACGCGAACTTCTTCAGCTTTTAAGTCCGTAATCGGCCGCCCGTCTTTTCCGAGGGCAATCACATAGACCGTTTCGTTGGAACTATCTGCCGGAGCTGGCGTTTGGGATACTGCCTGTTCCTTAGCGGAGACAGATAGGGGCAACGACTGCGAACCCGGGACCTGAAAAACCGCAAGAATGAACCCCAAGAGAGGCAGAGGGACAAAGATCGAACGCGGCCTGGAAAGCATGGTTCGGTTTTTCCGTAAGCGGCTTTGAGTCTGTCAGATTAGCAGAGAGAGTTGAAGCAGAAAGAGAAGAGCCCAGCTAAAAGCGGCTCCGCCCTTGCGTAAGACAAAATCGCGAGGATGGGCCCACCAAAGACTCGTTCGCTCATTTAGGGTGCCATTTCACCGGCCCACCTGGCCGATCCAGAGTTCGCAATTGTTGCCAAAAGTGGTATTCTCTTGCGATATACCACCTCAAAGAGAAAACGAAGCGGGCACTGCCCTGCCGGTCCATTAGCTGAACTTGATGTCCTAAGGTCACGGGAGTTACATGCCATCGGGTCTAGCTAGCCTTAAGCACATTGTGGTGCTCATGATGAGTGGTCGCTCATTCGACCACATGCTCGGAGGCCTGAAGACAACCGATAGGCGTATCAATGGCCTCACTGGAAACGAGTCTAACCCCGACTCGAAAGGCGCATTGGTAGGTGTTCAACCGCTTGCGGAATTTCAGGGGCAGTTGGAGGTTGCACCTGACGCGCACTTTCCCGGCGTCGACCTCCAGATATTCGGTGGCGCGCCGTCAGAATCCAGCCGCGTCGCAAACATGCAAGGCTTCATCAAAAGCTACTTCCTACAGCAGCAGAATATCGAACACGCGCACAAAATCATGTATTACTTCCCGCCTGAGAAGTTGCCAGTTCTCACGACGCTCGCCTCGGAGTTTGCCCTCTTTAATGGGTGGTTTTCCTCGGTTCCCGGGCCGACTATTCCCAATAGGGCGTTCGCTCACTACGGAACTTCGTTCGGTCAGGTTGATATGAACCTCTTCTATGTAGCAGACCCAATCCTCAGCGTCTACGAGCGCATGATTAACACGGGCCATAGCGCGAAGATTTATTACTACGACCAGCAAAGCTCCATCCTGGCGACAGTAAATCTAATGAAGAACCATCCGAGGATCTTTGCGACCTATGCCCAATTCATCGCGGATTGCAAAAGCGGAACACTCCCTGAGTATAGTTTTATCGAGCCCAACCACAACGATCGCTCCGGCCCCGGCGGCGGGGAAATCCTGGCAGCGGATCAGCATCCGGATCACAACGTCCAAGAAGGCGAGAGGTTCATTGCCAACACCTACAACGCCATCCGCACGAATTCCAATCTTTGGAGTCACACTGCGTTGTTGATCGTGTACGACACTCACGGCGGCATATACGACCACGTTCCTCCCCCCGCCTGTATTCCGGATGGTTATGTTGCATCTGCACAGGAAACCGGGACGGGTCAGCCTTTCAATTTTGATCGCCTTGGTGTGCGCATCCCCGCGATTCTGGTCTCCCCTTACGTTCCTAGGGGAACTGTAGTGCCCGGGCCAGAGGACTCCACCGGTGGACAAGTATTCGAACACGCCTGCATTCCCGCCACAGTGACGAGTTTCTTTCTAAAGAACTATAGCTCGCGCACCATCCGCGAGATGCATGCCAAGAGCTTCCTTAGTCCCGTGACAAGCCAGTTGCGGCCAGATGATGACTGTGTAGTGTTCCGGCTGCGATGACGACGATGGCACCCAAGGTCATCCCCGTTCCCAAGGCGAAGCCTGGTGCAGTTAATAAGAACAGACCTCTGTCCAAGGAGCTTACCGAACGTGTCACGTATTACCGGGGCATGGAAAGCACACTTCCACTAGGTCAGCGGACAGGGATAGACATCGGCTCTATCAAGACTGAAGGAGATGTCGACGCTTACGTCCAAGCTGTGACGTCGAAGTTCTTGCAACCCACAAGCAATTGGGTCCTAGTTGTAGGGGTTGCCTTCGGTTTCCTAACATTCCTCTTCCTCGCGGCTTTAGTCGTCATGTCGGTGCTGGGAAAGCCGATTCCACCTGAGTCAAGATTGCTCGTCGTTTTCGTGCTTGCAATAGGAGTTGCACTCAGCGCTGGCTTTCTGGGCGGAACGGCATCAGCCTCGGGCAAGCTGCCGCTTCCTGGGGGTCTGGACCCTGTTTCCTTTAGCGTGGCAGGGGGGATCGCAGTTTTTGTAATAGTTTTCCTCATTGGGTACGTCGGCTACGGTAGAACCGGAGAGGACTCCGTCGCTCTCGTCGGAACGGTGTCGGACGCTGATAACGACGCTGGCATATCGGGAGCAACCATAGTCATTCAGACAGACGCAAATACTTTCAAGTATCAAGCCACTGATGTCGGCACTTTCCGTATATCTGATATACCTCACTTGTTTAACAAACAGGTCACAGTCTCGGCGAGAGCGGAGAACTACATGCCTTCCAAGGCACAGACTGTCTTGATCGGTTCCTATGTGCAGCAGTTTAAATTCCAAATGCATAATTGCTACAACGGAATCTGGCACGAAGTGATTTCCCCCGCTGCTAGCAAAGGTCTCCAGTGGCGTTTTAAGGTGGCGGGGTCAACTCTTCACATCTACAGAATGGACGGATTCGTTATCGGGGATTTTCATCGAGGAGCTGATGGCAACTGGACTGGTGAGCTGTCATGGGGCAACGGCGACAAAAATACCGGCGTGGTACTTAATGCTCCTAGCGAAGATTGCAGTCAAATAATTACCAATCGGTTTTGGTCATACGCTCGTGATACGTCTGAGTGAGGCGCGGTCTGCACGGTTTAGTCGACCGGCCCGTGGCCCATGCGTTCGGCCTTTGAAAGAGTGGGGCGGCGTTAGGTGGCTTCTTCCTTGAACGTTGCCAAGGACAGCTGTCCCATGGGTCACTAAATCTGGACTTGACAAAGAGATAAGTAGTTTGGTAGAGTAAGAGGCGTAGAAAAGTGCGGCCCCGACCTTTGGTCGGGGCTTTTTGTTTTTGGGGCATCCCTAGGGCGCCCCCTTGCTGCTTCCTTCGCCGCCGACACAAATGCGGAAGGCTGCACGGGAAGGAAGCGCACAGGCAAGAGTGCCTGTGCCACCAAGAGCCGGGTTTTCAGCCCGTCCCTCTTTCCTCATTTCTCGGGCTGATTCAGGGGACGCGCTGAAGCGCACCCCTACAAACCCAAGAAGAAGCAGATTCCTCGGGCAAACCCCGCCCTCGGAATGACAAGCAAGAAGATGCCGCGCTGAAGCCTGGCCTCTACATTCCAACAGAAAGACACAAATCATGAAAAGCAAAGAACTCGATGCGGTACAAGTGTGCAAAGAATTTGAAGATGTGCTGGCGCCGCGGCTAAGGCTGACGCCGATCGAGCGGGCCGTGTATTGGCATCTGCTACGGCACAGCCTGCTGGAAGGGAGAGCGCGGCTGCGCTTCTCGCTCGTCTGGCTGGCCGGACATCTCCACGTTTCGGACGTAACGGCGCGTTGGGCGGTGCGGCGACTGATCGAAAAGAAAGTTTTGCGGCTGGTCGAGCGCAGCACTCTAGGCCATGTGGTGGGAGTGCGTTTGCCAAATGAGGTTCGCACAGAAAGCGCTCCTAAGAGCCCTGCGAGGGGTGTGGCGAAGCTGCCCAGTCAAGCTTTCCAGGGGGTCCGCCTGGAGGAGGTGGATTTTATGCGGACGCGCAAGTTGCGGCAGTCTATTCATGCGCGCGAGGGAAGCAAGTGCTTTTATTGCCTGCGCCAGACCCCCAAGCGTGCACACTGCCTGGACCACGTGGTGCCCCGAGTGAAGTCCAGGCTCAATTCCTACCGCAACCTAGTTTCCTGCTGCTTGGATTGCAATTCGCGAAAGCGAGACGGTTCGGCCGGAGACCATCAGCGACGGCTTTTGCGGGAAGGACGCTTGACGCCGCGAGAGTTTAGCGGCCGTCTTCGCGCCCTAAAAGCCCTCGCCGCCGGCAAGCTTCGCCCAGCTTTCCATGTGAAAGAGGAGGGAGGAATAGGACGAAAAAGAGGTTAAGGAAAGGCGGGCGCCGCGACGCTGCCGCACACCAGGAGCGAGGAAAAAGCAGATCCCTCACCGCCGTTCACGCATGACGCGACCGGGTTCGGGATGACAACAGGAGAGCCGAAGCAAGCTTCGGCGCAGAGAAAGCGGCCCTCCGCGTCTGCTCAGGGTAAACAAGGCGCCGCACCCCAAAATGCCGTGCTGAAGGCCGCCCATACAAGGGAGAAGAGGCTGGCTGGAAGCCGACGCTACAAAATGGCGACGTAAAGTCGCCGCTACGAAATCGTTGCGGAGTGGTGCGCTAGCCTGAACCCTTGGGTGCGTAGTAGCCTTTGCGCGCGAGGACCTTCATGTCGTGGTTTGTGGTTTCCACTTTGATCTTGCGGAACGCGCCGTCGCGCGCGGGATTCGTGGGATAGTAGCCGAGCGAATATTCGCTCCGTAACTCCTCGGAGATTTGATCGAAGGCTTCCTGGAGGCGCTTCTCCGACGATACTTCGATCACCCTGCCGCCGGTTTGGTCTGCGATCTTGTGGGCGATATCGGGGCGCCAACCCTGGCCCGGGTCATGCACCAATAGAAAATGCACGACCGTGTTGGTGCGCTCTGCCGCTTCGATGGCTTCCAGAACGCTCACCTTGCTCCCAGCATCGTCGGCGTCGGTGACAATCACCATGGCCTTGCGGCCCGCTTCGGTAGACAGTTTTTCCCCGCACGCCACCCAAATCGCATCGTAGAGATGCGTTCCATCCGGCCCGGTCGGAATCGTGCCCGGCGTCAACATGGGGCCGCCGCCATTGATTTTGGCGTGATGAATGGCGCGCTGCAATTGCGCGCGGTCGTCGGTGAAGTCGGAGAGCAAGTCGACGTCCAGATCGAACGAAAGCACCAACGCTTCATCGCCCTTCTGCAGCACCTGGTTGAGAAAACGCGACGCCGCATCCTGCTCCGCGGGCAGGCGATACTGTTCGCTTGGGCTCGTGTCAATCATCATCGCTAGGGTAATAGGAAGCTTTTTTTCGCTGGAAAAGAAAGCGATCTTTTGCTCCTGCTCGTTTTCAAAAACGCGAAAATCTTCTTGCTTCAGCGTGGGGACGATGTGTTTTCGCTTGTCGCGAACGGTGGCAAAAATGTTCACCAGGCTGACTTCGGTCTTGAGGACGGGCGACTCCTGGGCCGGTTCCTGGACGGGCTGCTGTGCAGGTTGCTGCGCCGGGTCTTGTCCCCAAACTGGCGGCATCAGAGTCCATGCAACCAATGCCACCATGCAGCGCGTCACAACCTTCTTTGTCGAACGCATGTATACTTTCCTGGTAGTTAAAGATGCCCGCCTAACGCCCCTCGCGGGTTCCGCCCAGTAGGATGCCGCCGGCGGGTTACGGGATGCGCGATGGAACCCGGCGGCATGGACAGTTTCAACGCGAAGTTTGGCTTGAGGACCATGAAAAGTCTACGAAAAACAGTTGTCGCTGTCGCTGCGGCGCTACTTGCGCTTTCGCTGCTTCCGCTCGCCGCGCGCACGCCTCGCCAAGCCGCTGAACCCGCGCCGCAGGCTCAGAATCCCACGCCTCCACAGCAGCAACCGCAGCAGCCGCCGAGGATTCGCGTTCCGGTGAATCAAGTCGTCGTACCTGTAACGGTGAAGGACAACTCCGGGCGCCTCGTGCCCGATTTGCGTCGCGATGAATTTCGGATCTTCGAGGACAACGTAGAGCAGAAAATTGTTTTTTTCAGCGCCGAAGCTGTCCCGCTTTCTATGGTTCTGCTTATCGACAACGATCTCAAATCAAAAGATGCACGTCAGGTTACCGATAGTCTCGCATCCGTCATCGCGGGCATGAGCGCCACCGATGAGGCGTTCGTTTGCCGCTTCGACCAGTTCTTCCATCAAGGGCACGGCTTCATCAGCGACCAGGACAAGCTGCTGACGGAGATTAAACGCACGCGGCTGGATGAAGAGCCTTCGGTATCTTCACCCGGCGCGCCCCTGAGCGAAGGCCCGGTCATCAACGGCCACTCCTCCACCGGCGACTCTCCCAATATTGCCGGACCCATGCTGACCATCAAAGGCCAGCCTACCAAAGCGCTCGATGACGCCGTTTATGCCGCCGCGCAATTGCTCAAGGACCGCGACCGCGACCCGGACCGCAGGCGCCGCAAACTCATATTGCTCATCTCGGATGGTGTGAACAATCCCAAGGTCAACACGAACAACTACGATGTGACGATCAAGGATTTGCTGCGGTACAACATCGCGGTTTACGGCGTCGGCGTGGGCAGCGCGGTTTTCAACCGCAGGTTTGAGCGGCTAGCCAAGTACGCGCGCGACTCCGGGGGCGATGTGTATTACGCGCTGAAGCGCAAAGATATGGAGGAGCTGTACTCACGCGTCACGGAAGAGGCGCGCAACCAATACACGCTGGCGTATTCCCACTCGGGCACGGACGGCGAGGAGAAGTATCACGCCATCGAAGTTCGCGTGCGGCGCGAGGGGCTGACCATCCTCACGCGCGAAGGCTACTACTCGTCAGCTCTCGCGCGTTGACACGGGGAACCCCGCAGAGTTAGAAGGTTGGGCGTGGAGGTGAACCATGCGGCCCACCCTCATTCTTCGTGCGTGTGTAGTGTGTCTGCTGGCGAGTTTTTCTGGCGCGGCTCACGCACAGGATTCCGTCAGCGATGTCACGCCTCTGTTTCTCCCCGGCCTGGGCAACCGCCACCATCCTATTTCCACGAAGAACCCAGAGGCCCAGAAATACTTTGATCAAGGGCTGATGTTGGTGTTCGGATTCAATCGCGCGGAAGCGGTGCGCTCGTTTCGGCGCGCCTCGCAGTTGGATCCCGAATCACCCATGCCGCATTGGGGCATGGCGCTGGCCTATGGGCGGCACATGAATATGGATGTTGATATGGATGTAGATCCGGCGAAGGCTTACGCCAGCATTCAAAAGGCGATTGCTTTGATCGGGAATGGCTCCGAGAAAGAACAGCTCTACGTCCGCGCCTTGGCGCAACGCTGCTCGAGAGACGAGAATGCGGACGGACAGAAATTGGACGCTGCTTATGCTGCGGGGATGATCAAACTCGCGGAACGCTCTCCCGACGACCTGGATGCGCTGGCCCTGAGCTTCGAAGCGCGCATGATGGCGCACCGCTACGAATGGTTTCACGAAGACATGGCGCAGGAAGGAACCAATGAAGTGATTCGCCAGATCGAAGATGTATTAAGGCGCGATCCCGATCATCCCCTGGCAAACCATCTTTACATCCACATTCTGGATACTAGCCATCCCGAGCAAGCGCTGGGCACGGCTTATCGTCTTGGTCAGGTTGCGCCGGGACTCGGGCATCTGATCCACATGCCTTCGCACATTTTCTTCAACCTGGGCGAGTACGAAATGGCCGCCAAAGTCAACACGCAAGCGGCCGCGGCCGACCGCGAATACATGAAACTCGCGAAGCCAGGCTACACCATGTACACGCTCGTTTACTATCTGCACGACCTTCATTTCGTTTTGCGTTCGCGTGGCGAGCAGGGTTTGTTTGACGCCGCTAAGCTTGCCGCGGATCAGACCGCGGACTATATACGGCCCGTGCAGGACCAGTGGCCGATGATTTCCGACTACTACCTTCCTGTGCCGACTCTGAATCTCCTCCGCTTTCAGAAATGGGATGAAATGCTCAAGCTTCCTGCTCCCGATCCCAAAAGAATAGTCACCACTGGCCTTTGGCGCTTTGGCAGGACGCTCGCTTTTCTAGGAAAAGGGCAGCGGCAGCAGGCGTCGGACGAGACAGTAAAATTTGAGGAGGCGCGGCGCACGATGCCCGCTGACACCATGTGGATGTTCAATAAGGGACAGGACATGCTGGCCCTCGCCTCGCTGGTGCTGGACGCGCGCCGGGCCCAAGATTCCGCGCACTCCATTGAGCTATGGAGAAGCGCGGTGAAGGCGCAAGATGCCCTTTCGTATGACGAACCGCCCGCCTGGTATTACCCCATTCGGGAGTCGTTAGGCGCGGCGTTGCTCCGCGCCGGGAACGCAACGGAAGCGGAGGCGGTGTTTCGCGAAACTCTCCGGAGAAATCCGCGCGATCCGCGGGCTCTTTTTGGCTTAATGGAGTCCCTGAAAGGTGGCAAGAAGCTCGAGGCCGCTGACTCGGTTCACCGCGAGTTCGAGAGTTCCTGGAAAAATCCGTCGCTTCCGCTCCATCTTGAAGATTTCTGAAAATGGGGAAATTACGCTCGCACTGCTGGCGAAGCTCCTGGTCCAGCCGCGTCATGCAAGGCCCGTTCGCGCAGGTACAGAAATAACGGCAGGCCTAACGACACGCCCACGGTCAAGAGTCCGATAATTGGCAGCCAAACGTGGCGGATTCGCAGTTGCTTGGCTTCGCGCCGCACAAAGTAGATCAGCACGATCGCGGACACCAGCACATCCATGCCAAAGAATCCGCCGATGCGGTTGGCGAAGAGTTCTTGCACAAACAGTCCCATGCGCAGCCCGTTGTGCATAACCCACGGCACGAATTGGGAATACGGCAGGGCAATTCCGAGGGCACAAAACAGCAAGTAGATCGCTTTGCGATTCATCAGGAATTCTCCTCCCCGCAGCGGTCAAAACCTGTGCCAATTGTCATCCCGAGCGAAGCAAGGGATCTGCTTCTTGTCAAAGCTCAAGAAAATGCAGATTCCTCGCTGCAAAGAACGCGGCCTCGGAATGACAATGAGTGGAAGCCTTCCTCAAGGTGAAATTCCCAGGCCTTCCTTCACCCGCTAAGCGATTCTTCGTGGGCGGGGCAAATGGGCTTGTACGCGCAGTTGCGGCAAATGCCGCCAGGCCAGGCAGGGAACGCACCCGCACGAATGTCGGCGGCAGCCTCCTGAACGGTCTCCTGCGCTTCGGCAAGCTGTT
>CAZGBQ010000050.1:13604-17793 GCA_964524045.1 uncultured Acidobacteriaceae bacterium
GCACGAATGTCGGCGGCAGCCTCCTGAACGGTCTCCTGCGCTTCGGCAAGCTGTTTCGAATCGCGCGTGGTCACTTGCGTTTCGTTGTTCTGCAAATAATGGAAAACCAGGCGCACCGGATTCCAGTCGAAAATTTCTTTCGCCGCGAGGGCGTAAAGGCTGAGCTGCAAATCCTTTTTCGCGAAGGAATCCTTCTTTGGCCTTCCGGTTTTGTAATCCACAATTTCTACTTCATTTCGGCCGAGCGAATTGACCTGGTCCATGCGGCCGATGACGATGACATTGTTGTCCAGAGGCAATTCGAACCGTTTTTCCTGTTCGAGAATCTTTGGTGGCTCGGCCACGACTTGTTCATAAAAGGCGCGCAACTGCTCGATACCATCTTTTTTGTATTCCCCTTCCTGGTACTCGTCTTCGAAGCCGATGGAGCGCCATTCCGTTTCGAAAACTCGTTGCACGTCGTCGAACGGCAGCTTGTTCCCCTTGCGCAATTCACCCAGAACGCGTCTGACGGTGTTATGCATGATGCTGCCGAAGCTCAACGTCGCCCTTGGTCCTTCCCTTAGCGACCACAAATAGCCGAACAGATATTGCTGCGGGCAGCTGCGGTATCCATTCACCGCGGAGGGGCTGAGCGTCAGCGGCTCCGGCGAACGCGGATGAAAAGTTTCCGCCCAGTTGGCGATCCGCGAGAAAATCTTTGGATCGTCTGAAGAGGGCGGAAAAAGCTCTCCGCTCAATGACGTCGCATCTTTCTTTGCAGCTTTCTCCTGAACGCGAGGCAACTTGGGCATCAGCTGGCGCACGTCGCGTCGCCGCACTGCCGGCTCCATGAGAATGTCCTCAACAAACACGGGGACCTTGCCCCTTTTTTCCGTGAGCGTGGTCAACGTGAGGCGGTTTTGCGCGCGCGTGAGCGCGACGTAAAACAATCGCCGCTCCTCCTGGATGTGAAACTGTTCGGCGGGCTCGCCTTCTTTCATGAGCGCTGCCGGAAACTCGAATACGCGCGGTCTTTCGGTAGCGGGGAATTTGCCGTTGTTGACGCGCAACACGAAAACCTGCGAAAACTCGAGTCCCTTGGCGCCATGCACGGTCATCAACTGCACAGCGTCGTCCGGCTCGTCATCTTCCAGGCAGATCGCGCCGCCCGCCTGCTCGTAATAGTCGAGGTACTCCACGAATTCCGCGAGGCCGCCCGTATCGCTCTTCGGCTCCCACTCCTTGGCGAATTCTGTCAAGCGCGTCACGTACTTGCGGTCTTGGGTGCTGGCGCGCTGCGGGAGTTCCAGCCATTCGTACAAATCCCAGAGGATCACGCGCGCGCTTCGCTCCCGCAGCGTGGCCCTTTGCTCGGTAATGAATTCCACCAATCGCCCTAGTGCCGTATGAGAGCGATTAAAGGGGAGCTCCGCTTGGGGCAGTTGCAATACGTCGTAAATTGCTTTCTTTTCTTCCCTTGCCTTTTCCGCAAGCCTCACTAAATCTACAGCATCGAGTCCCCACGCCGGCGCCGACAGCACGCGCGCGCATGCAATATCGTCATATGGCCTGGCCATCAGCCGCAGGTACGCAATCACGTCCTTCACCAGCGAGTGATCCAGGATTGACAGCCTGCTGATCACGAAGGGAATCTTCCGCCGCGACAGTTCGCTGACAAGCTCGTCGCGGTGCGCGTGCTGCCGATACAGCACGGCGAAGTCTTTCCACTTACGCCCTCCTGCATGCAGCCGCTCCAGTTCACTTGCCACCCAGCGGGCTTCTTCTTCCTCCGCGGGCAGCTCCACAATACGAATCTTCTCGCCCTCCGCTTTGTTGGCGCTCAGCATTTTCTTCGGGAAGTCCGCGGTCACGGTGTTCTGCGCGATTACTTGGGTGGCCACGCGCAGGATATTTGGAGTCGAACGAAAGTTGTCTGTCAACGCGACGCGGAATTTAGTGGAGTCGCCGCCTTCGCGCCAGCCGGTAAAGCGTTCGAGAAAGAGTTTGAAGCTGCCGAACGAAGCGCCGCGGAAGCGGTAAATCGCCTGGTCGTTGTCACCCACGGCGAAAATGTTTTTCGCTTCGCCAGTCAGCAGTTCCAGCAGACGCAGTTGCGCGATGTTGGTGTCTTGGAACTCGTCCACGAGGATGTAGCGGTATCTCTCCTGCAAGGTACGGCGCAGCTTATTGTCCTTCTCGAGCAGTTCCACAGCGCCGGTAATCAACGTGCCGAAAGAAACTCGCTTCTTTTCTTTTAGGAGTTCTTCGCTGGCGCGGTATGCCCGCGCGATTTCCCGCTGGAGCGAAATTTCTTCTACGCGATCCTGGAAAACATCCTCTTCGAACGCCCCGCGGTCGGCTTTCAGCTTCGCTGCCAGTTCGTCGGCGTACTTTTCGTAGTCTTCGCTCGAAACCAGCTCATCCTGGCAACGCGAGAAAAACTCGACGAAATCGTTCAGGAATTGTCCCGGCTCGGCCAGACGGCGGAACTTGTCCAGTTGCAGCCGCTTTAGATTGCGCCGCAGGAGGATCCAATGATCCACCTTGTCGATCATGAGCCGCTCGGGCGCGGCTTCTTTCAGCAGGCTTTCGCAAAAGGCGTGAAACGTCGCGAGCATCACGGTTTTTCCGCGGTCGCCCACCACTCGAACGACGCGCGCTTTCATCTCGCCAGCGGCTTTGTTCGTGAACGTCAGCCCGAGGATGTTTTCGCCGGAAAGATTCGAGTTAGATTCGAGCAGGTGCCGGATGCGTTCGGTGATGACGCGCGTTTTTCCCGTCCCCGCCCCCGCGATGACCAGCAGCGGCCCTTCGCCGTGCTCGATCGCGCGGCGCTGCGCGTCGTTCAGCTTCGCGCCACTATCCGCCGGCGGCGGAAGCGGCTCCATGTCAAACAGCGTAGCCATGATCGTTTGTAGCGGCGACTTCACGTCGCCGGCCTCAAGAAGGGTATCGGATTTTCAGGCTGGATTAAAATTGTCTTCTCTTACCGACCTTTTGTGTACTGTAACGCAATCGTCCGGTCACCCATTTATCAGGCACGAACCTTCTCGGGTGTATCATCGAAGCGAACGGAGCGAATTCTCATCATGGGCGCGGGTTCATGGATTTGGTGGCTTATCCTGCCTCCCCTAGCCTGGGTGCTGCTCACCCAAATTCGATACATGGTCCGCCAGTACAGCAGTGCTAGTTGGCCGGTCGTAGACGCGACGATACAGAAAGGCCCCACGGGATTTGTGCCTATTGGTCGAGGAGAAGGAACACCCGCCTGTTTTATCGGCTACACTTTCTGCCTAAACGGCTCAACATATACGGGCCTATTTGCTCTCTACGGGAATCGAGATGAGGTTGAGAGAGTGCACAAAAACCTCTCCAGCGGTTCGGTCCGCGTGCGCTACAAACCCGACAATCCGAGTACTTCGTTTCTCAGAGAATTGAATGACCCGCGTTTCGAGCACCTAGTACCGACTCAGAATCCACAACACTTGGCGCGGGCTCCGCTATTTGACCTACAGGATGTCATCAGCAATTAATGCGACTGCTCGCCTGAGCGGAGGACCGAGTCGTACTTTCTCAACTTCTTACCGCTGCGACTTCTTACCCGAAGCTACTTCGGCGGTGAACTGCCGCGATTTTCCTCGCGGAACGCTCAGCGAATCCCACTTTCCAGTCGCTTTCGCCGTCATGTGCTTTGCCACAAAAACAATTTGTCCGACGTGATAGGAATAGTGCCCCATCTGCCGGTTGATGGCCTGCATCACCGAATGCGGCTCGGTTCGAATTGTCACCGTACGCGTCAGGTCCGCATCCGTCAGCGGCTCGAGCGCATCGAAAACATACTTCCAGCCGCGTTCCCACAACTCCAAAAGCTCTCCGCGCGTCTTCGGCGGCTCCTCGAACTCTGAGTCGCGGTTCCGGTCGGGCTTCTCACCATCTGTGGTTAGAAAATCCATCCACCGCGAACGCATGTTCCCGGCCATGTGCTTCACGATAATGGCGATGGAATTTGACTCCGGATCGAGCACGGCAAACAGCGCATCGTCGGGGCATTGCGCCATTGCCCGTTCCGCAAGCTTCTTGTAATAGCGAAACAGGTCGATGGAATCTTTCAAATAAGAAGTCGTCAGTTGGTGAGCCATGCGTTCATTTTGTCCCCTTGTGGTCCGCTGTCAACGGGAATTCATACCCTTCCGGAAAGACTTCGGGG
>CAZGBQ010000050.1:17893-22500 GCA_964524045.1 uncultured Acidobacteriaceae bacterium
GATAAAGGAAGCCGGGTTTTTGTTGTATAGAAGAGACGGGAGGAACTGCAATGAGCATTGGACAATCGCTGTTGCCGGAATTCGATCAGGAAATGCAAAACACGCGCAAAGTCCTGGAACGCTGTCCGGACGAAAAGTGGAATTGGAAACCGCACGACAAATCCGGGACTGTTGGCTGGCTTGCTGGTCACGTCGCCACGATGGTGGGTTGGGTGCCATTCACACTGAAGACGGAAGAGCTGGACTACGCTCCCGTAGACGGCCCAAGCTTCGAGCCGCCTAAAATCGATAACCGGCAGCAGTTGCTCGCCGAGTTCGACAAGAACGTCGCGGAAGCACGCGCAGCCCTTGCCGGCGCCAGCGACGCGGAAATGATGAAGAACTGGAAGCTGCTTGCCGGAGGCCAGGAGATTTTCACCATGCCTCGGGTGGCCTGTATTCGCGGCATGGTTATGAATCACCACATACATCATCGGGCGCAGCTTACCGTGTATTACCGCATGCTCGGCGTTCCCGTGCCGGGGCTTTATGGCCCTTCAGCGGACGAGCAGCAACCGAACGCCGCGGCGGCAAACTGACCACGCTGCTTCTCCACATTTCCGAAGAGAGATTTCATTGCGCCAAAGACGCGCAATGGCGCAGAGATCTCACTTCGCAGGCCGATGCGTTCGCAAAAGCGAACGCATCGGCTGCTCCGTTCGAAATGATGGATGAGCTTGTTTCGGCCTGGTGAGGGACCAACACGAGCGCAACGCGGTATAATTGTGTTTCCGCTTTTGCAGGAGGCACGCCATGGAAACCGCCGTCATTCTCTCCGCAGTTCGCACGCCCATCGGAAGATTTCAAGGTGGCCTCGCCGGTTTTTCTGCGCCCGAACTTGGAGGCAGAGTGGCTTCGGAAGCGATTCGCCGCGCCGACCTCGAAGCCAAACAAATCGATGAAGTAATCATGGGCAACGTGGTCCAGGCCGGCCTGGGCCAAAATCCCGCGCGTCAGGCGGCGCTCAAAGGCGGCTGCGAACCGCGCGTTGCGGCCATGACTATCAATAAAGTGTGCGGCTCGGGCCTCAAAGCGGTTGCGCTCGCGGCACAAGGCGTTCAGCTTGGCGAATCGGAAATCGTCGCCGCGGGCGGCATGGAATCCATGTCGAATTGCCCGTATCTGTTGCCGCAGGCGCGGACCGGTTATCGTCTTGGCGACGGCAAGCTGGTGGACTCCATGATTGCCGACGGCCTCTGGGACGCGTATGAGAATTTTCACATGGGGATGACCGGCGAACTGGTAGCAGAAAGATACGGCATCACGCGCGAGGAGCAAGACCGCTTCGCCGTGGAAAGTCACCAGAAAGCGGTTCGCGCGCGCAAATCCTGTTTCTTTGAAGCGCAAATTCTCCCTATCGAAGTGCCGCAGAAAAAAGGCGATCCGCTGGTCATCAAGTACGACGAATCGCCGCGCGAGGACACTTCGCTCGAAGCGCTGGCGAAGTTGAAACCCGCGTTCAAGAAAGACGGCACGGTCACCGCGGGAAATGCTCCGGGCACGAACGACGGCGCAGCCGCACTGGTTGTCACGAGCGAGCGAAATGCCGCACGTCTCGGCAAGCAGCCGATCGCGCGCATCGTCGCGCAAGCGGTCAGCGGCGTTGAGCCCAAGTGGGTGATGATGGCGCCTGTGGACGCGGTGGAAAAGCTGCTCGCAAAAGCCGGCTGGGACCGCGACAAGGACGTCGATCTTGTCGAGTTGAACGAAGCTTTTGCGGTGGCGGCGATTGCCGTCACGCGTCAGCTCAGGCTAAACGCTGAAAAGGTAAACGTGAACGGGGGCGCCGTTGCGCTAGGCCATCCTATAGGCGCCAGCGGAGCGCGCATCCTCGTCACTTTGCTCTACGAATTGCAGCGCCGCAATCTCAAGCGCGGGATCGCTGCTCTTTGCCTCGGCGGCGGAAATGCAGTGGCGCTAGCCGTTGAGCGTCTTTAATCTTGCAAGCATGAATTGTTAGGGGCGGGCCTTGCCCGCCCACTCGTGTGTTATTACGGGTTGTTTGCCAGTGCCTGCACATTTGCAAGCAGCGCATTCGCCTGCTGAATGAGCGAACTTGCCTGCGCGTCCGGGATGACTTGGTTGTGGAAGGCTGCACCTTCTAGCAGCGAAAGCATCTGGGCCGCCAGGGCATCACGCTGACTCGTGTAGGAGGCGAGCTGCCCTTCCACAAAGTTATAGGTCGAATCGTCGGTTGCGTTGCCGCTTTCTAGTCCAGCAGTCGAAGCTTGCAGGCTCGCAAGCCCGAGGGGGCCGACCGGTGCGTCGATCTGCTTCAGAGCCTGCGCTAGCGGAACAAAGCTGGCGCTCTTCTTAACGGCCGAGGGCATCGCCCAACCGGTGAAGGTTTCCACCAACGCGCGCCCTTCGTGAGCGTAATCATCCTGCAGACCCAGCAGAGTGAGAATGGTCGGGCGAATGTCGGCGTGGTCTGACCACACAGCGCCTACCGCTCCTGCTTGGTCGATTCCTGGGCCAGCCATGCCGAGCCACGTCGTCACGATGTCGGATTGCACGTCGCCATGGTTCCATGCAAATCCTGGCGGTTCGGTAATGCACGGCGAATTGCAATTCCTGGCACCGGCAAACAGAAAATAGTTGGAATCGGCGAACAAAATGAAAGTGGGCTTCCGTGCGGGATCGGCAGTTATCATGTGCAGCAGCTTCATTTCAACCGGATCGGCCAAGTATTTGGTGATGGAATCGGTGTTTCCTGTAATCGGGTTGACCGCTGTCAGCAGCCCCGTTGCCCGCTCGAACGGCCGAGTCACGGTCTGATCTGCCGACGCAGGATTGCCGGTAATGTAAACAGCTGGAGCAGAGTCAGAGTGAACGGTGAACGGAGTGGTCACGCCCTGTTCGGTCGCGAGCAGGCCAGCCAGATTTCCGTTGATCTCGCCGATCTGGCTGTACGTGCAGGGCACCGTCACGCCGTCGCATCCTGCGGGGCTCGGAGCTCCGCCGACAAAGTGGTCGTTTTCGTCGGAAGTGAATACGAACAAGGTGTTGCGGGGCGTAATGCCATCGCTGGCGAGACGGGCAAAGAACGTGGCGAAGGCGCTGTCGTACGCTTGAAGGGCAGCCACATACCCGGCCTGGCCCGGACCATAAGCGGGGCCGCTCGGATGCTTGTCGTGTGCGTCCGAAATGTAGGCGTAAGTCACCGGGATGCCGTGCTCCTGCATGGCGGCGACGTAGGCGAGGCTCACCTTTGCCGGCATGCCATCAAATCCTGGAAAGCCGATGTGCCCTTGCGGGTCCTGAATTACATTGCCGCTCAAGTCCGTCAGTGGTCCGCTCGGACTGATCTGCGGCGCAACGTACTTGTGCCCGAAGAGCGCGTTGAACCCCGAATATCCGTTGGGTTCGTCGGGGAGCAAATCCGGCTCTCCGCCATTCGTGGTCGAACAAAGCGCAGCACCTGCCGGACAGTGAATCGCTATGCCTACAAAGTCCGCGAAGGCTTGTCCGGGATTCGAGGTAACTTCGGCTGCTTGCGGCGAACCGGCTCCGAACACCGTCGGAATGTCGGTGGCGATGTTTTCCAATTCGATGTTGGCCGTCGATATCCCGCCGAAGTTGCACCCAGCACGCGTATACGGCACCCACGGCGCCGGAGCATTGTGTCCAGCGGCGGTAAGCATGTTGAAAGTGGTGTCCGTTGGCGTGGAGGTTGAGGGATCAAAGATCGGGTCTGTCCAGTAGGCAAAGGAAACGCCCGGATTCGTGGTGCCATTCGGATTGAAATAGCGGAAGCTGTTCGCCACCGGTTGGCCGTGTTGGTCCGGATAGACGCCCGTAAGCGAAGTCAGAATATCGTTGGCGGTGTGCGAAATGAGCGGCGTGTGATGATTTGTCAGGAGCACGCCGTTGCTCTCCAGGAAGTTCAGAAGATGCGGCATTTGCTCCAAGTCCGAGGGGATGTTGGGGTTGTCACGCGTGAAGTGCACGTTGTCAAATTGCACGTAGATGAGGTGCTGAATCCCACCGCGCGCGGAGTTGAGTTGGCAACCGCCGCTGCCGCCTGACGGGGCAGGAGCTGGAGCGGGGTTTCCTGCTTTGGGCTCGGCCGCGACAGCAACCGGTCCGGAAACAACAGGTGAAAGAACAAAGGCGAAAGCCACCACGATTGCCAGGGCTTGCCGCAAGCGGCTCGCCAGCTGCGCGCATCCCGCGCGGATGCGATTATGGGATTTGACACTTCTGCGCTCGATTTTCACTGCTTCCTCCTCGCGATGCCGAATTAAGGGCGGGTGTATCAGTGACACAGGCTGGGGGCTGGGGGATTACAGCACCAGCAATTTCTCATAAAAAATGTGCAAAACCAACGCTCAAGACAATCCTGTGGAAAATGAGCGGCCCGGTGACACCACCCCAACTTCTAATTTCTTACCCCAGCATGTGATAGAGTCCCTGCTTCAGGGACACACTTATTCCCCGGCTGACAAATTCAGGAGTGATGGTGCGAAAACGCGACCGGCGAGCCTTTCTTCAGACTTCGGCAAGCGCGCTGGCAGTGGGCCTGAGCGCCATGCCACCGGAAAGAATTGCATCAATGGTGTGCGCCG
>CAZGBQ010000050.1:22600-23670 GCA_964524045.1 uncultured Acidobacteriaceae bacterium
GTGACGATCGGCCTGGTGCCGCGCGAGACGCGGGCCGCTCGCATCGCGCATCTCAAAAAGGCCTCCGACTTCGCGAAGCAGTGCGGCATTTCTGCCGTGCAGACGCATTGCGGTTTCATTCCCGAGAATCCGAACGACCCGCTCTACAAAGAAACGATTGCGGCGATGCGCGAAATTGCAGGCTATTGCAAACACAATGGTCAGAGTTTTCGCTACGAGACCGGCCAGGAAACGCCGATCACTCTGGTGCGCGCGATTGGCGACGTCGGGCTCGACAATCAAGGGGTCAACTTCGATCTCGCCAATCTCATTCTTTATGGCAAGGCCAATCCTGTAGACGCCATTGAAATTCTCGGGCCCTATGTGCAAGGGATCCATGCAAAAGACGGACTTTGGCCCACGAATCCGCGCCAGCTTGGCGAAGAAGTCCCGATCGGCAAAGGCAAGGTAGATTTTCCCCGCATCATCGCGCGGCTGAAGGCGCTCAAGTACGGAGGCGCCGTAACGATCGAGCGCGAGATTTCCGGCCCGCAGCAAGTGGAAGACGTGCGCGCCGCAAAAGCCTATTTGGAATCGCTCATCGGCTAAGCGACTTGTGGACCACTGTTTTTTATGTGCACGCGGGGCTTCAGCCCGGCTTTTGAGCGCTTGGGGGAAACAATGTCAGACGATTCAAAACAACCAACCAGCTCCGCAGACCAGCTCGACCGCCGCAAATTCATTAGAAGCGCCGCAGCCACTACTGGCCTTTTGTTCATAAAACCTGAGTTGGTCCGAGGCACCGCCGCCAACTCGGCCGTCCGCGTAGGCCTGCTTGGTTGCGGGGGGCGCGGAACCGAAGACGCCACGAACCTCGTCGATACGGGCGGAGCGCGCGTTGTCGCACTAGCCGACTTGTTTCAGGACCAACTCGCGACTGCTCGCGCAAACTTCGACAAGCTGCAGCAAGCCAAGGGGTTCAGCGCTATCGACTCCTCGCAACTCTTCGTTGGCCCGAACGCTTTCCATGAGCTAGCTGCTTCCAGGGAAGTAGACGCTATTGTTATCGCTACGCCTCCTTATTTCCATCC
>CAZGBQ010000051.1:0-18393 GCA_964524045.1 uncultured Acidobacteriaceae bacterium
CTTTCGCGCCTTTTGCGTCCCGGTTCCTACCGGGAAGCCCGGCTCTTCTCTTTCTCAACTGACCATTGTTTGCGGCGCGTAAAATGGAATCTCGACCAGAAACCTCATGACCGACGCTTTGTACGACTCCTTCATCGCGGACTACTACGACGAATCTCCCATCGTGCGCGGGCGCGTTCAGGACGTAGCATTTTATTGCCATGCCGCCCGCGAATTCGGCGATCCCGTTCTGGAGCTGGGCTGCGGCACCGGGCGCATCACCATGGCGCTGGCGCAAATGGGGAAGCGCGTCACGGGCCTGGACCTTTCCGAACGCATGCTGGAACGCGCGGCGAAGAAGCGGTCTGCGCTCAACAAGGAAGAACGCGAGCGCGTGCATCTCGTGCAAGGCGACATGAAGAAGTTCGATCTGGGCGAAAAGTTCCGCCTGATCATCATTCCCTTCCGTCCGTTCCAACATTTGCTCGAAGTGTGCGACCAGATGGAGTGCTTGGAGCGCGTGCGGAAGCATCTGAAGCCGGGCGGGCGGCTCATCCTGGACGTTTTTCAGACCGATGCGGAGCGCATGCACGATCCCGTCCACATGCGGGAGACGCAGGTGGCCGAGTACAAATCGGCAGACGGGCGCCAGGTGCGCATCAGCGAGCGCGTGGCGGCGTTTCACCGCGCCGAACAACGCAATGACGTGGAGATGATTTACTCCGTCGAGCATCCCGACGGGCGCAAGGAGCGTTTGCTGTTTGCCTGGCCGCTGCGGTATTTTTTCCGCTACGAAGTCGAGCATCTGCTGGCGCGTTGCGGCTTCCGCGTCACCGCCGAGTACGGGAATTTCGACCGCACCCCCATCCGCGACGACTCCCCCGAAATGATCTTCGTCGCTGAAGCCGGGTTGTGACACATCCTCCCTTCGGTTTCGGCCTGTCCGCCTATATTCCTGAGTAATTCATACCGTCAGGCAACATATAATGCCTACGAGTGTCATAGAATGGCAACATGCCAGTCTGTCAGAAGTGCGGCAAACACTCGAACTGCTTAACTGTTGATTCCTGCGAATTCTGTGGCGCGAAAGATTGGGATTTAAGCACCGTCTTGAAGCCGCATATCGCTAAAGGTCTCACACATTGGGAGAGCACAAAGGACCTTTTCTCAAAATTAGCTGGTTGGTGTATCGCAATATTTCTCATCCTTTATGGACTAAGTGTTTGGCTAATGCCAGAGAAGCAGAGGCTTGCCGAAAAGTATCAGATTTCCCAAGACGCAGTTTCAATCGCTCCGAAACCACACGGCTGTGATTTTGACGATGCTCCTCTCGGCAACAAGCATTGCCACTACGAACGCAAAGAAGAGCTTGTGAGAAACGAACAAGGAAAGGTCATCGCGGTGTATGTGACCTGGGACAAGCTGGAAGAATAATTCTGTGCTTCAATGAGATTCGCTGGTGGTGGGAGCGAGAGCACCGAGCGCGGACCCGCCAGCCGTTGAATTTGATTCAGCAGAAAGTGTGGAGCCAGGAATGGAAACGGAAGAGAAGAAAAAGGACAGTCCGCCTACGCTTACCGACTTCATTGAGAAAAATCAAAAGCTGATTTCCACTGCAGCAATCCTAGCCACTTTTTCGCTCTTGGCGAATAGACTTCCTTTCGAGCAATACGGTCCCTTCGGTAAAATCCTGTCTTTTAGTCTTTTTGCACTAGTTCTCATAATCTGCTTCGAAATTCATGGAAATTTTCCTTGGACCGAAAAGGGAAGACTAGACTGGTTCCGTCGAATTTATAACCTCGTAATTTTTGGATTTGGAATCGTGTGGGTAATGACATTCTATCAGGGCTTGTTGATTGGCCTTTTACTGGTGGTCTGCATGGCTGCTATAACCTTGATCTTTGTCGGCTGTATGGAAGGAATACGTAGGCTAGTTTTGAGAGTACCTCGGTTCAAGAGATTAAGTCAGCAGGTAAAGGAGAGAATCATACCACTGTTCAGTACAATGGCACTCTTTGTCGCAGCTTTGATAATTTTGCACCATTTCAAATTGATTCGTTGATCCGGGATGAAACAGATCGAAACCACAATGCCTGAGACTCTCAGTTTTACATCGTTACTTGCCAGGTGCGGGTGCCCCATACGCCGGTTTTGCGTGTGGGGCTTTTGGGTTCTTTTGTCGCCCGTTCCTATCCCTCGGCAAACAAACCACTTATTTATTCCTTGACAAATCGTATCTCTATGGTATACTAGGTTCGACCTTTTGGGGACGGTCAGAGCGAGAGAGCAACTATGCGTCCCCGCCACCCCGCGATCGCCTATAAACTCCCAAGAGGAGTGTGCTCTTCCAACTCCTCTCTTTTCATTCAGTTCCGCACTCTTATGCGCGACGGAGCACCAGCAACCCATCTGAAATCAACTGCTTGCGCACTCTTTTTGTTACCACGGCGGGGTGTGGGGTATCGCACCGCTTCCTCCAGTCTTCCGTATCTTCTTCACAAGCGGCTATCCGACGAGGATAGTCGTCCTGAGCGAACGCGGCGAAGCGAAGGATCTCTCCGCTCTATTTTCAATTGCATACGCGCTCTTCCATTTTCCGTATGCTCTAAGTCCTTTATTTCTGACTCTTACAAAAACTGCCGGGGTGTACCCTCTTTCTTTCCAAAATGGAATTGCTGGCGACGTGAAGTCGCCTCTACAAACCCAGGGCACGCTATATCGTGCCCCTGCGGGAAGGGAGAAAGGCACGGGTCTGAAGACCCGCCACTACAAAATGGAGGAGAGAGGATGCCGCCCTAAAGGGCGCCGCTACGAAGAGAGATCAAAATGCCGCTACCGGATAAACCGGCGCTACGAAGAGGCGGAAGAAGCGAAGAGAGATTTCATTGCGCAAGAGGCGCGCAATGGGGAACAGGTCTCGCTTCGCTCGAAATGACGGATGAATCAAGGCTACGAGGCCCAGAGGATGTCGAGTTTTTTTTCGATTTGGGCAAAGTCGGTGTCGCTGGTGAGGAGGGCGGCTTTGCGGGTGAGGGCGAGTGCGGCGGCGAAGCAGTCGGCGTACGGGAGTTTGTAATTGGCTTTGAACTCGGCGGCGTGGCGCGTGAGTTCGAGGTCGGCAGGAACCAAAGCGATGGGCAGCTGGTCGATCTTTGACAAGACGTGGTGCGCGTGGCCCGGACCTTGATCGCGCCAAACGGAATAATAGATTTCGCCCCAGTTGATGACGCTCATGAGGAGTTCACGCTTGCCGGCGGCGGCAAGGCTGAGAAGTTCCTCGATTTTTTCGGAACCCGGCCGGGCGAGATACAGCGTCAGCAGGGCGCTGGCGTCAAGGACAACGCGTTTCACAACTTGCGCTCGCGGCGGCGTTCTTCGAGAAGGAACTCGAGGGCCTTGGAGTCTTTGCCAAGGCAACCGCGGAGGCTGCGGATGAATTCGGGAGTGATGGGCTGGAGAATCAGACGGTTTTCGTCCTCGACAAAGGCCACTTTCGTGCCTTTGCGGATGGCGTATTTGCGGCGGAGCCGGGAAGGGATGACCAGCTGGCCTTTCGTGGTGACGGTAGAGACCTCGCTTTTCATACGGATGCCTCGATAGGTAGAACGGACTAGGAGAAGTATACGGTAGAGGAACAAGTAAGTCAAATGGAAGGATGGCTTACTTTTGCAGGAAGGGGCACGATGGGTCGTGCCCCTGCGAGAAGGCAGAAAGGAACGGGTCTGAAGACCCGCCACTACAAATGGAGGCGCCGCCCTAAAGGGCGCCGCTACGAAGAGGCGGAAGAAGCGAGGAGAGATTTCATTGCGCACGAGGCGCGCAATGGGGAAGAGGTCTCGCTTCGCTCGAAATGACAGGCGGTGAGGATAGCGGGGAAGCGGGCGGCCTCAGAAGGCCGCCCCTACAGGGAACATCACGGACAAAGCCGGAGAGCGAGGAGTTTTGAAAGAATTTCAACTACCACTTGGCGCGGACACGGTACTTGAGGACGGAGGTGCCGTCCTTAGGCACGGGGACGTTGAACTGCGCGGCAAAGGCCGCAGTTTTGGTGTACTTGTGGCTGAACGAAACCATTTCCCAGTCGCCGCCGATGGGCTCGTTGACTTGCACAACGATGGGCGCGTCTTTGTGGTTGCGCAGCGTAACTTCAAACTCGAATTCCCACGTGTGCGTATCGACGTGCTTGTAGTCGGTCTGCTTGTGCTCGGCGACGACGTCAAACGCGTTGCCGATATGAATGTTGATCTCTTCGTCCTTGGGAGTGTGGTTGATGCGGTCTTCCCCGGCGAAGAGGATGCCGCCTTTTGAGTCTTTCTGGTACACGCGCACGTTGCCGGAAGGAAGCGGAATGCCGAGGCCGTTTTTCTCTTCGTTTTTGAATTTGTAGTAGACCATGACGGGATCTTTCAGCGGCGCGCCGGGAGTCTGCGCATTGTGATAGTAGAAGCTCTGGCCGTTGACGACGAAGATTTTGTCGACGGGCACGCCGGAACCCTGGAGCAGGCTGATTTGCTTGGTCTCCTTGTCTTCGACGGAGGTCTTGCGGCCCAGCGTGTAAAGGTGGTATTCGCTGAAGGCTTCTTGCTGGAATTGCGCGGCGGCCGCCTTGCTCACGGCCATTTCCCGGGCCATGTCGGCGCGCATGGCGCCTGCGGCTGGAACGCGATTCAGTTCGCCAGCAACGAGCTGAAGGTGCGCGTTGTGAAACGCGGTGCCGCTGTTGTTGACCACGGTGACCCAGCCGTCCAGGTCGGCGTTCTTGTCGTCGCGCGCGACGGTGAGAACGTAGTCGGCGTTCCAGGAAAGATTGTTCGCGAGGTAGGAAGCTTCAATCTGCTGTTTGCGCGGGCCGGAGTTTTCGAGCGACATGAGCAGCGTGGGACGGTCGTAGAGATTCGCGGGAACTTCCGGGAAGCGGTAACTCTCGGCGTACATGCCGGTGACGATGTCGTTGCCGATTTTCCAGACCGGGCCGTTGTTGTCGGAGAGCAGCGTGGCCTTGATTTCTTCGCGCTTGGTGGTGCCGCTTTCCTGCGACACGCGCACCAGCGTGACTTCCTTACCCACGTATTTGTGCAGAAGCTTCGCCGGCTCGAGCAGGTCGTACTCATAGTTCTGTTCGATGACGCCGAGCTTTTCCGGGTCGGTGAGCGAACGGAAATGCACGGTGGCAGGATTGACGGTCGCGGCGATGTCCATGAACTTCAGTCGAAACGTGCCGCCAGGGAGCGTGAGATTGCGGACGTCGCGGACCAGCGCGATGTTGGAATTGTAGACCGTGACGTTGAGGTCGGTCTGATCGTTCAAGCTGGTGGACTGATCGGCCGCGCGAGCAGCTTCTTTTTCCTGGGCCGCATAAACTCGGTTGCCGCGCACTCCGGGATAAACGATCGCAGCGCTGGCGGCGAGAACGGCGGCAGCGGCAATCGCGCAAATAAGCCGCGTTCTCGATGGGATTCCGGGGATTTTCATTACGCTCACCTCAATTGAATTTGCCTTCTAGCTTAGAACGAAGCAGGAGGAATTTCTTGCAGAAGGGACCATGGGGCGCGCCCTTTAGTTCTCGGACAATGTGCGAGTGAAGTTTCTCGCTGCTTTTTAACACAGAGGGCACAGAGAACGGAACACAGAGGCCACGGAGAAGAAGGGGAGGAGCATCGGTCATTGCGGCGGGAGAACGGGTTTCCAGGTGACGCCGCCATCGGAGGTCTCAAAAGCTTTCGAGTTGCCGGAGTTCCAGATGGTCGCGTGGAGCGCATCCGTGGCGCGCACGCCAGCCAAGTCTTCGTCGAGCGGCGCATGGACGATGGCCCAGTGCGTGCCGGAATCCGTGGTGAGAAGAATGGTGCCTGACCGACCGACGATCCAGCAAACTTTGTCAGAGGGAGCGGAGCCGGCAGTCAGTTCGACCTGGACATTGCTCTTTTGTGGCACCCAGGTGGCACCGCCGTCGTTCGAGAATACGATGAGGCCTGCGGGGCCCACGCGCCACAGGGTTTTGGCTCCGGGCGCTGAGATTAGGGGCCAATCGAGAGAACCGGCAACTACGCTGCGAGAAGCACGAACATTGTCATACGTCGCCGCTGCACCCGAAGCCGAAGGAGACGCCGGCGCGGCATGATAGAGATATCCTGACGTCGCGGATTTTTCCTTTTTCAGCGGCTGGGCCTGATTGGGAGCGTTAGGGCCGTGGACCCCCTGCGTGTTTGACTGGTTCTGGTTTTGCAACTGGTTCGGCAAAGCATTGTTTGCGGTTTGCTTTTGCGCTTCCGCGGTTTCAGGCGCTGCTCCTGCAACTCCGGCCTTGGCATCCATCGCGAGCTGATTCTCAGCGCGATTTGCTGCCGTAAGGGAATCGAGATCGGCTCGCTCGCGTCCAGTATCCGCGCGTGCGCCCTTCTCCTTATCTGCGGGGGGCTTTGCCGTGGTAATTTTCGGAGCGGCACTTGGGGCTCGGGAACCGAGCTGATCAAGCTGCTTCAAGTTTTTGGATGCAGACGTCTTCTCCTCGAGGACAGGACCGCCGAACGCGCTCGAATCCTTAGAGAGGCTTGCGATCTCATCGGACGAAGCACGCACCGAAGACTGCCGCGTGTCTGAAGACACCGGGGGGACGGAGGATGGCTCGACTTTCGCAATTTTTCCTTCAGCGCCGGACAAATTGGATTGCTGTTTTTCATGCCAGGCAACCCAAACAAGAAGACCAGCCGCAAGAGCGCCCGCCGGCGCAAGCCACCTCCAACGCACGCCGCGAGAGACGCGTGCGAGGCGCAACTTTTCAGGAGATGCGACGCGCGCTGCATTTTGATCGGCGGCAGCCGCGGGCATTGCGGCTGGATGCATCACCAAAACCTCTTCTTTCTCGACGGCTTGGAGTGGAATCGAATCGGTGACCTCCAACTCGGCGAGAATTGCCTGGCAATGCGCGCAACCGACGATGTGCTCTTTCCACGAATTCATTTCTTCTGGAAAGAGCGAGCGCTCGTGGTAGGCCGCGAGCACGTCCGGCTCAGGGCAATGGAGTCGCTCCGAGCGGGCGCGCAGGTCGCTGGCGAGAAAGCCGCCCAGAACGGCGTCAAATTTCTTGTCTTCTTCAGTTGCCATCCCTGCATCTCTCCTGGTTAGAACGGCGCATCGTCGCTCTTCTTGCGGCGTCTGCAAATTGGAGCTCAACCGTCAGGCGGAAACGATTTCGCCGCACCGCGCGTAGGCGGAAGAGCATCCAGCAAGTGCGAAAGGTCGAACGGCCAGGCCTGCGTTGCATATTCAAAGCAGAGCTCGATTTGAGCGTCGTCGAGGCCGTCCTCCGGAGACCGGCCATTTGCAGCGGCTTTGCCTGACTTCAAGATGGCAATGACTTTTTCGCGAAGCTCCCGGCGGATTCGTTCGAGCTTGCGCGAAACCGTGGCTTCATGCTCGTTCATGGCTTTGCCAATTTGCGCGAGCGTATGATCTTTCACGTAGTAGGAAATGAGGCGCGCGCGATCCAGAGCGTCTAGAGAAGAGATCGCTTGCTTGAGCGCGCCAGCCAGTAAATGCAGATAGTACGAACCGTGCGGATCCGCAGGTTCCCAATCTGCTTTCTGTCTCGGAGCGAGAACCCTCTCGAAGCCCTCGTCGTCCTCGATTCCTTCCAGCCGCTTTTCTTGTCTCAGGACATCAATGTAGCGCTGGGCCAGAACGGCGCGAAGCCAGGTGGAGAGTTTGCTGCGGCCATGAAAATGATGGAACAAGGAGACGCGGCCGATGCTGGTCTCTCGCCCGTAGAGAGTAGCGTACAAAGTGTCGGCAAAATCGCGCGCGTAGGGATCGCTGGACGGACGGCGCGTAATGGCCGCGGCCGCTGCGTAAAGATACGAGCGATATGTGCCAAAGAAATGCTCCCATGCAGACTCACATCCAGCGGCGCAGGCCGCTGCCAAGGCAAGATCTTCCAGGTTCAAGTTACGGAGAAATGGATCGAGCTTCTCGGGAGCAGGGTGCTCGGAGGCAAAAGTCTTCTTGGCGCTGCGCTCCAGCGCTTCGGCAAAATGCTCAATGCTGAGGCCCCATCGAGCGGCTTGCGATTCCGCATAGAGTTGTTCGACAAGTGCGGCGTGGCCATCGAGTAGGAGAGAGATCCTCGTCGAGGCAAGGGAGCCTGTGCGCTTTGGATTCTCCTCAGGCATTCTCGAGAATGGGGCAGTCTCCCACGGACCCGTCAACGTATCGGGCGCCCCCTGCATCTTAAGACTAGTGCACAACCCCTGCGAAGGGAAGTTCTTGCGCAAAACAACAAACAACCCGTAGGGAAATTGGAGTATCCTATGATTTGTGTTGCGAGCCCCCAGCCACGCAACCAGAACCGCCTCTCAGGGGTTAGAATTAGGGCGCGCTTTGCGCTCGCAGGAGCATTAGCGACTTCGCGTCGTTGGTACCAAAGTCCTATTCGGACTTCCTCAGCCTCGTCAGTACTCTGGTACTGCAAGAGCGCACTTCCGATTGCCAGCGGACTTGGGAACGCTAGGCCTTCCTAGGAATCCCTAAATTCGCTAGCTGGAAGCCAACGAGGCGGCACGCGGATGACAACGATGATCGTAGAACCACCACGCAGAACCTCGATGGGCGTTGGTTTCGAAGCGAACCGCGGCCGTACAGGTGATCCGCAAGCCTGGAAGAAAAATATCGGGACCAGACCGGTTTCCGCTCGTCTTGCCCTGCTCCCGGAAGGAAAGGGCCGCTGGGACCGCATCGGTGTCAGTGCCGTGGGCCAAGTAGCCATAATCTCTTTCCTCTTGCTGCTCCCGCTCATCTTTCCCGAGCGCATGAAGACGGTCCTGAACCTTAGGCCCACGGAGCTCATGCAGCCGGTCACGTTGGTTCCTGTGGCCCCAGAGCCACCTCCGCCGCCGCCCCCGGAAAAACCAAAGATTACGCCAAAGCCAAAGCCTGTGATTCCGGAACCGCCCAAGCTGAATCCGAAGCAGACGCACGTGTTCCTGTCGGCAAAGGTGGTGCAGCCAGAGAAAAAGATTGTGGAAGTGAAGCCAGTGGAGCTGAATCCACAATTTGATCAGGCCAAACTGGACATGCAGACGAAAGGGCCCAAGCGCCCGAAAGAGGACGTGAAGCTCGACAGCCTGTCGTCGGGCAGCGCGGCGCCCGCAACGGTGGTTGCGCCGCTGAACAAGGTGCAAACTGGCGGATTTGGGGACCCCAATGGCATACCTGGAAAGGGAGACCCCAGCAAGGGGACCAATGTAAATCGCCTGGGCTCGCCCGCTCTGCCGGGTGGACCGGGTTATGGCAATGGCACGGGAGGAGACAAGGGAATTCGCGGAACGGTAGCCAGCACGGGCTTCGGCAACGGTATCGCGAATCCTCCGCAAGGCGGCGGCAAACGCGGTGCGGTGCAAACCAGCGGCTTTGCGGACCAGACGGTGGCGGCGGATGCCCCGAAGAAGAAAGCAGCCAGCGCCGAGGGCGCCACGACACCTGTGGACATCCTGGACAAACCGCGCCCGGAGTATACCGCCGAAGGGCGCAGCTTGAAGATCGAGGGTGACGTGGTTCTGGACATGGTTTTCCTGGCGAACGGAAGCATTCAGGTGAATCACGTTATCAGCGGTTTGGGTCACGGGCTCGACGAATCCGCAATTCGCGCGGCGCAGCAAATCAAGTTCAAACCGGCAAAACGCGATGGCCAACCCGTGGATTTTCCGGCGCGCGTGCGGATTGAATTCCGCATGGCCTACTAAGGGTCAGAATATTTAGGGGAGAGAGAAAATGCGTAGAGTTCCAGCTATCTTTGTATTGATCTTGAGCGGCCTCGGGACGGTCGCCGCGGCGGACACGCCCAAACCGCCTGACCAGGCGCGCACCATGTCCGACGTGATCGAGCGGGTGATCACCAACGAGAACAAGTCTATTCAGCAGATTCGCCAGTATTCTCCGTTGGTGGAGACCTACATCCAAAACCAGAAGGCGGACAAGGATCTCGGGTCGGTGCCGGCCGGTGACAAGTATTTTCTGGGCCGTGCCGACTTTTCGAGGGGCGTGGCTCTTGTCTCGCTGACAGACACCAATACCAAAGGAAAGAAGATTTTTGGCGCCATCGGAAACTTCTTTTCGTTCTCCGCGCAGTTTATCCCTGGCGGATTTCTACAGATGATCTTCCTCGACACCAACGGCTTCGACCAGCAGCACTACAAGTTCGATTACGTGCGGCGGGAGTTTCTTGGCGAGGTTCGTTGCCTGGTGTTCGACGTAACGCCCCTCGAGAAGGCCGGAAAGGGCCGCTTCCTCGGACGCATCTGGGTGGAAGACCAGGATTACAACATCGTGCGCTTTAATGGCGGATATAGCGGCAACGGGCACTCCAGTTGGTATTTTCATTTCGATAGCTGGCGCACCAACGTGCAACCCGGTCTCTGGCTGCCCTCGTTTGTCTACAGCCAGGAAAGCGACTTGCATTACGCCATCAGCAAGAAACTGGACTTCCGCGCCCAGACGCGGCTTTGGGGCTATAACCTCGGCCACGCCAGCCAGGAGCAAGAGTTGGGCAAAATCCTGGTCGAGACGCCGGTGCAAGACGAAACCAAAACGGCCAACGACCTTACTCCTTTGCAAGCGCAGCGCTCCTGGGACCGTCAGGCGGAGGACAACGTGCTTGACCGCTTCGAACGAATCGGCCTAATGGCGCCGAAGGGCGAAGTGGACAAAGTGCTGGACACCGTGGTCAACAACCTCGAGGTAACCAACAACATCGATGTGGAACCCGAGGTGCGCTGCCGCGTGCTGACCACTTCCACCCTCGAGTCGTTTACCATCGGGCACACCATCGTGCTGAGCCGCGGACTGATCGATGTCCTCCCCGATGAAGCTAGCCTGGCCACGATGCTGGCCCATGAGCTGAGTCACGTGGTTCTCGCTCACCGTATGGATCCTGCGTATGGGTTCTTCGACAATCTATTGGTGGAGGACAAGGACACCTTCCGGCACTTTGGGTTTGCGCGGACGCCCGCGGAAGAAGACGCCGCAAACAAAAAGGCCTCTGAGTTGCTCGGCAACGCCCTCAAGAACCCTCAGGTAGCCAAGAGCTGGCAACTGGCGAACGCGGCACTGTTCTTCCAGGCGTTGGAGAGTCGGCAGAAAGAAATCCCGAACCTGATCAGCGGCCATCTTGGGAATCGCGTCCCGGTGATCGCTGACATAAAGTCAACCACGCCGGCGGACCCGAAACAAAATGCGCAAATGATCGCAGCGCTGCCGATAGGCGGGCGCGTGAAGCTCGACCCCTGGAACGATAAGCTGGAAATGATCAAGAGCAAGCCCATAGGCACCGTGGCAGAACGCGAGAAGATGCCGTTCGAAGTCACGCCGTTCATGCCGTACCTCACGCGGTTTGGCTCTGATGCTACGAAACCGATTGCTGCGAGCACCACGGCGCAATCGGATCCGAAAGCGAGCGACCCGGCTCCCAGCAAGCCTTGATTCGAAGATAAAATCAGAAAATGCTTCGGCCCGGTGAGGGTTTCCTTTCCGGGCCGTTTTGCTTGTGTGTTCAAATGGCGCTGGCGCGGGCCTCACTGCGCCGACGACAGCTCGCGGATAAATTTGTAGTTGAACGATACGCCGTCGTAGAAGTCCTGGACACCGATGCGCTCATCTTTCCCATGAGCGCGATCATCATTCAAGTCAAAAAACATGCAGGCGATGCCATAAGTAGGAATTCCGGCGATGCGCGTGATCCGGCCGTCTGTGGCGCCGGTGGACATCGTCGCGACGAGCGGAAGACCCGGCCAGGTGACGTTCAACGTTTTTTCCAGAGCTTGCGTTAGTTCGAACAGCAGCGGGGAGGGAGGAACGGGCACTACCGGCACCGCTTTTCCGTCCGGACTCGTCTGCTGCACGATGCTGATTTTCACTTTGGGGTCGTTGGCGACGCGCTCCAGGGTCTTGAGAATTTCCTGAGGGTCCTCGCCGGGGAAAATGCGGCAATTGACGTTGGCGCGCGCGGCTTGTGGGAGCGCATTGGGCGCGTGGCCGCCAGAAAGCATGGTAGCCACACAAGTGGTGTGGAGCAAAGAATTGTAGTAAGGAACTTCGGAGAGGCGCTTTACAGCAGCAAGGTCCGGGGGATCTTTGGCGACGGCTTTCATGTCCGCAGAGACTTGTCCTGAGGTAAGCCCTGCCATACGGCCGAAGTAATTCCGAGTGATCTCGTTCATATGCAGCGGGAAGGAAAAAGATTGCAGACGCGCCAGCGTGCCGCTCAGATGGTAGATGGCGTTGTCTGGTGTGGGAACCGAGCTGTGGCCGCCTGGATTTAGCGATTCGAATTGGTAATCGACATAAACCTTTTCGCTCGCCTGAATCGCCGCAAGAATCCGCTTGCCGTTTTCCTTCTCGAATTCGCCGCCATCCAGATTGATGCAATATTCGGCGTCGATCCATTCCCGATGCTCCTTCACCAGCCAATCCACGCCGTTGGCGGAGCCGCCTTCCTCGTCGGCCGTCAGCGCGAGAATCAGGTCGCGATCCGGGAGGTAGCCTTCCTTTTTCAAGCGAATAAAATTGGCAACCAGGATGGCGTCGCCCTGCTTCATGTCCTGGGTGCCGCGGCCGTAGAAATAGCCGTCTTTCTCGAGAAACTCAAAAGGATCGGTGGTCCAGTCGGAACGGAGAGCCTCGACGACATCGAGATGGCCGATGAAAAGAACTGACTTGCGTTTTCCGCTGCCACGGAGACGCACGACGAGGTTCTTCTTGCGGTCATTCGGTCCGGCAGCGTGAAGATCAGTCTCGGGAAAGCCGGCATCGCGCAGCCGCTGGGCCATGGCTTCCGCAGCGGTGGAGACGTTTCCGACCGAATCGGTCGTGTTGATTTCGACGAGCTGCTTGAAAATATCGCGAGACAGCTGATTCACCGGATCCAAAGCCTGCGCTCTGACTGGCGGCGCACCACTGGAAACGCAGCAGAGCGTGAGCAACCAGGGAATCATTCTTTGCATTGCTTCTCCTCAGAAAAACGCGTCTTGCGAGGGTAACGGTGGCATGGCTCATCCGTCAAACTCTTTGCCGGTTTTCCAGTTTTTCGACGCCGCGAATTTGCGTCGCGAGGCGCGCATTCAATAAACTGTCGAACGTGAGCTAGAGCCACGGAGGAACAGATGTCGATCGTCAGGAAGAGGATTTTGCAAATCGCGCTGGGTGCGATGCTATTCCTTTCAGGCGTCGCGGCGGGCACACTTCATTCGCGCAGCGTAGCGGCACAAAATCGCTTTGGCCAGCCGAAAACTGTGCTGCATGTGGTCGTCTACAAATTCCGCGACGATGTTTCCAACTATGACCGCGAAAAGGCCATAAACGGCATTAAGGACATGGCGGGCAAAATTCCGGGCATCAAAAACGTTTGGCTAAAGACGCAGCGCAACCAGATTCGCGATTTCAGCGGAGTGTACGCCATCGAATTCGCCAGCGCGGAAGCGGCCGCCGACTACGCCGAGAGCCCGGTGCACGAAGCCTGGTCGAAGTCCTGGCAGGAAAAACGCGAGAACAGCTTGTCGTTCCAGATTTCCAATCCGTAACAAGCTTGATTTGGCGTCCCCCTTTCAGCACAAATTTTTCAACCAGATACCAGCTTGCGAAAACCGCTGTTAGAATCGTTCTATCTCTGTGGCCTCCACTCCAGAGGATCGGTGCGCGCGGATGCAAAACCCCGGAACTCCCTCTCTGACTGAGCCGGAAAAGCAGTGGCGGCTGGGCTTTTGGAGCCTGATCCTCACCCAATTCCAGGGCGCGTTTAACGACAACGGCCTCAAATTCCTGGTCATTTACATGATTCTCGCGAGGGTTCTGGACAAGGGCACGCGGGACGATCTGCAGTTTAAGGTGGGCATTCTGTTTGCCGCGCCGTTCATCCTTTTTTCGATGACCGGCGGGTACCTCGCGGACCGCTTCAGCAAACGCACAGTGGCAATTTGCACAAAATTCTTTGAAGTCGCGGTCATGCTGTTTGCGATTGCGGCGCTTGTGCAACCGAACTTCAAGCTGGCGCTTGCAGCGGTGTTTCTAATCAGCACACAAAGCGCGTTCTTCGGGCCGTCGAAGTACGGCCTGCTGCCCGAAATTCTGCCGGAGGCCAAGCTTTCGTGGGGGAACGGAATCCTCGAGCTGGGAACTTTCCTGGCCATCATCGCGAGCACGTTTGGCGGGGCCTACCTTGCCGATATCTTTCACGGCCGGGAAACCTATGCGGGGGTTCTTTTTCTCGGATGCACGATAGTTGGCTTAGTTTCGAGCTTCGGTATCACGCGGGTGAGGGCCGCCGCGCCCGAGAGGCGGTTTCGATTTTCCGCGGTCGTTAATGTGTGGTCGCCGATAGGCCTCATGCGCCAGGACCGGGCGTTGTGGCTGGCTTTCCTCGGCAACACTTACTTTTTCTTTCTGGCCGCCATTCTTCAATACAACATCCTAGTCTATGGGCAGGACACGCTTCACGTTACCTCGACACGCGGCGGATTTTTACAGGCGGCCGTCGCTCTGGGAATCGGGCTCGGCAGCGTTGCAGCAGGGTTTCTTTCTGGAGGCAAAATCGAATATGGTCTGATTCCACTCGGCTCATTGGGAATGACCATCCTCGGGCTGGCCTTGGCGATTCCGGGGCTTTCGTTCGCAGCGGTAGTAGTGCTGCTTGCTGTGCTGGGGTTCATGAGCGGTTTCTTCATTGTGCCGGTAAGCGCCCTCTTGCAACACCGGCCAGCTGAAAACCAAAAAGGCGCGGTGCTGGCCACGGCGAACTGGTTTTCGTGGATTGGCATCGGCGCGGCTGCAGGTGTGTACTATCTGATGACCCACTACCTGAGTCTGCGCCCGGGGCCAATCTTCCTCTGCGCTGCCGTGGGTACGTTTGCGGCGACGGCTTACGTTTTGTGGCTGTTGCCGGATTCCTTGTTGCGCTTGCTGCTGTGGATCGCGACGCACACTCTGTACCGGCTTGATGTTGCGGGGCGGGAGAACGTGCCCGCGCGAGGTGGCGCGCTGCTCACGCCGAATCACGTCTCCATGGCGGACGCGGTGTTGTTGATCGCGTCGATTGACCGGCCGATCCGCTTTTTGATGTTTCGCGGCTCGTACGAGCATCCGCTGGTGAAACCCTTCGCGAAAATCCTGGGCGTGATTCCCATTTCGTCGGACCAAGGGCCGCGCGAAATGATTCACTCGTTGCGACGGGCCACGGAAGCGCTGAAAAACGGCGAGGTGGTGTGCATTTTCCCGGAAGGACAAATGACGCGCATCGGGCAGATGATGCCGTTCCGGCGTGGTATGGAGCGCATCATCAAAGGCGTGGAAGTGCCCATCATCCCGGTGAATCTGGATGGCGTGTGGGGCTCGATTTTCAGCTTCGCGGGCGGACGTTTTCTCTGGAAATTTCCGCGGCGGATTCCATATCCCGTGCGCATCACGTTTGGAAAGCCGCTGCCGCCGACTACTCCTTCGCAGGAAGTCCGTCGTGTGGTGCAGGACTTGGGCGCTGAAGCATTCGCGCGGCGCAAGAAGCGCATGCACACGCTGCCGGAAACGTTTGCTTATACCGCGCGAAGGCATCCCTTGCGGTTCGCTATGGCCGATGGTCAGAGGCCGAAGTTGAATTACTTTTCTGCGCTGATCGGAACTTTGGTCCTGGCAAGGAGGATGCGCAAACACTGGCAGGGCCAGGAAATGGTGGGAGTTTTACTGCCGCCGTCCGTGCCGGGGGCGCTGGTGAACTTTGCGGCCATGCTGATGGGCAAAGTGCCGGTGAATCTCAACTACACGGTCTCGAAGGAAACGCTGGCTTCCTGCGCGGCCCAATGCAATTTGAAAACCGTGGTGGCGGCGCGGGTCTTTCTCGAAAAGGTCAAGATAGAACCTCCCGGCGAAGTGATTTTTATCGAAGATGTGGTGAAAGATCCTAGCTTCCGCGAGGAGCTGGCGGCCACATTGGCAGCGTGCCTGTTGCCGCCACACGCATTGACCAAATTCGCGGGAAGCGACCGGCGCGCAACGCTCGACGACATCGCAACAATCATTTTCTCAAGCGGCTCGACGGGTGAGCCGAAGGGCGTCGTGCTCACACATTACAACATTGCGTCGAACGTCGAGCAGCTCAATCAGGTTTTCATGCTCCATGCCAGTGACCGCATCCTGGGAATCCTGCCATTTTTTCATTCGTTTGGTTTTACGGGAACGCTCTGCCTCCCCGCCGCAACGGGCATCGGGGCGGTGTTTCATCCGAATCCGCTCGATTCGCGCGCGATCGGCGCATTGGTCAGCAAGTATTCTGTGACCATGCTGCTGGCGACGCCAACTTTCCTGAACGCCTACACGCGCCGCTGCGCGCCCGAAGATTTCGGCAGCTTGCGCTTGGTGATGGCTGGCGCGGAAAAACTGCCGGATCGCATCTCGCAAGCCTTCGAGGATCATTTCGGCATCCGGCCACATGAAGGCTATGGCTGCACGGAATGCTCGCCCGCGGTCACCGTGAACACCACCGATTTTCGCGCGTCCTCCTTTCGCCAGGTGGGCGCCAAGCGCGGCAGCATAGGCCATCCCTTGCCCGGAATCGCGGTAAAGATTGTCGATCCGGACACGTTGGTGCCTGTCTCGTTGAATGAGCCGGGCCTGTTGCTGGTCCGTGGTCCGAATGTGATGCGTGGCTATCTCAATAAACCGGAAAAAACGGCGGACGTGCTTCGCGACGGATGGTATAACACCGGCGACATCGCGCGGATGGATGAAGAAGGCTTTCTGCGCATCACTGACCGCCTGAGCCGCTTCAGCAAAATCGGGGGTGAAATGGTGCCTCACATCAAGGTGGAGGATTTGCTACAAGAGCTCGCCGGGGCCACAGAACAGACATTTGTCGTCACGGCTGTTCCGGACGAAAAAAAGGGCGAGCGCCTCGTCGTCCTCCACACCTTAAATGACGAACCGCTGGAAGAGTGCCTAGAGAAATTGGGGAAGAGTGACTTGCCCGCGCTTTGGCGCCCGCGGCCCGATCAATTCATGCGTATCGAAAAACTGCCATATCTGGGGACCGGGAAGCTCGATCTGCGAAAGGCGCGCGAACTGGCGCTCGAAATGACCCGGCGCGTAGCGCCGCAATAGCTTCGAGTAGGGCGTTACAGCAAACGATTCATGACTGCAGCCCAAAGCGCAATCCATTGGCGCACGCTACTTTCTCGCGCGGTCGTGACGGGCATCGTTCTTGCCATTTGGTTCTGGACGCAATCGCTGCTGGGGGCGCGAACGGCACCGGCCGTCGGTATTGGCGATGCGCTTCACGATCTGACTGCAGGAATCAATTCCTTCTTCGCAGGGCACTCCGGCGCAGCCAACGGCTTACTCATTACAAGCTCGGCAATCATTGACGCACTGGGGTTGTTTCTGCTGGGGAGCTGGCTTTTTGGCGGGAGTGTTCGGCCGTTTCTTGGTTTGGTCCTGCTTATGGCCATGCGCCAAGTCCTGCAAGCCTTATGCTCCTTGCCCGTTCCGCCTGGCATGATCTGGCACGACCCGGGGTTCCCTTCGCTTCTGGTTACCTATCACGTTGCCAATGACTTCTTTTTCTCCGGGCACACGGCCATCGCCGTTTTCGGGGCTGTGGAGATCTCCCGCTTCCGCCGGAAGTGGCTCACGAGCGCTGCAATCCTAGTTGCCTTTTTTGAAGTTACTGTTGTGCTCGTCCTCCGTGCCCATTACACGATGGATGTGTTCACGGGAATTCTTGCCGGACTCTGGGTATCTCGAATTAGCGAACGCATATCGCCCTCTCTCGACCGGCGATTCACTCCAAGTGACTAAGAGCTACATACCTGCCTGGTTTCCTGCCCCGCGGGGCCTAGTTCGCAAGTCACACCAGAATGTGTCTGCCGTCACAAGAACGCTGCCACACCCTCGCATAAAGTGTGATGGCGAAGTTGTGAAGGTCCCTTAACGGACGGTGATCGTCCCGGCCAGTGGGATTTCCTCTGATAAGTCCACGTCCGGAACAGCGCCGCACAGTCGCCTAGCACCTTTGCGGAGGTCTCATGGACCGGGCCGCAGTCATTCTCGACGGAAATGAGGCAGCAACTTCCGCCGCCTACCGCCTAAACGAAGTCATTGCCATCTACCCGATTACACCGTCGTCTCCCATGGGCGAATGGGCCGATCAATGGCGCTCGGAAGGCAAGAAGAACATCTGGGGCGCCATGCCCGACGTCATCGAAATGCAGAGCGAAGGCGGCGCCGCAGGAGCTTTGCATGGAGCCTTGCAAACCGGAGCGCTAGGCACGACGTTCACAGCCTCGCAGGGTCTCCTCCTGATGATCCCCAATATGTTCAAGATCGCAGGGGAACTGACCGCAGCAGTCATTCATGTGGCGGCGCGCACGGTGGCCACGCATGCGC
>CAZGBQ010000051.1:18493-23341 GCA_964524045.1 uncultured Acidobacteriaceae bacterium
GAACTGACCGCAGCAGTCATTCATGTGGCGGCGCGCACGGTGGCCACGCATGCGCTCTCGATCTTCGGCGATCACAGCGACGTGATGGCTGCACGCTCCACGGGCTTCGCCATGCTCGCTTCCAATTCAATCCAGGAAGCAAGCGATTTCGCGTTAATTGCCCAGGCGGCCACTCTCGAGTCGCGGATTCCTTTCTTGCACTTCTTCGACGGCTTCCGCACCTCGCATGAAGTGAACAAAATCATCCCGCTGCTCGACGAGGATCTTCGCGCCGTTATCGACGAAAAGTTTGTTCAGCAGCACCGCGAGCGAGCGCTTTCTCCCGATCGACCCGTGTTGCGCGGCACGGCGCAGAATCCTGACGTTTTCTTCCAGGCACGCGAGGCCTGTAATCCGTTCTATCGCGCTTGTCCGCAAATCGTTCAGGACGTGATGGAGCGCTTCGCGAAGCAGACTGGGCGCAACTACCACCTGTTCGATTACGCAGGTGCGCCCGATGCGGAGCGAGTGATTGTCCTGATGGGCTCGGGCGCGGGCGCAGTCGGCGAGTGCGTAAACGCCCTGGAAAAATCCGGCGAAAAAGTGGGTTTTGTTAAAGTGCGGCTGTATCGGCCGTTTGCGCCGGAAGCTTTTTTTGCCGCGCTCCCCGCCACGGTGCGGAGCATCGCCGTGCTGGACCGCACCAAAGAACCGGGAAGCATCGGCGAGCCGCTGTATCAGGATGTCGCGACTGCGTTCATGGAACGTCATGACGGGAACGAGTCGCAGCCTCTCCCGCGCGTCATCGGCGGGCGCTACGGGCTGTCGTCGAAGGAATTCACGCCCGCGATGGTGAAGGCCATCTTCGATGAATTGAAGAAACCTCAGCCGCAGAATCATTTCACCATCGGCATTCGCGATGACGTCACGCACACCAGCCTGAATTACGATCCGGCCTTTTCCACGGAAGATCCACGCACAGTCCGCGCGCTGTTCTACGGTCTGGGCTCCGATGGCACCGTAGGCGCCAACAAAAACTCCATCAAAATCATCGGCAAGGGAACGAACAACTACGCTCAGGGCTACTTCGTTTACGATTCCAAGAAGGCGGGCGCGATCACTGTCTCGCACCTGCGGTTCGGCCCGCAACCTATCGAATCGACATACTTAATCTCCAAAGCGAGTTTTGTCGCCTGCCATCAATTCCAATTCATTGATCGCATCGACGTGCTTTCCGCCGCCGAACCGGGCGCGACCTTCCTGCTCAACACCCCATTTGGCCCCGAGGAAATTTGGAACCACTTGCCCCGCCAAGTGCAGGAAACCATCATCCTTAAGAAACTGAAATTCTATGTGATCGATGCCTATACGGTGGCGCGAGAAGCGGGCATGGGCAGCCGCATCAACACCATTATGCAGACTTGCTTTTTCGCCATCAGCGGCGTCTTACCGCGCGAAGAGGCCATCGTCGCGATCAAGCACGCCATCGAAGAGACCTACGGAAAGCGCGGCGACGCCGTAGTGCAGAAGAATTTCGCGGCCGTCGATCAAGCGCTTTCACACTTGCATGAAGTAAAGGTTCCCGAAAGAGTTTCTGCGACGTTCGATATTCTGCCGCCGGTCCCCACACGCGCGCCTGCTTTTGTCCGGAATGTTGTGGGCACGATCATCGCCGGAAATGGCGACGCTCTGCCGGTCAGCGCCCTGCCCATCGATGGCACCTTTCCAACCGGCACCGCGCAGTGGGAAAAACGGAACATCGCGCAGCAGATTCCTGTCTGGGACGCCGAGTTGTGCATCCAGTGCGGCAAATGCGTCATGGTGTGTCCGCATGCAGTAATTCGCGCCAAGGTATACGACTCATTCCGCTTGGCCAACGCCCCAGCAGGCTTCAAGACCGCCAAACCACGCTGGCAGGAGTTTGAGACCCTGCGCTACACGCTGCAAGTTGCCCCGGAAGATTGCACCGGCTGCCGTCTGTGCGTGGAAATCTGCCCGGCCAAGAGCAAGAGCGAAGTCAAACACAAGGCCATCAACATGGAGCCGCAGGCCCCGCTACGCGAAAACGAAAGCGCCAACTGGGACTTTTTCCTTTCTCTGCCGGAATTCGACCGCGAGCGCATTTCCCACAGTCAGGTGAAAGATGCGCAGCTTCTCGAGCCGCTGTTCGAATTCTCAGGCGCTTGCGCTGGATGCGGCGAAACTCCTTACATCAAGCTCCTCACGCAGCTCTTTGGTGATCGCCTGTTGATCGCCAATGCGACGGGATGTTCGTCAATTTATGGCGGGAACCTGCCCACTACGCCCTACACGGTAAACGGTCAAGGCCGCGGACCAGCCTGGTCCAACTCCCTCTTCGAAGACAATGCCGAATTCGGCTTAGGCATGCGGCTCGCCATCGACCAGCACGCCTTGTACGCCGCAACTCTTCTCACGCAGCTTAGGGGGCAATTGGGCGATGTTGTGGTGAAAGGATTATTGGAAGCCGATCAAACCAAAGAGGCCGGAATCGTCGCTCAGCGCCAGCGCGTCGCCGAACTCAAAGGCAAACTCGCTTCCATTGAGTCGCAGGAAGCTCGCGCGCTTCTTGCCTTGGCCGACGCTCTGGTGCGCAAGAGCGTCTGGCTCGTCGGCGGCGACGGCTGGGCTTACGACATCGGCGCGGGCGGACTCGACCACGTGCTCGGCTCGGGCCGAAACGTCAACGTCCTGGTGCTCGACACGGAAGTTTATTCCAATACCGGCGGCCAGATGTCCAAAGCCACTCCGCGCGCTGCCGTGGCCAAATTTGCGACCGGCGGAAAGGAAATGGCCAAGAAAGACCTAGCCATGGAAGCCATCAGCTACGGCTACGTGTACGTGGCGCGCGTGGCCATGGGCGGCAGCGACACCCACACCATCAAGGCGTTTCAGGAAGCCGAAGCGCATAACGGGCCGTCCCTGGTCATTGCCTACAGCCACTGCATCGCGCATGGCTACGACATGGGTTTTGGCTTGAACCAGCAGAAGAACGCCGTGCTTTCCGGCTACTGGCCGCTGATGCGCTACAATCCCGCGCTGCGCCTCGAAGGAAAGAACCCCTTTCAGCTTGATTCCAAGGCGCCGAGCATCCCGCTCAAGAAGTACGCTTACCAGGAAGCCCGCTACACCATGCTTTCCCGGAGCAATCCTCAGGCTGCGCGTGAGTTGCTCCGCGAAGCTCAGGATGATGTGGAGCGCCAGTGGCGCGTCTACTCCAACCGCGCGGCGATGCCCGGGCGAGGGGATACACCGCACATTGCTCCGGCTGAAGCCGAGGAGGCAGCAGCCGTAACGGTGAAGAAAGGCGGCGAAGAGGAATGAGCGACATCTCGACGCGGTATCTTGGCCTTTCCCTGAAATCACCGCTGGTGGCTTCCGCTTCCCCGGTTTGCGAATCCGTAAGTAACATTCGCGAACTGGAGGATGCCGGCGTCGGCGCCGTCGTTTTGCCTTCTCTCTTTGAAGAGCAACTTGAGCTGGAAAGCAACGCGCTGGATGACGATCTTTGCCGCGGGGCGGATAGTTTTGCCGAATCGCAAACTGTGCTTCCCGACTTGCAGAATTACAATCTCGGCCCGGAGGGCTATCTCGACTTAATCGAGGGCGCCAAAGCGGCCGTGGGAATTCCGGTAATTGCCAGCCTCAACGGCGTGTCCCCTGGCGGATGGGCGGAGTATGCGCGCTTGATGAGCGAAGCAGGCGCGGACGCCATCGAGCTGAATGTCTATTCCATTCCCACTGAGCCCAACGTTGGAGCTGCGGAAGTGGAAAGGGGCTACGTCGATCTGATCCGGCAGATCAAACGCGCGGTTCGCGTGCCATTGGCCGTGAAGCTTTCTCCGTTCTTCAGCGCGCCAGCGAACTTGGCGGCGCGTCTCGATGACGCCGGGGCTGACGGGCTTGTGCTCTTTAATCGCTTTTATCAGCCGGACTTCGATGTGGAATCCCTCGAAGTCGTGCCGCGCCTTACGCTAAGCCATCCCGATGAGCTACTTCTGCGGCTTCATTGGGCGGCGATCCTCTCCGATCATGTGGACGCGGACTTGGCGATTACGGGCGGCGTTCACAGCGCGGTTGACATGGTCAAATGCATCATGGCCGGCGCGAGTGTGGCGATGATGGCTTCCGCGCTGCTGCACAAAGGCATTCACCACGCACATACGGTCCTCGCGGACCTTCGGCGGTGGCTGGAAGAACACGAGTATGATTCGGTCCGGCAAATGTGCGGCAGCATGAGCCGCCGCTCCGTTCCCGACCCGAGCGCTTTCGAGCGCGGCAATTATATGCGCGTGCTCAGCTCGTACACCTTTCGCTCCGGCTCTCTCAACAGATAGCCAATCCGCGTTGCGAACCTACTACTGTCCTGGAGGTAATGTGCTCGCAGACAGATGCCCCGAATTTTGAGCCGAGGGGTAAGAGCTAGAGGAAGGAGAACGGGGCCCAGGAGTCCTGAGATCAGTTTAAGTTCTGCCGCTTACTTCAGGTTCCAGAACGATGGATCTGGTTTCACCAGCTCGAATCCGGCGTCCCAGGCTTCGTGGCTGCGCCACACCACTTCGGCGTCCGCTTTACGACCCGTTTCCGGGTGAACCAACCGCACGCGTCGGTGCAACGGCAGGTCCGCTCCTACGACCGCCATACAGCCGGAGTGGCTGACATCCACGGTGACGGCGTTGGCGGTTTCTCTGCATCCGGCGCATTCCCATTCCACAAGGAGCTTCACGCGCGAAATAGTGCGCTTGTGCCCTCTCAATCGTTCCCAACGCTCTTGAAGTGCAAGGGCTGCGGGGTTCGCTACGGTGCTTACGGTCATGATGGCCTCACTGCAGGAAGATTGCTGGGCCTACT
>CAZGBQ010000052.1:0-23152 GCA_964524045.1 uncultured Acidobacteriaceae bacterium
GGATTTTAAGCCCTTAGAGCCCAAAGACGGGAAAAGAATGCGTCTGAGTGCTTGCTATTGCGTTCTAAGCCGGCTTTAGACGCCAGTATAACTACAAAGTACATACGTAAAGCAGCGCTGCGAGCGGCGAGCCAGATTGCCCTCCGTCATTACTTTTTCTTGCATCATTCTTCCTCGAGTCCCGTGTTAGTTTTTGTCAGCACTAAGAACGGAGAGGTCCTGGCTGCTGTTCTGTCCGGTTCTGAAAATTTTGGACTCTACTATACTCCTTAAGCAGTTACAACGCCCAGGTCTTGACCCGTTTGAACGCGAATTGATTCGTTCTGAACCAACAACTACTACAAACTTACTACAGTCGAGCTTCTCGCCATGACGTGCTGCGGTCGCGTACGGCTCCCTGCGCTCCTAGTTCTTCCGCCTTTTGCGATAGTAGCGCGCTTGCAAGTCATAGAAGCTGAGGCTGGGGTCGAGGCGTTCGCCGCTGTAGAGGTAGCTATTCGGGGTCGAGCCGGTACTGGCGAGCTGGTTCCCGAAGGCGTCGTACTGATAGGTGTCGGTCACGGCGCCAGCCAGGCTGGTCAGGCAACCCCAGCGGCTGACCTTAGCTCGACTAATTTTTCCCAATGTCCAGCTTGCCTTTTATTGCCGCCAAATTCCGCCTCGTGTACTCTGCTAGAATCTCTTGCCTCTGCGCCCGTGTCATGCGGGGCGATTTTGGTTTGCTATCAAGCAATAAGCAGCGTGCGACAAGTAAAGGAATCCTCAGCTTTGGCGTGTTCATAGCTCCAAGAAATGTAGATGCGCCAAAATCCGGTTGTTTTCCATGTCGGAGCATCGCAATCCATGCCGCAATTTGTCTCTGTTGGTGTTTCCACACGGACGCGCATCGAGTCAAGTAGACGATAACAACGTCCATCTCGCCGCAAGCAACAAGCCCGTTGGCGAGCAGGACGCTGAACGAACGGACGCTTTGTAACTCGTCTTCTTCGCAGACGCGGACAGATTCAATTAGGTAACTTTTCGCCTCTGCAATATTTCCCGAGTTCAAAGCGATTAGTCCCTTCAGTGTGAGGAGCACGTGTAACTCTGGAGATTCGGGGTAAAGTGTAAGTGCTTCGGATATGTACCTAGTTGCACGCTCGAACTCTCGCGCTTCGACCGCGAACAGCGCAAGTTCAACCAACGGAATGATGCGGCCTTGTCCCAAAGTTGACGCCGTAATTGTCTCTAGTTCGTCATGCAGCCGCGCGGTTTCGGGACAAAGTTCCAAAATCCCCGTTTCCCCAATGGCCTTCGTTGAGCCTGCGCGGTCTCCGGATTTGAGCGCATCGAGCAAGTTGGCTAGGGCTCTGGCGATGTTCTCGCTATTGAGTAGAAGCGCTCGTGCGCCTAGCAAGCTCTGAAATCTGCTCAAGCTCCTTGCCGCTTCCACCTCCTGGGGGTAGGTTGACTCGACGCAAGATAGCAAAACGCTCGCAGACATTGTCACCCAGAGCTGACAGAGCGCACGCGATAAATCGTCACCAGTTCGGTACAATGGAGCACACACATTCAGGACTTCTTCGAACGCCCGAATCCTTGTTTCCAGGTCTATGACTTCTTCCATTGTTTCTTATCCCACTTGACGGGTTCGTGTTCTCGTGCTTAGGGTCGATTCGACCGAAGTATCGAGTTCCAGCCCTAGTTTAGGCCGCCAATCGAAGCCAGGCACCGATTGTAAGCGGTGCCCAATATTTGGGCAATTTCTGCCGCTGGAAGCGAGTATAGATTTGGGTACAGAAGCAGAATCGACAGTTCAGCATAGTCAAGGCAAGCGGCCAGTTCGTAATACTTGATGGTCTTTCGCACTTGGATGAACAAATTTGTCTGTTCAGCCAGGTACTCATCAAGAGTGTCCAGTCCGGTCGGGTCGATGGCATTGACCGCGTTGTCCTTCACGTAGATGTACGAATTCCAGCTGAGGCCGCAGCAGAGTTTACCCTCAATCGGATCGCGGGACCAGAAGCGGCCGGAGGCCTGGCGGTAGTAGCGAGCGCGGAGATCGTAGAAGCCGAGGTTGGAGTCGAAGCGTTCACCGCTGTAAAAGTAGCTGTTCGGCGTGGAGCCAGTGCTGGCGATCTGGTTGCCGAAGGCATCGTATTGGTACGTGTCCGTCACCGCGCCTGCCATGTTGGCAAGGAATCGCACGTTGCCGTGTCCGTCGTAGCCGTAGAAACTCGGCGTCCAAACCCCGCTGATGAGCTGATTTTCGCTGATGCGCTGCAAACCGTAGGCGTAGGTCCGCGTCACCGAGCCATTCGCGACCTCGTCCAGTACTTGCGGCAGGCCGGTTGGATTCAGTGTGTCCACAAGATATTTCGTCGTCGTTGCGGCAACGGTTTCGCTCACGCGGTTGCCATCGCCGTCGTACACGATGCTCAGGCCGCCACTCCCCGCGAGGCGGTTCTCAAAATCAAAAGTGTAGGAGAGTCCGCCCGAGGAAACTGTGTTGCCGTTACCGTCGTAGCCGTCGGTGGTCAACCGGTCGTTGGAGTCATAGCTAAACGTGCCGCCAGTTATCCCGCTGAGCGTGGAAGACTGCTGCAATCGGTTTCCGACCGCGTCGTAGGTGTAGCTCACGGTGCCATTGTGTCCGCTCGGATCGCTCGTAATCGCTTCGGAGGTAAGGCGATAGTCGTTGTCGTATCCATAGCTTGCTGTCCTTCCGCTCTGCTCGACAGCCGAGAGTCGGTTTCCCGTCGCGCCCAAAGTGTACGCATAACTTGCCAGCACGCCGCTCTTCGACGAACTGATCTGCGTCAGCCGATTCAACGGGTCATAAGTTGGCGCAATCTGAACCGTATTGGGATAGCTGTAGCCCAGGACGTTTCCGACTCCATCGTAGGTATAAGCCGTCTTTCCTGAAGCCGCGCCCTGCGCCAGCAGGCGATTGTCAGTCACGCTCGAAAGCCGGTTTAACGCGTCGTACGCATACGTCATGGAAGCGCCGTTGGTGTTGGAGGACGTAATCGTCAACACGTTGCCGTGGGCGTCGTAGGTATAACTCACCGTGCCCTGTGGTGTGGCGTTGCTCTTCAGGCGGTCACGATTGTCGTAGGTGTAGGTGATCGAGCCGCTGGCACTGGCCATCGAGGCCCGCTTGCCGGTTGACGAGTACGTGAACGACACAGTCGGCTGACTTAGCGAGGGGTCGGGTACCTTTGATAGCAACCGGTTCAGCGCATCATAGCTGTACGTGGTTTTCTTTCCGTTAAAGTCTGTTTTCGTCGCCAGATTGCCTACGGTGTCGTAAGTGTAGGTCTCAGCCTGGCCGAGCGGGAGTGTCCGCTTAATGCGGCGATTCAGGGCGTCGTATTGGTACGTGGTGGCGGGTCGGCCAGCCGCATCCTTCAGGCTAACAAGATTGCCGTTTGCGTCGTAGCCATATTGAGTGACGTTCGTGAGGGCATCTTTCAAGGAGACCTGACGGCCAACCGCATCATAGGTTCTAATCGTCACGTTCCCAGCCTGATCGGTAACCGACAGCAGCCGCCCCATGCCGTCGAAGGCGTTCAGTGTGGTCGTAGGTTGCGCGGCGGGGGGCACGATCGGATACGTTGTCGTCGTCAGACGGCTGCGAGCGTCATAGCTGTAGCTGGTTGTGTGCTGGTTCATATCCGTCATGCTTGTCTTGCGGTTGTCGGCATCGTACGCGTAATTCGTGACGTTGCTCATCGCATCTTGTATGCTCGTGACCCTTCCGGCGGCATCGTAATTGTATGTTGTCGTGTTGCCCAGTTCGTCCTTCACCGTTTTCTGCCTGCCGTCGGCGTCATAGGTATAGCTAACGGTTCCGGCGTCGGGCGTTCCAGAAGCGTAGGTAACGCTGGTCAACTGGCCCGCCAAATCGTAGACATAGTTCGTCGTGCGCCCCAATTGGTCAACTTCGGTCAGCTTGTTCCCGCGAAAATCGTATGTGTACGGCTTGGAGGTGTTGTCTGGGAAAGTGACCTTGCTCGCGCGATTCAGCGCGTCGTACTGGTAGCTGGTGGTGTGGTTGTTTGCGTCGGTTTCAGAGGTCTTGTTCCCGTTGTTGTCGTAGACGTAGCTGGTGACTTTGTTTAGTGGCTCCGTCTTCGTTTTGAGGCGGCCCAGTGCGTCGTACGCGAACTGGGTGGCTGGGTTCCCATTCGGGTCAGTCTGACTGATGACTCGATCCATCGCGTCGTACGAGAAATGCATGGTTTCGTTGATCGAGTCTGAGATTGCAGTGGGATTTCCTTTTGCATCATAGACAAACTGTGTGGTGTTGCTGTTGGCGTCAGTGAAAGTCAACAAATTGCCCAGCTGATCGTAGATGGCAGAAGCGACTAGCGTGCCCGCTCCGTTAAGCAAATCTGTGACCTTCATAGGATTGAAATTGGCATCGTAAGTCACGGTCTGCGTGTTCGTGTTCGCGGCATCAGTCGCGGTGACCACGCCGCCAAACTGGTTGTAGGTCTTTGTGCTGGTGTGCTGCAACGGATCGGTAACCGAGGTCTGGAGCCCGTTCGCGTCATAGGTGTAGGTCGTTGTCTTGGTGAGCGGGTCAGTCATGCTGATGAGGCTTTCGTTGGTGTCATACGCGTAGGTAGTGGTCTGATTGAGCGGGTCAGTGACAGTGAGCGGTTTCCCAAAGCTGTCATTCGTTTCGGTCACGACGCCAGTGTCTGGGTTCGTCGTGGTCGTCGTGTTTGTCGTCAGGTTATAGGAATAGCTCCACTTATTGTTCATCGCGTCGGTCAGAGTTTGCAGCCGGCCACTTGAATCGTACGTGGCCGTCGAGGCGTTGCCACGCGGGTCGGTGTCCGTCAGCAGGGAATGGTCTCCGGCATAGGTGAACGTCTCGGCGGCTGTCAATCCTGGATACTGCACCGACTGGAGATTTCCATTGGTGTCGTAGGAATAGGTGTACTTGTTTCCGTTTAAGTCCGTGATTTGGGTGATTCGTCCTGACGAGTCACGGACAAAGGGAACCACGACACCATTTACGCTGCTTGTGATTCCGGTTGGCGCAATCGTGAGAGTATTCCCATTCAGGTCCTTGATCGATTGCAATTGCCCGTTAGCGGAAATCGTATAAGTGCGCCCGCTTGGGTCGGTATAGAAGTACGTCGTTGGCTGGTACGCGGTCTTGGTCAATAGGCACTCAAATGTTCCCAAAGCGACCCAAACGGGAGAACAACCGTCCGATGTCAATGTTCCATGCAGGCCGGGTTGCGGCACGTACTGTGGATACAAGATCCAGGCGAAGTAAAAGGATTGCGGCTGCGCTAGGAAGTAAAACGTCTCCCTCTGTCCGTTGAAGTTGAACGTCACGTCCATCTTCGAGTCGACGCTAAGACCAACGGTCGTGCCCAGCTTCCATCCAAGACCGAAATCTTCGCTTTGACTCCGTTCAAGGCTGTCGTACGTCCGCGTGATGCTGATCGGAATTCCTGCTAACGGAACCTTGAACTCAGTCACGGTCGATTTGAGTCGTCCTGGTTTGTTGTCACCGACCACTGTGACCGTGATGTAGCTGGTCTGTGAGGTGCCGTTCGCAACGGCATTGAGTTGAATCGCGTATCCCCCATTCGGCAGAAGCGTGGCGTCGAATGTGCCAACTGTGCCGCTACCGGTTGTGTTGGCATTCAAGGTCGTGACTGCACTGGGGTTCGAGAGAGGCCAGTAGGTCAGCGTGCCGGAGGAAAGGTTTACACCGGAAGCGACTGTAATCGGCATTTGCCCCTGAACGACCGCGCCGTTGGTCGGCGAGCCAATCCAGCCTTGCGGAACAAACGTAATCGCGCCGCTACCAGACGCAACAGTCCATGTCATGCTCACCTGATTGGAGTATTCCCCCAAGCCGCTGTTATTCGCTGAGGCTTGAACGGTATCGGTTCCCGCATTTGTCCCGGTGTATTGGAACGACGCATGTCCCGTCGAATCGGTCGCGGCCGTAAGTTGCAGCAAATTGGCACCAGCTACATTGAGAGCTACTGTGGTGTTCAGAATCGCAGCGCCGGATGCGTCGACTACGAATGCTGTGAAAGATTGGCTCTGTCCAGTTGGCAGGGAAGATGGATTCGTAGGAGTAAGCAAGATAGAGCCGCTAGGAGGCATACCAGGCCCAAAGCCGCTACCGCTCACCTGTCCCGTGATCATGACTAATGACATAGGGTCAAAAGGATTGCCTCCACAACATTCGACATAATCCAGTTCAAAGGGGTAAGTGCCTGGACTAGGGAAGTTAACCGTCATCGAAAACCCGCCAGTTTGCGTTGAGGCGGCCCCCATAACGGGCAGTTGATAAAAGGGCGTTACCGTCAGCGAAGGAGATAGAGGACCGCTTACCCGCGTGGCACCACCCCCGATCCCGAGAATGAAGCTGTTATCGACATAAATCGAAATTATCGCGTTGCCTGCAGTTGATATTGTGTAGTTGCCGGTGAAAACGGCTTGGAAGGCACGCAATGGTCCCCCTACGGCGCCTGCCTGGTATCCATTTCCTTGCACAGCTATAGTGCCGGAATAATTTCCGTTCTGATCCGTAGTGACATCAGTGAAGGGACTGGTATTCGTGTTCACGACGTTGTTCCCAGGAATGACACCGCTAGGAGGATTGAACGCGATTGAGGGAAAGTATTGCGTAAACAAGGGTTTGGCTGAGGGCAAGGTGTCGAAATAGTACGGTCCTCCGCTCGGGGGAAGGTCGGACGGAAAGAACTGCCCCAAAATGGTGGTGGTTGATATTGGCTGCGATGGCACCAGCCAAGTCACATTTGCGGAATTCGAGTTCTGTCCGGTGTAGGAAGCCTGTGCGGTATCCGTTCCGCTGTGCGCACCGGTGTAGGTGAACTTCGCCGTTCCGGTAGAATCGGTGGTCGCGCTTCCGCTGGTCGCGTTCGGCCCTGTGACCGTGAATTGTACAGTCGCTCCAATGACAGGTGTCGTTGTCGCTCCTGTCGTACCCGTTAGAACGGCCGCGAGCGTCTGAGTTGCTCCCACTACATTTGGTCCAGCAATTGGGGGCGTCAACTTGACGGTGTACGTTGTCTGCGACAACACAGTAACGGTGGTTGTCGCGCTGCTGGTCAATTGCGAGTCACCCGCTGAAAGCTGGAGAACATACGTGCCTACTCCTGGGAACGTGGCTTGCGTCACAGCCGTGTTTGGACTATTGAAAGTCACTCCGACCGGCCCGCTCACCTGAGACCACGAGATGTTTAGCGTGTTATTTGGCAGGCCGTCGTCCGTCGCGGTGCCACTCAGCGTGACCGTGTTTGTTGGCAGTGTGATGGTCTGGTTCGGCCCCGCATTGACGACTGGCGGCTGGTTTGGCAACTCCTTGAAGGCCACCATTTGTGCAATCCAGTTGGCCGAATTGCTCGTTGTTGCCGTTGCGTGATAGCTCCCGGTTGCGGTGGTAATTCTATCTTCGTAGATATCAAAACCAGGGGTCGTTAGCACTTCAGTTGTGTAATTGGCCCCCGCGGCGGTGGTATTGCTGTCCGCCAAATTTGAGCCGATCAGCACGTCATTGGCATTCGTCGTGGTAGCAGCCCCGCTATCGTTCAAAGTACCTGTGGTTGCGGAGTTACCAACAGCCACGTCTAGCGGGTTTGTGGTGGCAAGCCCTTTGTATTCGCAAATGTGGATCTCGGGTCGGAGCACCCCCCCGGACCACGTCACAGTGACGGAGTTGGATACGTTTGCGGCAATATTCGGCGCGTAATAGATCGCCTGACCAGAGTCCGAAAGTAATAATGCCGGGGCCGCGACGGAGTACGAATTTCCGGCCGTGTCGGTGACCGATGCAATGTGATTAGCGGTCTCGCGCCAGCCAATCACCACCACGTTCAAGTCACCGTGGGTTTGCGGCTGAGGATAGGGAATCGTCGCTGTCACGACTGTTCTCGACGGGGAACTCTGAATCGCGAAATAGTTCCCTTGCACGAAGCCCACCCCTACCGGAGTGGGAGGAACCACCATGAAGGCCACACGGTTGGCTGCCAAGCCTCCGATTGTCACCACAACATTGCCCGTTGTAGCGCCGTTTGGGACTATCACTGAGATCGCCGTATTACTCCACGAGTTTATTGGTGCTTGCACGCCGTTGAAGGTCACAGTGCTAGTGCCCTGTGTTGAGCCGAAATTCGTGCCGTTGATTGTAATCGTGGCACCGACTGTCCCCGCGTTGATCGAAAGACTGGTTATGCTTGGCGCATTGCCTCCTCCGCTGCCCGGCTTGAATGTTGCAAGTATGGCGCCCCAAGTGTCAGATGCAGAGATTGACGCACTAGCTGAAGCAGTACCCGCAGCTGCTTGTATCCGATCTTCCGCAATTAGCTTTGTGTTCGGCTCCGAAGGAACAAATTCCTTGATGCCATAACCGCTTCCGGCCGTGAACGTGCCTGAATTCGTTGTGGCAACAGCCCCCAGCAACAGTTCACCGCTTGCGGTGGTCGTCAAATTGCCGCTATTTGGCGACGTGCTCGTTCCTGTCGCTCCAGCGGCGACGTCAAGCGAGCTCGAGGTCAAAACTCCCGAATACTCCAGAATGGCGAAGCGAAGCGGGCCTGAAACCGTCATGGACACAGTGACAGTGTTCACACCACTCTGGATGTTCTCGGCATAATAGATAGCCAGTGTCACCTGACTCGCAGTGAAACCAATTTGCTTCGCTAGCTTGTACACGTTTCCTTGGGAATCCGTGACCGTGAAGACTTGCGAACTGGAATTGCCTCCTCGGATGCAAACTCCAATCCAGTTGCCGACCGTATTATTCGAGTTGAACACAAGTGAGGCAGCTGTCGTTGTCCCCGCGTCCTTGCTCGCGTGCTGCACCAGCGCGATATTAGCGTGAGATACGCCTGGAAGAATCGCAAGCAAAAGAACGATGAAGATGAGCTTCTTCATACCGCCTCCAAGTCATACGGCAAATCCAGGCCGGTCGGTCTAAACCATCTGACGAGTGCTCCGAGGAACCCGCTGCGCCAAAATTACATGCAAATGGATAAACACAACCCAAGTCCGGTAAAGAGTCGCCTGGGCCGTGGGTCAATTGCCCGGCTATCACGGCCGTTGTTTGGCGGAGGACCGTTAATGGCCGGTGCCCGGCAAATTGGGAAAAGGTAAGGAGGTGTCGCGACGCAGCTTTGTAATAATCGGGGCAAATCTCACAAGTTCTAAAGGCAACTGTGCCGCTGATCGAGGACAGGGGACTGGCCCTAACGATCCACATCGTCGCACTCCGCCGCCGGGAGACTGGAGCGACTAGTCTCTAGGTGGCAAGAAGAATAGCGCTATATACGCGGTACTTAAGGCATAAGTCAAGCAGATTCTTGTTAATATTCATAAAAAAAAACGATTGGCTTTAACTGCTCCCTTAAGGATTTAGTGGGATGCAGCGTAGTCTTGCGTAGAAGTTGGATTTCTCCGCGCGGAACCCATTTGGAGTGTGCCAGTCCTCGTAGGAATCACTCCGTTCGTTCATCTCGGCGAGTTTCGGCATACTTCCCATTGTTTTCTTATTGTCCGCAGCGCCTTGCATGTGTCAGGCCATGCAGGGGCTTGGGGCGGTCGGTAAACTGAGATTTCCAGGATTCTTGTCGGTCCCCGAATTGAACAATTCGAGGATGGCTAGCCGGCTTTGGAGCGTGTTGGGTTGTCCTTGCGACTCTTCAAACGCTGACGGTCATGGACAGCGATAGCCTCGACGCTGCTTCACCCAGTGCGTCCAGCACGTTGTCTTTGGACGCAGTAACCGACTGTTCTTCCGCTATCGTGACTCCGTTCTGGCAGTTCACCGCCTTCAATTCAAGCACATATTTGTTCCCTATCGAGCTAATCGATCCGACGAGGTAGGCCTTGCACCCGGCACGCTGGCAAAGCTCGCGGGCTACCTCGGTCGTCAGCCGCGAGCCAAGGGGACGGCATCCGCTGTAAATTCCTCGCGATTTCGCCATGAAGCTGAAAGAATCTCCGTTGAAACGCTCCAACCAATCATTTACGGAGCTGCGTCTCGAAATGTAAGTGAATGGATTTGACATCGACCCAAGTAGGCAGGGTGGGACGAATGGAGATTTCCACAGCCACCTATGAAACGCTTCCCAGCCCAACTGCACTTTTACTGCAGCGAGCTATCAGGTTGACGGGGTTTCCATTGTCCTCTCGGGGCAATCGCTTATTTGCGGACAACGGGAAGCGTCCTTCTAGAGAGTCATGACGAGGGAGGCGACGACAAGGCTAGTCCAACTCTAAATCAGACAAACTCGGGTCTCTGCTGATAGTTTCGTTTGTAAGCGCACTCTGGGCCACGTTCGTTGACTAGTCCAGCCCCCTCACCCAGCCTGAGGCGTCATGGTCATTTGGGCTCATTCATTGACGGAGACCCTTGAGGAGCGCATTCGGACGCTGGCAAAGGAGTTGCTGTGCAGGGGAATCGAAACGACGGCCTATGACTGGAGCTGCCAGCCCAAGCCCGGTGTTCTGATAATCGACAGCTACAACGACCAGGTCTGCGGCTTTCTACGAGAGGCCAGTGCGGGGGGGAACGCACGAATCCTAGTGTTGGCGTTAAAGCAAGAGAACATGACTGATGGAAAAGGTTGGGAACTGCTTCATGCCGGCGCGTCGGACGTGATGGTTTGGGAGGAGAAAGCCGACGTAATTGAGAATTTGGCGGCGCGATTCGAGAGATGGAACGCAGTCGATGAGATCTTCGATTCCCCGATCGTACGAGAAAACCTTGTCGGCAGGAGCACAGCCTGGACGCGCGTCTTGCGCGCAGTTATCGAAATTGCAAGATTCACCTCCTCTTCAGTTCTAATCAGCGGGGAAAGCGGCACTGGTAAGGAACTGATAGCGCGCTTGATTCACACCCTCGACTCAAGGGGTCACAAGGGCGACCTAATCATCCTGGACTGTACGACCGTGGTGCCGGAACTGTCCGGCAGCGAATTTTTTGGACACGACCGAGGAGCATTTACGGGAGCAATTTCAGCGCGCGAGGGCGCATTCGCGCGTGCGGACGGGGGCACACTTTTTCTGGACGAAGTCGGAGAGCTACCGCATACGCTGCAAGCGGAGCTGCTCCGCGTCGTGCAGGAACATACATACAAGCGTGTCGGTAGCAACACCTGGCAGAAGACTGACTTTCGACTGGTTTCCGCGAGCAATCGAGAACTGCGGCCCGAAGGAAACGGAGGCCGATTCAGGCCGGATCTGTATTACCGCCTGGCAACCTGGAGCTGTCACTTGCCGCCATTGCGAGAGAGGCGAGAGGATATTCCTACGCTCGCGAGTCACTTCGCCAAAGAAGCTTGCTCCTCAGGTCAACCACCGAGAATCGGCGACGACGTGCTCAAATACTTAGTGGAAAGGAACTATCCGGGAAACATTAGAGAGCTGCGCCAGTCCGTTCAACGGATGGTGCGCCGACATACCGGGCGCGGGCCAATTACGGTAGGAGACGTAGCCGAGGAGGAACGTCCAAAGCGAAACTCCACGGATCGCGTTTGGTGCGATGGAGAGTTCGAACGCGCGGTCCACAAAGCAGTGGTTCTCGGCGCAACGATCCGAGAGATCAGCGGCGCAGCCGAAGACGTTGCTGTGCGAGGAGCTGTCGCAGAAGAGAATGGGAGTTGGCACCGGGCGGCGAAAAGGCTCGGCTTGACGGATAGAGCCCTTCAGTTAAGGCGCGCGGCTTGGAGGCTAAAGGCGAATCGCGCAAAGGGAGAAAGCAAGCAAATTCCTGAGGAAAAAGGATAAGAATCAATAGGATGTGTGAAGCGACAGAGAGTGGATTGAAGGCGATGCGACGCGATCTTAGTCAGGCTGACAAGGCGAGAGCGGTGGATCGGAGTCCGGCGGGGGGCAATCCGGTAGGTCAGAGACTAGGAGTCCAGGGAAATCGCCCGGTTCCGAGCATTCAACGTTGGTTGTTGCAACCTTCGGGCACGATGTGCCTTGTTGGTTCGCTGTTGAGCCAACAAGTACCGGCGTCGTTGGTCCCGAACCAGTAGCCGACTTGGTTTCCTTTTGGCCTCCAAAAAACAGCCAAGACGAAGGACTGCTCACGGTACCACCTTGCCGCAGTTTCCATTGGCGGGCTACGTCGATGTGTTTGTGAGCAAGCAGAATTGCCTTAGGAGGGGGGTCTGTTTTTTTCTTAACACCTAGCCAAATCTCAAACTTCGCAGTAAAGCATACGATTCTCAGCTCCTGAGTCGCATCTTGCGGGTGCTTTACCGGAAAGCTTATGGCTGGTGAATCCTCCATGACTGCGGTCTTACCCGAACAGAGATCCTGTACGGCGCCTGAACAAAACCAAGGGGGATTGTCCGGTTGGCCTGGCCCCACGAGAGCATCCCGTGCATTGTTAACAACGCATTCCAGTGCCTTACTGCCGCTATAGATCGCCAGCCAGCGAGAGGAGCGCACCGTCTGCAGAAAGCTGAAGTGCCAATCCGACGGATCTCCTAAACCGCTCCCCGAAGCCACTACTGCCCCTTGGTACTTCCATGCGGGACGCCGCCGCCCAACGGGCCCCTCAGGGCATGAAACGATCTTGTCTCGTCGGCACGAGAAACGCAGTCTGTCGTGACTTGGGCCTAGCGCGTCTACTTCGCCGCGGAAGGTCGGATTGAATCCAAGTGTAGACCAGCAGAACTCGAACACAATCGGTTTACCGGCGCGGTTTACCGTTAGCTTGCCTGAAAGTTGGCTCGACGGGCAGTCCAACCCGCCACACCCACCATCCACTGGTGTAACGACATCGCATGGTACGGGAATCCGGCTGGCGAATGCCAGAGCAGAGACAAGCGCAGGGGAAAACAAATTGGAGGGAGTCAGCCTATTCTTACTTTGAAAAGAGGCCAGCGCAGTTCTTGTACTGGCATCGAAATGACCAGTGGCGGGTAAGCGGAGACCGAGGGTTCGGTTCAATGCTTGCTGCAGCCAAGAGACGAATGGACGGTTGGCAGTCGGCGGAATAGTGCATTGAGCCCCCTTGCTGATGAAGACTTCGACGCGACGGTTCTTGGCGCGATCCGGCTCCGTTCTGGGTAGCGGAACAGTCAATTGTGTCGAACCAGCAGCAACTGTACGCCAATTGATTCTCGCCACAATTGCGGGACTAGCAATGGCTCTGATCAGGGCTTCCTTGAGCCGTGCAGCGCGTTCACCACTGATCTTTTTTTCAAACTCCGTCCCTCGCTGCGCGTCTCGGTCGGCGTGCCCAACCAGACGAATGGAGTTTAAAGGCTGACAACCGGGCCGGAAGCTGTTGACGATTAATCGGGCAAGGCCGCGAATCTTCGCCCTCTCTTGCAACGGTAGTGACTGAATGGATTGCTGATAGCGCGGGAAGCGGCCCACGGTCACGTGCGCAGACTGAGGGCAAGTCAGAGCTTTTGACTCGCTTTTGGCATTTGGATCGCCCAGAAGCATCCCGAGCGGGGCAACCAGCTCCTCGTAGACCTCATTGCTGGGTTGCCAGACTGATTGTTGGCCGAGCATTTCTTTCTCCAGTAGTCACGGACACGTCTTCAGTGGCCTGACTATCCGCAGCAGCCATTGCCGCTGTACTGCGGAGCAAGGGTCCGGTGGCGCACATGGCCGTCGGTCGAGCGCGCAGAATACTCCCTCCAGCTGTTATCTCGCCCCGCGCAACCAGAATTGAAATGGCCGAATACTCTTGCCGCGCGCAGCTTCCCTGAGAGGCGTTGAAAGAGAGATCGCGCGAAGTTGTCATCGCCCTCAGCCGTGTTGCATCCGTGCAACACAAACACGACGTTTTCTGCGAGCGGAGCGGTCGAGATATCGGTAATGCTTCGCCCGCCCAAATCCCGAGAGCCGGAGTCCGGGCCATTCACGTAGAGGCCGACGGTTCCCCCGCTCAATGACCCATAGACTCCATTGGCACCGCTGTGACTGAAGATGTGAACAATCTGGACACGCTGTCTCGTGCAGGCATGAGCTGCTTCAATGGCCCGAATGATATCGGCTCCTGTGTCGTAAGATGCCGGCCCCACAGCGCGATGACACGCGGAGGCGTTCGGTGAAGCGAGGGCACGAATCACGCGCGACCAGCGCGAGGCCTGGCAATGAAAATGGTTCCGATGGCGCGAATCCGAGGCGTTTTGAAAGAAGGAGAGCCGCGGAAGAGCAGTGACTGTAGCGGCTCTGCGCGTGAGCTCGTTCAGTTCGGCTTCACCTTCCTGCTCTAATTCAGTATCTCCCTTTTTTCGCGGAACACTGCAATGGCTGTGATCGGGAGGATTAGGCTTCTGGTCTTTCGGAGGCGGATCCAAGAAAACCTCTACGCGGCGGCTGATCTCCGGCTTAGACTTTGGCTGACGCTTGCCGCAAGGGGTAATCTGAAACTTTATTCCTCGCGTGATTCCAGGGGAGGTTTTTTCGAGAATGAGGCATAGCATGTGCAAGACCGCTTCGGCACGCTCGCGACTCAGCTTGAAATTGACGTCATCGGATCCAACCGTATCCGTATGCCCGGCAAGGAGGACGGTTTTAACGGGATTCCCTCTTTTCTGACTGTCCACGATGGCGCGGACGATGTGGCCGATCTTGGGCCCATGCAGCTTGGGAATGAGCTTGGATTGATTGAAGGCGAATTGATCCAGCACCTCAAACGGCGGCTTGGGGTCTGGACAATCTACAAAAGTAGGCTTCGGAGGACACGACTCCTGCCGTGAGAAGGAAGTCGGGGGAGCTGGCCCCAAATCATTCTCCCACTCTGCTTCTTGTTCCAGCTCTGGGTAGAGCTCAGGATAGAGCTCCTGTTCGCCTTCGGCGGCTTGTTCAAACTCAGTAGCAAGCCCGGCTTCGCCTGAAAGCTCGGTTTCTTCTCTGTATTCGTTGAAAGGCATGTGTCACCTCGTGTGAAGGACTGGTCGGAGTGTCTGTCGGACAATCCTAGAAATTGCATCCAAGGCCGAGTTGAGCTGATGGAACGTGTGCCGCGCGGTAATCAGGAAGCTGAGTCGCGGGTAGTCGTTGTGTCGGAGGCGATGAAGCACGCCGCGAATTCCACTTTGAAGAAGACTGCGGTGCACCTCCACAATTGAAAGAGCAGGAGCGGGCGGCAAACTCTGAATTGGGAACAGGCTTGGGGTTCCGGCAAACCCGATTTCACTTAGCCGTTTGTGAAAAAAGTGAACGAGCTGCGCAAGGTGCTTGCGAACCGCGTCTCCCTCTTCACGATTCCTGCGGAGAGCGTTTTCGGCTGCATGTAGCGAGGCGATGGACGGCGGGCTGCAGTGAATGCGCGTTTCGCTTTGCTCCTCGAATTGCTGGACGACTTCGCCAGATCCTGAGAGGATGGCCATCGGCACTCCAAACGCTTTGGCCATCGAGCAAACCATCACAACTTCGCGTCCGCCAACTTGAGCCTTTCGCAACATTCCTCCTCCACCCCTCCCATAAGGTGCTTCGGGACCTGATGAGTGCCCGAGAATTCCAAATGCCTGCGTATCGTCAAGAACCAGATATGCGTCATACTCACGGGCCAATTCCAAGTACTCGGCAACCGGTACGCATCGCCCGCAACTCGGGCAATATCCATCGGCGACGATCACCCGGCGTCTTCCGGCGCTTTCTTGTACGAGCGCGCGCTGCAATGAGAGCGCATCGTGATGCTGGAAGATGCGCACCGGGGCCCCGCGTGCTGCAGCCCGTTCGATCCCCCACCGGGCGATTGGATACGTTCCACGGTCTAAAAAGATCGCCGGCGGAGGATCTGCGATAACCCGAAACAAATCCCAAAAGACATGCAGTGTCGAAGCTGCAAGCGTGGCCCGCTCACATCCCTGTAACTGAGCGATCTCCTGGGCTATTCGTTCCGTAGTACCTGGGCTACCGAGTGCTGCGGGCATCCCCATCGTGAATTGTGACCAGGGACGCAATTCACGGCTGTCATGCAGGAAACCCAGGTAAAGGGCCGATGTAAAGTCAAGCACTCCAAGCGTCCTCAGCGAGTTGGGGCCACCTGCACCGCCAGCCGGCGCTGCAACAACAATGCCGGCATGGTGGAGTTCACGGGTTCTTGTGTCAGATCCACGCCGGACACAGCTCGATAAGAGTGGATGTATCTCTGGATTTCCTGCCGCCAGTAAGTAACCCAAGCTGCGGCTATGTTCGCATCGTTATAGACACTCCAATTGTCGTACCGAATCGAGAGCAAGAGTTGTTCACCGAACACGCCGAGATCGCGAAATTCTCGGATCGACGTGTCGCTCCATTTCTGCAGCGTTTTCATGCTATCTACGGCGTCCATCCACGGTTCCGGATAAGGCACCATCAGGCGGCCACGGAGGAACTCGCGCATTTCTGGACGTGCGAGCAGCCACATCTCCATGAGCATTTCGATGCGAGAGGTCCAAGGCAAATCGCCGAACTGGTTGTGCGCTCCCTGTGCCAGAGTCAGGTGTACCTCGCGGAGAGCGTTGAGCACTGGGAAACCGTCGGGAATTACGGTTGTGTCGTCGGCCTGCTGGAAGAAAATCGTGCAGACGTGCAGGAGCTGATGGAACGCCTCCAGGAATTTGGAGCGGCTGTCAGCCGGACGCAACTCCGGTACGGCCTTGCCGACTAGTCGAAGTCCGTAGTGATGATCGTATTCATATGTCCGCCGCGTAATTGTCAGTCGATGTTGCTCGTCTTGAATGTGGCCCCACAGGAGGTTATTCAATGGGCGGAGCGGATCAATTTCGAGATTAGCTAATGGATCGAGTCCGCTGCTCGACCGGACATTTTGGAACCGCCGCGTGATCGCATTCATGGTCTGGGCCAGCATTCCCTCCTCGTGCCAGTAAGACCAGATGAGCTCCAGCAAGCAAGGATCGGAAAGCTTCGATCGCAGAATTCCATAGCAATTGGGCGGCGTAGCCCCGGGGAACTTCAGAGGCACATCTTGTAGCTTCTCGCGGATGAGCTCAAAGTATGGCAGGACCCATGCTTCGTGAGTGCCGGTAACTTCATTCTTGAGATCAACAAGATAAGTGTCCTTCAGGCGACAAATCTCTTGTACGGTCAGATCCCTCCCGAGCCGGTTCGCCTCTTCGCCCTCCTTGAAGCGCTCGGTGAACTCTTGGTGGGCTTGCAGATGCGTCTTCTCATTGCAGAAGTTGAAGACGCCACACTCCTGCATCAAGTACAACTCGGTGGCAAGCTTCAGCAGGTTGTAAGCGCGAACGCCAGGGAATGGAAGCCGCAGGTCGAGCTTGCTCTCTTTGGTATCCGTCTTAGTTGGAAGGTCGATCGTGCAACACATGACGCCATCGATGAATTTCTTGTATTGATTGAAATCGATGGTGCGGTTGCGAATTACCACCCACAGCAACTGCGCGGGTTGCGGGGGAATCGCTGCACGCTGCAATTGAATCTGCGTTGGAGGCGTGACCGCGCTACCTCCTCCGGGGTGTGGGCCGCCGGCACCGGCCCTCTGTGCCTGCGCGAGTTCGGGGTTCTGGAATTTCTGATGTTCCTCAGCCATTTTCTTCTCCTCCTTCTGCTTAGTGCAAAACTGCGGATTGCGGCGCGGGCCCGGCCACTCGCCCGACGGCTTGGCCGGCGCAGATCGCCGAAGCATCCAGCGAACTACGCAAGGCCCAGTGCGTTAGCAAACGGCTCACTGCAGCGCTCTCCTGCTCGGGACTAATCGCATCGTCCGCCCGCGCTTGCCCAATAACAGCAAAGGCCATGCTCGGGCGTGTCGCGTACATGGCAGGCTTCGACCGTTGCCAGAGTCGGAACATCTCTCGAAGACGGGACGGCTGGCGTTCCTCTGCCTGCAACACTTCTCGAAGCGACTTGCCGCGCAGCCTCGCGGGTCGATGCATCATCAATAGATTGACGAATGCCGGTATCGTGCCCTCCAACAGCGCGAAGATTCGCCGATGTTCCGGTTGGAGACCCTCGAGGGGGTAGTAACTCTCCCAAATCTTGCCGACTGCTGCCCATTGCGGATCCGGATAGAGTGCCTGACCAAATGCACAACTAAGTCGCACGCGGATCCACGGTGTCGGATGTGGATCGTTCACGTCGACACGCATTACGAATACGCGAGGCAGACTCACTACGCCTATAAGGCCCAGCGTTGAGCCAACACCAGCCTTCGCGACAGACCACAAGTCTGCGACAATCTCCGATATCCAACGCTCCCACAGCTGCCACGCGATGCGGTCGGGATTTGGCGTCGTTTGCAATCCTCGGAGAAGTGGCCTCAGCGAATTCACAAGACCCAGCAACGCGCTCGCCTGATGGCCAACCTCGTGAACGAGCGAAGAGGCGATGCCGCTGCCTACCATTCGCTCGCGGGGTATGCGGACGACGGCGACGGGATTTTCCCCGCCCCCCGGCAGCCGAGTGCGGGCACGGCGAATTGCTGCTCCATGCCCGCGGTCGAGATAGCAGACAATTGGCGGCGGCGTGTAATAACTCCCCGGCAAGGAGATTGCGTCGGCGGAGGCGACATCCAAACCTGAAAGCCACACTCCTATTTCGCTTTGGCTGCGTTGTGTCATCACCGCGGCGAAAATGTCGAACTGCGTTAGCACAGCGTTGAACCTCAACCGAAGAAACGAAAACCTGCGTTGCACCTGGCTGACGGGGATGCTTACCCAGCCAACCCGAAGCCAACGGATGAACTCCTTGACCATTCGCGCTAATTGCCCCCTGCCTTTGGCCAAATAGGTTTCAATGGCGGCCTGTGCCGGAATGGGCACGCTGGCGGCTAGAACCATCGGGTCGTTTAGAGCAAATGGCTTCACCAGCGCCAGCCGAGTCAGCAAAGCTCGCGCCTCCTGTTCTATCAGTCGCAAGGCCAAGCTTGCCCGCAGCATGAATTCAGACTCCAATCAGAAGAATCCGCCGGCCGCGCCGGACCCACACGCCTTTGCGGCGCGTGTGATGGCAATGACAGGGAGCTTGGGCGGACGTAACCGCTGGTTCGGCCGGAAACGCGGGTGACGCGACCGGGACAGGCAACACGCCACCGCGGAGCAAGCCAGGCGCGTGCTGCTGCGCTGCCGTCGTAACCGCGATTTGCGCCGTCGTGCGCGGGTCCGCGCTCGGTGGTGCGTTGGCTGCGTTCTTGGCGGCGGCCGAAGCAAACCGTACAAAGCGGCGCGCCACTTCAAACTCCGCGTCCTCGGAACTCATACCTTCAAGCTCCAGGCCAAATGCGCGGCTGGCAAGATTCCCGAGCTGACTCGCAGCAACCCCACCCAGGGGACCACCAATAAAAGTGCCTAAAGCACCGGTCGCGATTGGCAGTAGCTTTTTGGCCAGCGGTTTCAGCAGACCGCCGAGCGCTCGACCCAACGATGACCCGGCAAACCTCTTAAGGCCCCTGCCGACAGAACTGATGAGACTGCCGAGGAAGTGGTCCAATTCCGCTTCGTTACTCACCCCGAGCAGCTCAGAGGCGAGTTCCATCTCCTGAGCTTCGTTCAAAGAAGATTCCTGAGACTCGTACGCCTCGTAGCTCTCCGCTTCCTGCAATCCAGATTCAAACGATTCTCCAAGGCTCTCGCCGGTGACCTCTCCGGTTTCACCAAACTCGAAAGCCTCTGTCTGAAACTCCTGCATTTCTCCGGGGAACTCCTGTTGTGTGCGACCGATGTCGTGCATGTTTCACCTTCCTCTCATCACGTGACGTTCGAAAATCTGGCGACGCAATGTGCAATCGTCGTTCCACGGTTAAGTCCCTGAAATCTCGTAAGGCGATGCGAAATTGGTTTCGCAATGCTCGGTCCCCGAAGCGAACCAAGGAACTTGGTTTCGGATTCACTATGAAAGAGCATTTAGATAAAACCGGGCAGCACCGATAAAAATGGCTCCTCTCAATTCATACAGCTTGTGGTTTGCCACTCTTGCACCGCGCGCGGTCGATGCGCTCAAGAGGTCGGCTTCCTAAGCGACCGCGTATGCAGTCAGGTCGCACCCTCTTCGGGTCACAGCCACGCGGGTCGCGTGTACTCCACGGAAATTTCTGGTAACTCGCGACGCCATGGAGGAATCCCAGGACGAGGGAGACTTGCTATTGGTGCGCGCGGTATTGTGGCCTGCACTCTTGAGGCGATCGGGCCAGTGCGCCGCTCAATCTTGTCGAGGATGAAATTGCCCGCTGTGGACAGCGCCGCTCTTTGGATGTTTTGGCCTGCCGCGACTTTCTTTACAAACGACAGCACATCGGATGCGTAAGGGGATTTCGGCATCACGCGCCCCGCTGCGGCAAACAAAGCATCCTGGATATTTCTTCCCTTCGCGAGCGTAAGAGCGGCGTCGAAAGCCGCTTGAGCCGCCGGACCGCCTGGCAGACGCGCTCGAGCGGATTCCAAGAGCGCATCTCCGATGTTTTTCCCCTTGGTCAGATTCATGGCTGTATCAAATGCAAATTGAGCGATCGCGCCGCCAGGAACCGCGTTCCGCGCCGCGGCGATGAGCGCGTCGGTGATCGGCTGCCCTGCTGCCAGCGCATTTGCTGCGCCAATAGCAGCGGCCACGCCTGAACCGATACCCGGCACGAAGGGAGCGACCATCGCGGCGAGCTGTAGGCTCTTGCGTACGTCTCCGATTCCTGCCTGCGCCGCCTTCTTGGCTGCGTCCAAAACGTTCTGCCCACGTGCCGCGGCGATCGCGGTGTCGACAAAGAACCGTGTTCCGACATCCGGGGCTAGCGATCGCACTGCTCCCTGGAATACGTTTCGGCCCTCCGCAGCGGCTTGCGCTGCACCAAGGCCGGCGCGGAATGCCATTCCTAGAGGAGTCCGTGTCACTGCGCTGGTTAACATTGACACCGGCACAACCTTATCTACTGCGGAAACAGCCTTTCCGATTGTGGTTGCCGCGCCTCCTACGGCCCTTCCAATCGGTGATCGTGCAATCGTCCTTGTCACTCCTCCTACGGCTCTGCTCGCGCTGCGGATCATGCCTCCCAGAAAATAGTCAAGCTCTTCGTCTGTGGCGTGATATATGGGATACCGAAAGCTTAGTAGTCCCTCATTGAATAGCTCCGGCGATTCGTACATCTCCTGGAGAGTTCCTTGTTCGTAAGAAGGCATTTCGGAGAAATAACCGCTGTCTAGTTGCATGTCGACCTCGTGGCCTTGTTGACGTAGTTCCACGGACAGCACTCCAGTAGCCACCCCTTGAAGTTGTTGATTCTTCGTTTTCCAATGCATGCGCAAGCCGCAATCGACCGAACGCTTCTTCGCGATTTCTTTACAGACTTGTGGGGTATCCGAAGTAAGTTTCGTACTTCTGCGATTTAGCACAGGCTGGCGGGCCAGATGCTTTGCGGCGACAGCCACTGAAAGCTCCGGAACGAAAATCATCGAATCAATGAGTTAGCTTAGTTGTCAGCGCAATTACAGATCTTCTATGCGCCCAGACTGTGATGCCCTCTGGAAGAAGTGGCCGAACAGACTTGCTTCGCCCCGGCTCGGGGAGTGCTGAGCGCTGCGGTTCTATCGCGATCAGGTCGGCTTCGCGCACGACGTCGCCTACTTGCCGAATGACGCGTTCGAATCGACCGGTGGTCTAGTTGCCATAACCGCGCGCTGGTTTGTAAGACCATGTGAGTACTGGGAGGGGCTTTTCTGGTAAGGATTGACGAACGGACAGACACTTCTCGACTTACCGGACTCATCAGATGTTACGGCAGCTCGCCCGGCAAATTTGTTTCCGAGTACCTCGTGACCCAGGAATAAGATAGTTCAGTTGAAGGACACTCTTTGACAAAAAATTCGGAAAGGGGATGATACTCGAAGCCCGAGCCGAGGACAACCCTAGCGGAGATTATTCCAGTGAAATCTATCATCTTGATGTGTCTACTTGTCGGTTTCTGGCTTCCCGTCCGGACTTATGGAGGGGATATTTATGGGACCTTGTGGAAGGACGGCAAGAACATCGGAGCAGGAGTACGGACCCAAATTATCTGTGGGAACCGTGTTTACCAGAGTCAGACCAACAAACAGGGCAGCTATCGAATGTTTGTGCCGGTGAGAGGCCGCTGCTCTTTCACGGTGGAATTCCAAGCCCAGCGAGCGAGCGTCGTAGTAGCGTCCTATGACGATCCCATCCGATATGATTTTGAATTAATCAGTCTGGCTAACGGCAGGTACGTTTTGAGAAGGAGGTAACAGTGGCAGACGCGAAGGACAGATGGGACAAAATCGACACCGTTATGAAGCCTGCGGGCAGCTTATTGACCGCGCTGGCTGTCGCCCTCGTGGGAATCTACGGCAGCCATCGTCTTACCGTGCTGCAAGAAGCTGACAGCAACCAGCGTCTTTATGCCGAACTCATGGGACGACGAGAAGAGACGGACCTTTCCCTACGGAAGGAAATGTTCAGCTCCATAATGGGATCGTTCCTGCAATCAGGCAAGACTACTCCCGAGCGGGATATGCTCAGGCTTGAGCTGCTTGCCTATAACTTCCATGATTCCATTGATCTCACCCCTCTCTTCAAGCGAGTGTCCCAGCAGTTTGATTCCCGAGTGCCAGCCAATCGGTTGTACATTGATCGCTTGCGGAGACTTGCCCGCGAAATCAGTGGGCGACAACTTAGTGCCTTGCAAGAGGCGGGCATGGCCGAGGAAGCGCCGGTTGACCTCAGCGCGCTCGTTCGGCAGCCAGAAGGAGTAGCTTTCTACGAACATGACATCGGTCTCCCTTCCCAAGGTAAGCGAGAGCCAGGAGGCCAGGAAATAGAGTTCCAGCCCCGTCATTTCGCTATGGCGGTGCTGGAAACCGATCTCGCGAACAGGGAGATCACGATTCATTTACAGGTCAGCGCGCCTGGCGCTCCCCATGATCGGGAACCAGAGGTGGACAAACTTCTCACCGTAGGGTTCTTCGATTTGCCTATGATCAATAACACTCTTCTATCCCATGACCAGCGTTGCGCTGTGGTGCTTCGGGAGTTAGATCCGGAGTCCGAATTCGCTGAGGTTACAGTGGTCTATTTCCCTGGCGATCGAGCGAGCCTCAAATACCACGAGGCGCTGCACAGCCTGCGAAGCGCACAGGAAAGGCTCGCGCGCGAGTCAAAGTAAGAGAAAGTGGTCTCGGAATCGGCAGTTAACTCATTCAAAATAAAGAAGTTATGTACTATTCTGACCCTA
>CAZGBQ010000053.1:0-8129 GCA_964524045.1 uncultured Acidobacteriaceae bacterium
AGAGCGGAAAGGACAGCGTGGCGCATGGCAGCTTCTGGCGCGTGCTTGCCAGTCCAGACTTCCCATTGCGCGACGCCTTGCGCGAGAAACATTTCCACCCCGGAGACCGTAGCAATCCCTTTTTGCGCCGCAAGCTTCAAGAGCTTCGTCCTCTCGGGGCGGTAGATGAGGTCCATGACGATGCGACATTGTAGCTCATGAAACGTCAGGGGGGAAATGCGCTCGTGAGGATACATGCCGATGGGTGTGGCGTTCAGGACGGCGTCGAAGGATTCCGATTTCAGGGCGCGGCGAGGGACGAACTCGCCGCCAACGGCACGCGCCAGCTTCCTGGCGACGTTCTCGCGACGGGCGCAAATGCCAACGGCCGATCCCGCACGAGCCAGGGCAAATGCAGCGGCGCGCGCCGCACCCCCTGCGCCCAGAATCAAAGTGCGACTGCCGCTTAACAGGAGCTTCTGCTGCAGCGCACGCAGTACGCCCACATAGTCCGTGTTGCATCCATACAGCCGACCGTCGCGCCGAACGATCACCGTGTTCACCGCGCCAATTTCCGCAGCCAGCGGATCGCATTCCTTCAAATGTCTGAGGATCGCCTCTTTGTGGGGCAGAGTGACGCTGAATCCGCGGATTCCGAGTTCGGGTATGGCTTTCAGAAAATCGCCAAGTTGACGCACAAGGAAGGGCAAATACACGGCGTTCATGCGGCGCGCGACAAAGCCGGTGTTGTGAAGAACCGGCGAAAGCGAATGGCCGATCGGATTGCCAATCACTCCATAGACTTGTGTGTTTCGATTCACTGCGTGAGCGCGATACAAATGAAGCAGGTCATCCAGGGACACTTGACCAGGGGCGGTCGCCTCTGCTACCGGCGCATAAGCAAGTTCGCTGCCTTCGCGCAAAGCAAGAATGCGCGCGGGAAGGCCTACGTCTCCCATAGGAATAGCCACAAAATTCCTGGAACGGCGCGCGACCAGCAGAAGGCGAACGCTGTCTGCGATCGTTTTCGCGTTCGCGGCAATTTTTACGGCATCGACCTGGCCGTGACGTGCGACCACGATCTTGTGAGGAAGCGCCGGCATCCTCTCGAAATCGTGAATCGAGAGCATGATGCGAGGAGGCACCGGGTACGTGCGCAGAAAACCCGGGGGCAGTTCGCGGAAAGTTTCCATCTCGATATCACACCATTGGCAGCCGGCTTCGCGGGCTTGCGTAAGCCAGTAGAGCTGGCGCGCAATGTCGCCGGCGAACTTTCCGCCGCCAGCAGTGCGACGGCAGGTTGCAATCATTGTGGCGCTGCGGAGCCGCAGTCTCTTCAGCGTAAGGAGAAAGCGCGAGCGCTCTGCGTCGCTCCGCAGCCAATCGAGGCGGAGCTCGACCGTGCGGGCGCGCTTTATAGCGGAGCGCAGTTGAAGGCGCATTTCGTCTGAAGCAGCGGCCGCAACCACGGCGCACACTCTTCCCATGCCTTTTCCGAAGAGGCCCATAAACCCCCTGTTTCGCCAAACTACTGAAAAGAACGGTTCTAGTATGCCGTATCAAAAGTGTAAAGCAACCCCAGCCAGGCGGTTGACGAGCCGCATGGGCCCTGCTAATTTCGCTTAGAAACGTCCCCGCACGGCCCATAGGGCGTGTTTTCGAAGGAGTCATGAAATGCGCGCGAAAATAGCTGCTTTGCTTGCTGCGGTCTGCCTGGCTGCCGCCGTATGGACGGCACAGGGAGCTCCTCAGAATGCACCCCCGATGATCGTTCAGCCCGACTACAGTATCGTCAATTGCGCGGGATTCTTTACTGATCAGAAGGTTTCCAGCGAATTTCAGCTCATTTCCGGCGAGCAATCGAACTACAAGGTCACGTTTGCGCGCGGCGACTATGTGTACATCGACCGCGGCCAGGACAAGGGCGTACGCGTAGGGGACCGGTTTTTTGTGGTGCGTCCCCATGCCAACAACGTTGGCATTCGCGTGGAATGGCTAAAGACCAACGATGTGCCGTGGTTTAAATGGCAGGAAAAGCTGATGAACGTAATGGGCACGCCGTACACAGACGCCGGCCAAGTGCGTGTCGTGAACGTGCAGCCAAAGGTGTCGATTGCGGAAGTCAATTTCTCCTGCGGCTACATGCAGCGCGGCGATATTGTGCTGCCGTATCAGGACCGTCCCATTCCCCCTTACAAGCCTGCGGCAGCTTTTGATCATTTCGCTCCCGTGAGCGGTAGGCCGGTAGCCATGGTTGTCAGCGGAAAAGATGCAGCGAACGTCTTCGGCCAAAACAGTACCGTCTACGTGAACCTCGGCAACAGTCAGGGAGTAAAGGTGGGAGATTATTTCCGGATTTTCCGGTACCAAGGCTCGCATGCGGAAACCGTGCCGCAGACCAAGGGGTATCAATACGAGATGTACGGATTCGGAAGCGCACCGGCGCGCTATGAATGGAATGATCTGCCCCGCGAGGTCCTGGGCGAGGGAATTGTGATCAGTATAAGCCACAACTCGTCCACTGTGATGATCACGTACAGTTCCAGCCAGGTTTATGCCGGCGACTATGTGGAAATCGAATAGTCGCTGAAATACTCGAAGTGGTTCAGGCCCGCTACGAGCTCATCGAGCGGGCCTTTCGTTTTGGGAGATTCTTCGATCTGCAAACACTCCGCTATACAGGACCTATCTATTCAACGCGTGGCGCTTTTTCTGAGAAGATCTGACAAGTAAATCCAAAAATTCGTGTTTCCGGATCTTTCCAGGCTTCGCGCGGCAAGCCAGCTTTGCAGCAGGTTTCCTCTAGAAACTGCTCCCGCGTAAGGTGATGCTCGACGGCAACCTGGGGGAGCAGGAGTCCGCGTTGTGCGTGATTGACAATCAAGAGTCCATGACGCCCGATTTCGACAGCCTCCGCACTTATTGGCTTCAGCGGTGACAGCAAGGAAATTTCGATGGTGAGCTCTTCGAGCTGGATCGCCTTCAGTGGACTAAAGCGGGGATCCTCGAGGGCCGCGCTGACGGCGCAGCGGACGATGGCCTCCCCCAAAGCTTCCTGGGTCTCCGTTACGCCAATGCATCCCTGCAAACGTCCGCGCACGTGAAGAGTTACAAAGAGACCGCTGCGCTCCGAGAAGATTCCTTCTCGTGGAATGCGGTCTGGCAGTTTGCGGTGAGACACGGCCTCGACGATCGCTTTGCGGGCCAATTCCAGCGCAGCGCTTTGCTCTGCTTCAGAGAGGCACGGCATCCTGAGACTTCTTGCGGGCCTCGAGCATCCGCAGCTTGCGCCGCTGCTTGATGCTGTCGTCCACATGGCTCCAGAAACGTAGAAAATACTGGGCAGCAGAAACCAGGGCGCTGATTACCACGAGCCAGAGCAGGATAAGGCCCAGCGGCTTTAGCGAAGGATGACGCACACCCATAATCACAATCGCGACGGCACAGACCTGCAAAACCATTTTTGTCTTGCCCAACGTAGACGCCTCGATCGTAAAGCCTTCCGCTGAGGCGATGTTTCGCAAGCCCAGGACAGTGAATTCGCGGCCAACGATGATCACCACCATCCAAGGTTTGACCAGATGCATGTCAACGAGAGCGATGAAGGCCGCGGAGATGAGCAGTTTGTCGGCGATCGGATCGAGAAGAATGCCCAACGTTGTGACTTGCAACCGCCGGCGCGCCAAGTAGCCATCCGCCCAATCCGTCGCCGCAGCCAGCAGAAGGATCAGTACACCCCAGACTTCAAAGTGCATGGTGAAACCGAGAATCGCAACGGTCGGGCTGCGGGTAAGGAGAATGACGATGAGCACGGGAACAAAAAATATCCGCAGCAGCGTCAATGAGTTCGGAAGGTTCATGGCGTGTGACGGCGCAGCGTCCCGCCCTGGGTTCGAATCACCGCCGTTTCACTATAGACTCCGTGCAGAGACGCGTCAACCGGTCACAAGGTGCGATTCGGTGCCAGCAGGAAAGACTTTTCTCTGTTCCAACGCGAAACGAGTCTTGTAGGGTATCTCAAGGGTCAACAGATCGACGCCTGAAGCAGCCTAAGCGGCCGTTGTCCCGTCGAAAAACCGTTGCTGCAAGACTGTGCAAATATGCGGATTGCTAAATCCTGCAAGAAAGACGAAAGCCGACAATATTAAGGGAAAGTAAAACCAACTAAGCCATATTGTTTCAATCTGTTACACTACACAATTCAGGTGATGCTTTGCGGGTTGCAGAGAAAAGTGCGCAATCAGCCCAAAATGCGAATGATGGTTTCCACAGCATTTTCCACAGGCAGCGTAGCTGTTCACCGCTGCTCAGCACTTACTTCCAAGTGTCCGAGAATAAAGGACTAAAACGATTCTCCTGTATTCACTCTGTAGTAATCAATTTGAGCTAGAGGCGCCGCTCAAATCGCGCGCGGTCCGCGCAACAACCGAATCGGAAGGAAGAACAGCGCACTGAGCAAACCGAGCACGCCGCCAACGGCAATTCCCACGATGCGAAAAGGCAAAGTCAGCAGCCAAACGATCGGATAAAGCACCAGCGCCAACAGCGCAATCGGCCAACACAACACGAACAACATGCACCACAGAAAGAAAGCCGCCATCGCAACCTCGCTCACAACCCGGATTCAAATGAATTTACGACAAGGAATGCAGAAAAGTTCCCTCGACCGCATACTCGCTCAATCGCAGCCGCTTTGCAATTGACGCGGGGACTTCCGCATCCAGCCGCATGTGGGAATCACTGATTTCCGAGCGCAAGACGCGACCGAGCGCGTGAATCATGGCAAGCGTACGCCCTTCCGCGAGCGGCAAGCGAATCGAGAGCGTAAGAACAGGATCGACGGGCATCGCGGCATCGATGCTCCGCAACAAGGAATCGATGCCCTCGCCCGTCAGCGCAGATACGAGTGCGGGCGCGCCCTGACCGGCGTTTGCGCTGGCCTGCTCGACCGTCCTTCGCTCGTCGACGTTCAGCCGATCGACTTTATTCAACACACGCAGACGGGGCCGACTTGCTACGCCCAGTTCGCAGAGGATTTTTTCCACGTCTTCGTCGAGTTCTTCGTGACGGGCATTCGAGACGTCCGTAACGTGCAGAATCAGCGCGGCTTCCTGCACTTCTTCGAGCGTTGCGCGGAACGCCGTCAGCAAGCCCTTTGGCAAATCCCGGATGAATCCAACAGTATCGGACAGAAGCACCCGGCGATTGGATGGGAGTCGAAGCGCGCGGATGGTCGGGTCGAGCGTCGCAAACATTCTAGCGGACACCAACACGTCGGCGCGGCTGAGCGCGTTGAAGATCGTGGACTTACCGGCGTTCGTGTAGCCCACCAGCGCAACTGTTCCCAAGGGAATCGCATTGCGCGCCTCGCGCCGCAGCGCACGCTGCTTGCGCACCTCATCGATGCTGGCCTGAATCTGGCGCACGCGATCGCGAATCCGCCGGCGGTCGGTTTCCAGCTTTTTTTCTCCGGGGCCGCGCACGCCGATGCGGCCAGCTCCGCCGCCTGCTCCCCTCGCACCGCCACTGCCGCTCTTGCCGCCTAGCCGGGACATTGCCGTACCCTTCCCCGTCAGACGCGGCAACAGGTAATTCAGTTGCGCCAGCTCCACTTGCAACTGGCCTTCGCGGCTTCGCGCGTGCCGTGCAAAAATATCCAGAATGAGCTGCGTACGGTCGATTACGCGGCGCTCCGTGGCTGTTTCGATGTTGCGCTGCTGAACCGGAGACAGGTTGCTATCGAAAATGATCAGCGGCACTTTGTGCGCGGTGGCCTCGGCGCGAATCTCATCCAACTTGCCGCGTCCCACAAGCGTGGCGGGATCGGCGGCTTCGCGCAATTGAAAAATGGTCCCCGCAATGTCCGCGCCTGCACTGCGCGCCAGTTCGACCAGTTCAGCGAGAGATTCTCGGCCCCGCTCGCCGGCGGGCATGCCCGGAAAACGAGGCGCACGCTTCCATCCCACGCCGACAAGCAAGGCGCGCTCCGCAGTTGAGACTTGATGTTGCGTTTTGGTCACAGAAGCCGGCCGGGTATCATCGTGCAGACTTGCCTATGTTGGCAGGTTCAGGCGTTCAACACAATTATACGCCTGTCCGAGGCACTTCGCGATTTTGCAGCAAGCCTTGGGAGTTCAGGAACGCCAATATGTCGGTCTGCAAGCATGGCTCATCACCGAAGCCCGAGAACCACTGGACCCCGGCTTCTTTGCGAAACCAAGTGATCTGGCGTTTGGCATAGCGCCGCGTGGCCTGCTGAATCGTCTCGCGCGCTTCTGGCAGGGACAGTTCGCCGCGCAATACGAAGCGCAATTCACGGTAGCCGATGAAGTCGAACGGCTTGGCGGCTTCGTTCAGACCCCCCTCCAACAATTCTTTTACTTCGCGCACCCATCCTTGTTCCAGCATGGCAGCGGTCCGCGTGTGAATCTGCTTGTACAGGTCTTCGCGCGGAGGCATCAACCCAATTTTCACAATGCGCCAGCCTTCGAGCGGCTTGCGACCATCGCGGTGTACTTGCGAAATGGGCTTGCGCGCCAGCACGCACACCTCGATCGCGCGAATGAGTTTTTGTTCATCTGCGGAGGCAATCTTTTGCGCCGCTAAGGGATCAAGCCGCTTCAGGATACGGTGCAAATGCCCAGGGGCGTGCTCTTCCGCGGTTGCGCGCAAGCGTTCGCGCAATTCCTCGGAGCGCTGCGGAACTTCGGCGAGACCTTCCAGCAGCGCGCGTAAATAGAGGCCAGTCCCAACCGTGAGAACCGGAACGCAGATTCTGCGACGCAAATCCTCGAGGACGGCTAGAGCCATTTGGCGGTAGCCGCCGGCGGTCGCTGTTTCGTTGGGGTCGAGAACATCAATCAGATGATGAGGGACGCCGCGTCTTTCTGCGGCGCCCGGTTTAGCCGTGCCAATATCAAACCCGCGATAGAGCTGCGTGGAATCACAAGCGACAACTTCCCCGCCCAGCCGCTCCGCCAGCCAGACCGCAAGCGCTGATTTGCCCGACGCCGTCGGTCCAACGATGGCAACGAGATAGGGCGGCGAATTTATCTCATTCATCGAAACAGGAGGTGCCGTGCGCGAACGAAGATGAAAATCAGCACGAAAAGAGCCAGCAACAGGCTGCCGAGAATCTGTTGGGGCTTGGGTTTCATCTCTGGCGGTAATACTCGTCTAGCGAAACGTTGTACAGGTACGTGTAGCGCAATTCGATGTAGGGACCATTGAACTGCGCGGGCAACGGCTCGAAAGGACTCGAAGCGCGAACGGAAGAAAATGCCGCTCTATCAAGCGGCTCTTTCCCTGAGTTCTGCTGGATCACCGGTTCGGGAGAAGGCACGTTGCCATCTTTCATGATTCGAAAGGTGAGGACCACGACGCCCCTCTCGCCAAGTTCCACGGATGTGGGCATCACTGCAAACCAATTGCGTTTCACCGTGACGTAAACGCGCTGCAGGTAACTGTTGAAGTCGACGCCTTGCGTGGGCGTAAGCATTTCGAGGCCGCCGTAGGCCGTCCCGCCCGACCCTCCACCTCCCCTGCGACCACCTCCAGGAAGCGCTCCACCACCTGCAATTGGCCTAGGTCCTGAACTCTTTTCCACTTCCCGAACCGAATCTTGAATGCTTTGCCCGGGCGACAGAGTTTTCGGCAAAACCAACCCGTGTTGAGGTTGAGGACTATCCGGCGTTTCGAGTTTTAAGGGGGCTCTTGGCGCCTCTACTTTCGGCGTCGGCGCGGCTACTTGCAGATCTGGTTGAGGTGTGCTGGTTTTCGGTACTGGCGCACTGGGCAGTTCTTTCACCGGACGCTCGGGCTGCGGCGCTGGAGCTGGCTCCGGTTGGATAGGGGGTGCAACGTCGCGAAGTACGCGCGGATCAACGCGCACTTTCGGGGACGGCGGCACCGGGTTAGCCGGCGGTTTGTACGATTCAAACGCGCCGGGAGGAAGCAACAGTTTCAACTGGTTGCGTGCGAGCTCGATTTCATCCTGCGTGGGCGGACGATACGGAAACCATTTCGGTAGCAGCAGGATCGCGGCGACCAACAAAACGTGAAAGACGACCGAGGAGGCGCGGGTTGCAAGTTGCCACTTGGCCTTTTCCTCTTTCTTCGGCTCAGGAACGGCCAGTTGCACTTCGCCGGTC
>CAZGBQ010000053.1:8229-23036 GCA_964524045.1 uncultured Acidobacteriaceae bacterium
CTTGGCCTTTTCCTCTTTCTTCGGCTCAGGAACGGCCAGTTGCACTTCGCCGGTCGTGAAAATGTCCGGCTCGACCAAATCAGCCGGCGGCTGAATGGTCATCGGCTCAAGGACCGCAGGAGGAGCGGCGCCGAGTGGCACGGTAATGCGTTCATCGAGGGCGGTGGGCTGTAGCGGCACGGTCAGGTCTTCTTGAACGCTATACGCCTCCCGGTTCACGTCTCGAGGCACAACCACGCGCGCGGCAATGGATTCTAAGGGCAGATTCGATGGGATGGTGGAGTGTCCGTTCAAAGGCACGACCGGCAGCATAGCCGGGACCAGCGTGCGCTCGTCCATCTCAGTTGGGCGACGGCGCTGCGTTACTGCTTCGCCTGCCCCAGGCGGCCGTGCGCCAATCGGAACTAGGAACCGGGAAATCATGCTCTTGAATTTTCTCTTGCGGCTAACGCTTCTGGTTGGACGCGCGCCGCATGCTCCTGGATGCTTGCCATTACGCGGCAGGCTAGGGCTAGCGCTGCCCGCCCAGCTGCGCCGTTCGTGGGCGGGTCCTTCCGTGTGCGAACGGCCTGGACAAAAGCTTCGAGCTCGGCCCGCAAAGGCTCGACGGCAGGCGCGTTGAGTTTTTCAAAGGCAAATTCCGGCTCCGGGCCGGGCTTTTTTACGGCGATCCGCAGGGCGTCGCGCCGCCCATAATCGAGCGAAATATATTCATGCTGTTGGAAAAAGCGCATTTTGCGCACGCGCTCGGTGGAAACGCGGCTCGCCGTGACGTTAGCTACCGCGCCTCCGGCAAACTCCAGCCGGGCATGAGCAATGTCGACTTTATCTGTCAACACGGGCATGCCAACGGCCTTCACCTCGATCACCGGTTCGTTGACCAGCGCCAGCAGAATATCCAGATCATGGATCATCAAATCATAGATTACGTCCACGTCCAGGCTGCGTGGCGTGAAAACGCCCAATCGGTGAACTTCGAAGAACAACGGACGATTCAGAATCGGCTGAACTGCCCGCACCGCGGGATTGAAGCGCTCGACGTGCCCCACCTGCAAAATGCGCTTGTTCCTTGTCGCTGTTTGGAGAAGCGCGTCCGCCTCCGTCAAATCGACGGCGATGGGTTTCTCGACGAGAACATCCAGCCCCATTTCGAGCAGCCGACATCCCGTGTGTGCGTGCGCGATGGTCGGGACGGCTACGCTCGCTGCATCCGCGCGGCCACGCAGCCCTTCGAGACTCGGCAACACCGGAGCCCGAAATTCCGCCGCAACGGCCGCAGCCCGCTGCGCATCCTGATCGTAAACGCCAACAAGTTCGACCGTGTCGAGTTCGCGGTACACGCGCGCGTGATTGCGCCCGAATTCGCCGGCGCCAACTACGGCGACACGGATCTTCTTCGCTTCAATCGCCGCGCTCATCCTTTGTTGATTCCCCTGGAAGCGTCTCTTGGTTCCGAAGTGGCGGTGGGAGGAAACGCCTGAACCGCAATTCCCGCTGCATCGGCCAGCTCGATCACTTTGGCTCTGTCAAAGAACAGCGTTCGTCCCGCATCCACCGCCAGCGCCGTGCCCCCCGCGCTCTTCATCTGTTCGATGGTCGGCAAACCGATCACGGGTACGTCGAAGCGCATGTCCTGGCCGGGCTTGCTCACTTTAACAACCACCAGCGGCTTGCCAGCAGCGATGCGCGCAGCTCGTGCGATGACTTCATCGGTGCCTTCCATGGCTTCGACGGCAACGCAGGCACGGCCGGCAATCACCACGGTTTGACCAATGTCCAGGGCCGCAATTTGCTGCGCGAGCGAGCGCCCGTAGGCGATGTCTTCGGCTTCATGCTCGTTCGGCGCGCGCCGCGTGAGCACGCCAGCTTGTGGCAGCAGCGGTTTCAAGAATAGTGTCGAGTCCACCAGGCGAATCCCTTCGTCTTCCAGCACGCGGGCCACCGCGCCGATCAAAGAGTCCGTATTTTTTCGCGGCAGCGAGAATAGCAGCTTCGCCAATTTCCAGTCGGGACGGATGGCGCTAAAAATCTTGTTGTGCTTTACCTGCCCCGCCATCACGGCCTGCGTCACGCCTTCCTGATGCATCAGGTCGATGGTCTTGCTCAGCTCGCCGAGACTGACCCAGTGCACGCGTTTTGCAGCTTTTTCCAGGTCGGGCGACGCCTCTTCTTTCAGAGCGATCACCGCCATCTCGATCCCCTGGCTGCGCGCGCCTTCCAGCACCAGAAACGGAAACCGGCCATTTCCCGCGATAAGACCCCAATTGTTCGTGTTGGTGTTCGAATCAGGCATGGAATTCGCAACCGCTCATCTACTTCACGATGCCGCGTTCGGCGCTTTCGATGAACTCGATCAATTCCCGCACGTCCGCGGAATCGCTCAGCGTTTCTTTCATCTCCGCCAATGCTTGCGAGGTATTCAGCTTCGAGCGTAACAGCAGGCGATAAGCGCGCTTTAGCGCCTGCAAGCGCTCTTGTGAAAAGCCTTTACGCTCCAGGCCGATGCTGTTGATGCCGAAGCTCTTCGTCTCACGCTCCGTGACCACCTTCGCGAATGGTGGCACATCCTGGGTTATTACCGTCGAGGCGCCAATGTAGGCGTAGCGGCCAATCCGGCAGAACTGGTGCACCGGGCAAAAAGCCCCTACGGTCACGAAGTCTTCCACGGTCACGTGCCCCGCCAGCGTCGCGCCATTCACGAACAGCGTATGACTGCCAATGCGGCTGTCGTGGCCGACGTGAGAATAGGCGAGAAAGAAGTTGTCATCTCCCAGCGTCGTTGTGCCGCCGCCCTTTTGCGTGCCGCGGCTCACGGTTACGTACTCGCGAAAAATATTTCTATCGCCGGCAATCAATTCGACGCACTCTCCTCGAAAGGAGTAGTCCTGCGGATCGCCGCCAATCACGCAGAACGCATGAAAAACATTGCTCTTCCCGAATCGGGACGGCCCCTGCACAACCGCGTGAGCGTGCAACTCACAGCCATCGCCAAGTTCTACGTCCTCGCCCACGACGGCGTATGGGCCAACCCTGACCCCTTCCCCAAGCTTCGCGCTTGCCGCTACCGTGGCTTGCGGATGGATCTGCGGCTCGGTCATTACTTTGACTTTTCGGATGTTTTCACCTGATCGCGGTCGATCATCTTGCACATCAATATGGCTTCGGCTGCCAGTTGCCCTTCGACGGTCGCCCGCCCTTCCAATTTACAGAAGTCGCCGCGCCAGTTGAGAACTTTCATCTCAATTCGCAACTGATCTCCCGGAACGACGGGCCTGCGAAAGCGCGCGCCGTCCACCGCGACAAAGTAAAGGAGTTTCTTCTCGCGGTCTGGAACTTCCTTCAGAAGCAGCAAACCTCCTGTTTGCGCCATCGACTCGATAATCAGCACCGCGGGCATCACCGGCGCGCCGGGAAAATGGCCTTGAAAGTGCGCTTCGTTGATCGTGACGTTTTTCAAGCCGACGATGCACTTCAGCCGTTCCATTTCCAGGATCGCGTCCACCATGAGAAAGGGAAAGCGGTGCGGCAAGATCTTCTGAATTTCCACCACGTCCATGATCATTTGCGCTCTCCGTTACCGCGCCTCGCCCGTCAGCCCTGACACTCCCCGGCAAAACTATGATTATATGCGAACCAAGCGCGTCCGCGATATGTGAGCCTTCCCCTCAGGAAGAACTTTCCCAGCCTTTTCGGCCGCCCCTGCTTGGCTCGGCTGAGTCAGGTTGCTCTGCTTTCAGCCCGTTGCTAGCATGTCCGCACCATGCCGGAATCCAATCTGCCCAAAGAGCTCCTGCGCACGCTTAGGCCGCTGCTGCCGGGAATGCTTGAGCTTCTGCGCGAATTTGTGACCGCCGAGTCACCGAGCCTCGAAAAGCCCGCCGCCAACCACTGTTGCGGGATTATCGCCGAAGAGTGGAAAAAGCTTGGAGTTAGCCTCGAGCGCATCCCTCAGGAACATCGCGGGGATCATCTACGCGTGACCTACGCGCCGGAAAAATCTCGCTCCTCTAGTCAGGTTCTCGTGCTCGGCCATTACGACACCGTCTATCCAACCGGAACTCTGGAGAAAACGCCCTTCCGCATTTCAGGCGGCAAAGCTTATGGTCCAGGAACTTTCGACATGAAGAGTGGTATCGTCCAGGCAATTTTCGCTCTGCGTGCGCTTCAACATGCCAATATAATTCCAACTAAACGGATTGTCTTTCTCTGGACCTCGGATGAGGAAATCGGAAGCGCGAGTTCGCGCGAGCTTACTGAAACGGAAGCGCGCCACAGCGACGCTGTTTTTGTCCTCGAACCTTCCTTCGGTCCTCGCGGCCTGCTAAAAACTGCGCGAAAGGGCGTTGGCGAAGCCCAATTACTAGTAAGAGGACGCGCTTCCCACGCTGGACTGGCCCCCGAAGAAGGCGTCAACGCCATTCACGAACTGGCCCGCCAAATCGCGCGCATCGAAAAGTGGAATGACTCGCGCCGCGGCGTGAGCATCAACGCCGACATCATCGAGGGCGGCACGCGCGCCAACGTAATCGCGGAAAGCGCTCGCGCCGTTCTCGATCTGCGCGCTCTTCGCGCTTCCGACATGCGTAATCTCGAGCGGCGGCTGCACGCCCTGCGTCCCGTTCATAACCGTGCAAGGGTCAAGATCATTGGCGGGTTCGACCGCCCTCCTCTCGAACGCAAAGTCTGCGCAACGCTCTTCACTCGCGCGAAAGCACTTGCCAAGCAAATGAATCTCTCCCTCGGAGAGTGCACCGTGGGTGGCGGTTCCGACGGAAACTTCACCGGCGCGCTTGGCATCCCCACCCTCGACGGCCTCGGCGCCGTCGGCGACGGCGCTCATTCAGACCACGAGTATGTCCTCGTCAACACCATGCCCACACGCGCCGCCTTGCTGGCGGCTCTTCTGGCGACAAGTTGAGAGTGTGTTGCAGGATTTTGGTTCAGTGCGCGTAGTTCTTGCGCAGGTAAGCCACCGTGGATTCCATCAAGTCGCTGTAATCGCTGTGCAGCACTTCGCGAAGCGCCTGCTCCGCGGGGATTCCTGAGCCGATGCGCTCGAGGATGCGCTCGAAATCGCGCATGCCGTCCGTTTGAATGATGTATTCCATGTTTGCCAGCGCCCAGGCATACGCGTAGCGTGCAGAGTCCCGGTCAAACCGCGTCCAGGAACCCTCCAGACGGCCCAGGGAGACAACGTGGTTTTCGTCAAAAAACCTTATCAGCCACGGTGCGTCACCCGCGCTGCGAGACCCTTCCATCCATTGCGCCAGCCCTTCTTGAATCCACGTCGGTGCATGCGAGCCACAACTGAACGGCAGCGTCATGCACGCGCTCTTTGTTTTCTGCGCGACGAAGCTGTGCGTCAGCTCATGCTTCAACGACCGGGACAATTCCGCATCTACCGAAGACAAACCCTGCACCGGCACCCGAATCCGCCCATCGTTGATCGCGCCGGCCCACGACGGCGCCCGCGTAATATCCATGAACGCCTCTTCCGTGTACAAAACCACTCCGATGGCATCGGGAGGCGTATAGTCCAGCTCCGACTCAATTACGGAGAAGTGTCTCTCCAGCGTTCGAAGCACGTCCCGCGCCAAAGCCGGCTCGGCGGCGCCGTTGTACCGCAGCTTGAAGTGCGTGCTCTCATTTTCCTTGTAGCTCTCTTCTTCCTTCTTGTCGCGCAGCGCCGCCTCCAGCGCCTCGCGCAGTTCCTTGTCCGGGCGCAAGGCCAGGGCGTGCTTCCATTCGGAAACTGCACGGTCTAGCTCGTTCAAGCCGTAATAGGCCCAGCCCGCCAGCTTGGCGGCGTCCGGATTATCCGGAGCAATGCGTTTCACGCGCTCCAGATATTCCAATGCCTGCTTGTATTCGCTGCGTTTCAGATAGATGTACGACACGTTCATTAACAATGCGGGCTCATCGGAAACGTAAGTCAGCGCGGTGCGTTCGTCAGTGAGAGCATGCTCCAAATCGCCTCGCGACAATTCCAACATCGACGCCGCGTGATGGCCGACGGCAGCGTTGAAGTTCGCCCGCGCGGTGCCGGACCGCGCTTCGCTTTCCAGTTTGGCGATGTATTGTCGATCGACGGAACCATCGTGCGTCGCGGCGTGCTCAATCTCCTCCACGCCATCGCCTAAAGTGGAATGTATTTCCGCCGGCGCGATGTTTAGCATTGGGGCAACCCCTCCGGCCACCCCAAGCGCGGTTGAATCGCCGCCGAATCCGCCCTTTTCAATGTGATCGACGATGGACTTCGGCAGGCTCAATTCTCCAGCCGAGGTCATGTACTTGACCTTGTCTCCCTCTTCCACCGCGCTCAGCGCCGCGATGCGCCGGCCGTTCTTGAGCACAATGGTATCCGCTGTGGCGCGACTTCCCGCCAGAAACAGCGCAACGCTCAGGAGAAGAAGACGAGTTGGATTGGAGAGAGCCGTTCGGGACATCCTGCTATTTTAGTGCTTAGTGGTCTTCCGCGGCGCCGCGCCTTGTTCCATCATGCCGAAACTGACTACACTTTCCTTATGAGGGTGGGGGCAAGATTCCTCGGATTCTGGCTTTTCCTTTTGCCGACCTCTGTCGCAGCGCCAGAGAGATCGCCGCATGAGTTGTACGATGCCATCAACGCGATCACCATCGATCCTTCCGCCATTTATCATGTTGAACCGGAGAATCGCATCGAGCTTCGCCGGGGCGACGCCGTAATTTCCTTTGAAGAGGGCAATCTCGCCTTTCTTTCTCCTTTCGAGGGACGCATTACCGGCGCGGTTTTCTCTGGCCGCGGCCACGTGCTGGCGGCGCCGCGCGATCCCGTTGAAAAGCAGCAATTGGGACGTTTTCTCGGCTCCCCGATGCTCGATCAGACATTTGTTAACGGCTATCTGCGCTTCATGGACGAGACGGCGGACGAGTTGCTCGCGCAATTCCGAGCCGCCGGTCTGACACGACAGACCAACACCTCCATCGGCTCCCAGTGGGAGCCCGCGCTCGCCCGGCTCAATTCGCTTTATACCTTGCGTATTCTCCTGTTTCTCCTTTCGCCCGACCCCAGCCCCGCCTTCTACGCCACACTCGACGGGGCAACGACTGGCCCTTTCGATGTGGTCCTGGACGAACGGCGGGAGGAGCAGTTCCTTCTCGGCCAGTCCGGCAAAATATCTGGCGGTACGTTTTATGACGTGTGGACCTCGCACCGCGTCCCGCAACTGCCTGTTCATTCCGTAGCTTTTCGAGCTTTGACTTACTCTCTGGAAACTTCCATTTTTCCAAACAATTCTCTCGAGGCTGCTGTTGCGGTCCGCATTCGCGCGGAAACGGGCCGCGAGCGCGCCCTGGCTTTTCAGCTTTCCCGGGCCTTGACTGTTGACCGCATCACCGGCGAGCACGGCGAGCCGCTGGAATTCTTCCAAAACGAGGGAATGTCCTTGCAGGAGCGCAGCACGCGGGGAAATGATTATTTGTACGTCGTTCTGCCTTCCGTTCCCGCGGCGCGGCAGGAATTCACGCTTCGTTTTCACTATCGCGGCAACGTGATCGAGGATGCGGGAAACGGAGTCCTGTTCGTGGGCGCCCGCGAGAGCTGGTACCCCCATCTCGGCGACGCCGCCGAATTCGCAGATTACGATCTGACCATTCGCTGGCCGCGCAAGCTTCGTCTTGTGGCAACCGGCTCCAAGGTCAGCGAACAGGAGGACGGCGAATTTCGCGTCGCGCATTGGAAGGCGGAAAAGGCCATGGCCGTCGCGGGTTTCAATCTCGGCGAATACGCCACCGCCTCAGTGACTTCCGGCGGTCGTTCGATCGACATTTATGCCAACCGCGAACTCGAGAAAAACCTCAAGGACCGGCTAGCCGCTTCCGATCCGGATGGAATTGCCGTCGCCTCCGGCACCTATGGGACTCCGTCGGCGGGCCGTTTGGCCGCTGTTCCCAGGCTTCCGCCGAGCCCTGCGGACACCATGAAACAGCTCGGAAAAGAAATCGATTCCTCGATCCATTTTTACGAGAGCTTCTCCGGACCATTTCCCTTTCACAATCTCAGTGTCTCGCAGATTCCAGGGAGGTTTGGACAAGGCTGGCCCGGCCTGCTCTACGTCTCGACTTTCTCCTTTCTTACTCCGGAGGCGCAGCAGCGCGCCGGGCTAACTCCAAGCGGACAGGAGCACTTCACGGAGTTGGTCCCTTATCATGAAGTCGCTCATCAATGGTGGGGCAACGTGGTGGGCTGGTCCAGCTACCGCGATCAGTGGATTGACGAAGCTATTTCCAACTATCTCGCGCTACTGTTCGCAGACACGCGCGGCAATCCCGAGCATACCCTGCATGTCTGGCTGACTCGGTACCGCCGTCAGCTCACAGAGAAATCCCCGAATGCCGATGAGCCTGCGGCGGATATCGGGGCCATCGCTCTCGGTCTGCGGCTCAATTCCTCAAAATCTCCGTCTGCTTATGAGGGCGTCGTGTACAGCAAAGGCTCTTGGATCATTCACATGCTTCGGGAAATGCTCCGCCAGCCTGCCGCGGCAGGCCAGCCTGGCGGCAAGCAGCCCGACGCGCGCTTCGCCGCTCTTTTGCAAAAGATGGTGACCAAATACGCCTACCGGGCGCTCTCCACGGACGACTTCCAGCATGAAGTCGAAGCTGTTATGACGCCGGGCATGGACCTCGAAGGCAGCCACTCGATGGAGTGGTTCTTTGAGGACTGGGTGCGTGGCACAGGCATTCCGCATTACCGCGTGGAGTTTACTTCGCACCGGGATGATGCCGGATATTCCGTGCGGGGAAAAATCTTCCAAACGGGCGTCCCGCGCTCGTTTATCGCCAGCGTTCCTCTTTATGCAGCAGGCGGCGCAGGTCGCGTTTTTCTCGGAACGGTCGTCGCGGCAGGGCCGGAGAGTTCTTTCCACTTCCACGCTTCCAGCGCTCCGCGCAAAATACTCATCGATCCACAGATGACCCTGCTTTGCACTTCGGAGTGAAAGAGCGTCACCAAGATCGGCCGAACGGAAACGGAGCTTTACTTAGGCGGCTAGAATAGTAACTGTTTCTCCAGCATCGGACTGTTAAGGTTTACCGCTGCTTTCCCATCATCGTCCAGAACATATGGGTAGCCGAATGGATCGACGGGCGCAAAACGAAGCAGTCCTGCCTGCACCAGTTCGCTCACCCGCTTGGGCCGATGACCGCTTCGCTTTTCGTATTCGTCAGCCAACAGGTCAATCTGACGGCAGTCTTCTTTGGCTTTCAGCAATTGCAAGTGCGTCTCGGCATTTTTTTTTACCTGCGGATCCGGATCGTTTACATAAATGTCGGTCCAAAGAAACCTGGAAGTTTCGTAGGATTCCCCTTCAGCGGCAATTTTTGCGGCCATTATTTTCATCCAGTTCAGCGCCTGCGGGTTTTTGCTGCCTTCCAGGAATGCCTCCGAGGCCTTCTTGTAATCTTTCAAATCAAAGTAGTAGACAAATCCGAGATCTTCGTACAGCCGCCAGTAATCGGGATTCGCCTGTACGCCACGCTGGATAAGTTGCACCGCCAGGTCCGGCCTTCCGGCGCCACTCGGAGCGCGCTGGCTCAGGAAAACCGCGCCAAACCGGTAAGCCACGATCAGATTGGGGTCGAGCGTCGTGGTAATGTCCAGCAGCGGCCAAAGCAGCTCCAGGTTGGCATCTCCTCGGACGTGCTTATTGCCGTAAAACTGGACCGCGCGCGTCCAATAGAAATCCGCCATCAGTGGCGCGTATTCCAGGCTCATGGTCTTAAGCGTCTTGCTCGAGCGCAGCAGCACCGCGTCCCGGTCTTCGCTCAATCCGCCGCGCTCTTTGTCAATGGTGTGCTGCAGTTTCCAGACGCCGGCAAATCCGCCGAGCAGGATTAGCACCAACGGCGCGATGTTTCGTGAGGTCTTCATTTCAAATTGCGCCGGGAAAAGACCATCATCGCCGCGGCTAGAACGATGGCGCAGTAAATCACGGCGTAGAGAGTATTATGCGCGATAAGCGCACCTGGTATGTGCCGTCCATGCGCCGCCTGAGCCATGACGTTGAAATTCTCGAAATTGGGCAGCACATACGAGAGCCATTTGGTGAACGCGCTCATCGCAGGGCTCATCACCTCTATAGGCAAATTTCGCAATTCCTGCACATACAACCCAACAATGTAGATACCGGCCGTGAACAGAATCGCCAGCAGCGGCGTCGTGAAACAGGAGAACAGCAGGGCCAGCGCAACCACCAGTGCCAGCTTCAGCCAGATAAAGTACACCGCTACGACAATCGTCGCGTCGCCCGGCCCGAATGCTGACTTGACGTATCGGACGGCCAGAAAAAGACCCAATCCCATCGCCGCTGTGTTCACGGCCAGCGTCAGCACCAGGCCGCCAAACTTCCCCAGCAAGAACTCCCATCGCCGCACGGGCTTCGCCAGCACCGCGTAGAGTGTGCGCTTCTCCATTTCTTTGGACACCAGGCCCACTCCGATGAACACCGCAATCAGCAACCCGATCAGCGAGATGGCGCTCAATCCCAGCGTCACTATCACGATATCTTCAATCCCGATCGAGATCTGCCCGGCGATGATTGAAGCCGCCATCATCACCAGCGCAAAGAACAGCAGGTTGTACAGCACGCGGTCGCGTACCGCCTCGCGAAACGTATTCAGGGCCACCACACCCACACGCTTCATTTTCCGCTCACCTCGATCGCCGCGGCCTGCGCGCGATCCGCTTCCACCAGGTGCATGAAAAATTCTTCCAGCGTGGCTTTCACCTGCGCCACCGAAATGATTTTTGCGCCTGCCGCGCGCAACTGCTCGATTGCGCCGTACAGCTCCTCCTCGGAAACGCGCAACCGGTAGCGGTCGCCCGTGCGCGTGGCCTTGGCCGCTAGCGGCGCATCGCTCGGACCTGTCAGCTCAAACAGAATCTCCATTCCTTGCGTTTTCACATCGACGAGCTGTTCCGGTGCCCCCATCCCCCGCAATTTCCCGCCTACAAGCACGCCCACGCGGTCGCACAGCATTTCCGCGTCGCTGAGGATATGCGTCGAGAACATCACCGTTTTGCCTTCGCGCTTCAATTCCAGAATGATGTCGCGCACTTCACGCCGTCCTACGGGATCCAGCCCCGACATGGGTTCATCCAGTATCACGACTTTCGGATCGTGAAGAATCGCTTGGGCCATGCCCACGCGCTGCAACATCCCTTTCGAATACTTGCGCAGTTGAATCTTGCCCGCAGTCTCCAGGCCCACTTTCTTCAGCGCTTGCTGTACTCGCTCTTTCCGCTCGGCGCCCTTCAAATCGTGGATGCGCGCGAAATAGTCCAGCAATTCCGCTGCGGTCAGATAATCGTAGAAATACGGCTGCTCCGGCAGGTAGCCAATGTCGCGGTGCATTTCGATATCGCTGACCGGCTTGCCGAGAATGCGCGCGCTGCCCGAGGTCGGAAAGATCAGCCGCATGAGCAGTTTGATGGTCGTTGATTTGCCCGCACCGTTCGGCCCGATGAACCCGAAAACCTCTCCCGTTTCCACCTGCATGTTCAGACCTTCGAGCGAGGTCTTCTTCCTCAGGTGCAAAAATCCGTGGGGGTATTCCTTAGTCAGATTCTCCGTTTCAATCGCCGGCGCGGTCATGCTCTCATTCTTGGCAAGAGCTAACGCAGCGTCAATCCTGCGACGCGGAAAGTGTGCATGGATTGAAAACAGGCGGAAAAGCGGGAAACTTTAGTGAATCAGGAATCGCTGCGTGCCGGCCCGATTTGCACGAGTTCGGGTTGCGCCGGAGGCGGCGCCATCGGCATGGGCTTCAGCGTTTGGGGAGCGCGCCAATTGTCCAGCATGCCGACCTGCTGCACGCAGGAAACGGTGCACTTTGGCGCGCAAAACTTCGACGTATAAAACTCGCGGTGCCGCATTTCCGGCGTGTATTGCGCCAGGGGTATCCCGGGATAGCCGCGCTGCTGCGAGCACCAATGCACCAGTCCATCCTCGCAAACATACAAATAGCGCGAGCCTGACCGGCAGCGCCAGTTGTGTTCTTTCCCGCGCGCCACGTTGTGCTGAAAGTCGTTGAACCGCGAGAACGACCGCTTGCTCAGCGTCATAATCTCTTCGAAAATCTCAATCTCGCGCGGGCCCAGCGGTTTCAATTGTCCATTATGGTCGTGGATGATTCCCACCGTGCTGGTCAGCCCCAGAGAGACGGCGCGGTGCGCGATGCGCAGAGCATCTTCCGGGTCCTTCACGCCGCTACCCAGCACGGAATTGATGTTCACCTGAAAATACGCGTGCTTCGCCAGCAGCTCGAGCTTCTGGTCCAGGGTCTTCAGACTTTTTTTCGACACCTCATCCGGCATCGTATTGTCGATGCTGATTTGCAGGTGTTCCAGCCCGGCACGGTTCAGCTCCTCGATGCGGCCTTGCGTTAGCAGGAATCCGTTGGTAATCATCCCAGCGATCATTCCGCGCCGCCGGATATGCCTGATGATATTGTCCAGCTCCGGATGCAGCAGAGGCTCGCCCCCGCTGATGGTGATGATCGACGTCCCCATGTCCGCCAGGATGTCCAGCCGCTTCTTCATCTCTTCAAGCGACACGGGACTCGAGAAGTCGTCAAACTCATTGCAATAGGTGCAAGCCAGGTTGCAGCGCCTCGTCGGAATGATGTGCACCAGGAAGGGATGCTTGGTCGAAACCAGCGCTTTGACAATCGCGCGCACTTCTCTCGCTCGCGTGTGGAAGAAGCGCTCGGCGCGCCAAAACCACACCTTCAGCGAAGCATGCGATTTTCCGTATCCATTCCCCATGATCAACGTGTAGGGCGGCCTTCCGCTTTCTCTGCGCTTCGAAGGGAGGCCATCCGAATCTTCAGTCTGTCGTCAGCTTTTTGGGGAAGGCCCTCCGCGACCGCCCCATGATGAAAATCAGAGAATCCCCTAGCTTTCAATTATACACAACGCCGTTACACTAACCCGCCATGTGCCCAAACACAACGCTTCCCCTACTCTCCTCCGCGGTTTGTAGGGATAGCCTTCCGCGCCAGGAGCGGCGTTATTCTGAGGCGATCCGGAAAGGATCGCTTAAGAATCTCAACTGCAATTTTTTCCCGCGACATCCGTCATAAACCATTGAGGGGCGCGGGACGACCGCTTCCCCATTGGCAACCCTGCTAAAATAGCGGCATCGAGGATCTTCATGCTCAAAACCGGCGACAAGGCTCCCAGCATCCACCTCAAGTCCGACGAAGACAAAGACGTCACCCTGAAGGACTTTCAGGGCCAGCGAGTCCTCCTTTTTTTGTTTCCCAAAGCCAACACCTCCGGTTGAACCATCGAGGCGTCCGAGTTTCGCGACGCAAAGCGTCAATTCGGCAAGCGCGGTGTGGCCATCCTCGGCCTGAGCGCAGACTCCGTCAAGGCCCAGGCCAGCTTCAAGGCCAAGCACCAGCTCAACTTCCCTTTGTTGAGCGACCCGGACCACAAAACTATCGAGGCCTATGGCGCCTGGCAGCAAAAGCAGTTCATGGGGCGTAAGTTCATGGGCATCGTTCGCAGCTCCTTTCTCATCGGCAAAACCGGCGTGATCGAAGCCGTCTGGCCCGCCGTCAAAGCCAAAGGCCACGCCGCCGAAGTCCTCAAACGCATTTCCCAGAGCTAGCCTCGCCGTTAAGGGACGGCCTTCTTAGGCGCGTTCTTTGCGCCCCGAATGATGTTACGGGGCCGTAGCTCTTTTTTTGGCGAGTGTTCCGACTCCCAAAAATGTCAGTCAGGAACGGTAAGACTGGCTGCCCTCCTCCTCTTACGCGCCCATCTTGCTGCCCTGGGCCGTGCCTCTTGACCCGTGCTTTTTTGGACATTCCCTGTCCTTTCGGACGGTTTTGTCGCGCGGTTCCCGGAGCGATAACTATAGGTAGGGCTCGGCGTGTCCCCGGGCCGAGGAGGGGGCGATGGCACGTTCGCGATTTCTAATCTTGCTGGCTGGCTGCTTTCTGATGGCCACAGCCGCTTGGGCCGATGAGGTGGGGTACGTCGACTGCGCCACTCACCCGGACAATGCACAGGTCTTCGCCAAGGCCAGGCAAACTCCGGATGTTGTCGCGTCCATCCCTTGCGGGGAGCGCTTCACGGTTTTGCTTTACGGGTTTATTTTCTCGCGCATTCAAACCAAAGACGGAAAGATCGGCTACGTCTACTCCAATGTGATCTCCGTCGATCGAGCCGCGAATTCTGGGCAGCGGTCCGCCCCTGCACAGCCAGCGCAGCCCATGCAGTCCGTCTCCATGCGAGAGGCTGTGCCCTCGAAGCCTGCTGCGACCGCGCAGGCTTCGGCCGTCTCACCCTCTGCCGACAAGCCTACGGCTGTCATGAATGCCCCGCAAGCCTCAGAAGTGCAATCAAATCCCACTGCCTCGGCAAGTTCGCAGCCCGTGGCAGCGGCGCCGTCCGCCTCCACCCAGCCGGTTACTGCTGCGCCATCCGCCCCAACTCCTGTGACTGCAGCCTCTGATGCGCCATCCTCATCCGCCTCCGCAAGCGTTCAGACTGCAGCTCCGACGACTCCGCCGCCGAATACTCAGCCCGCCGCGCCTCAACCTGCGGCGTCTCAGTCCGCTCCAGTGGCAAGCCTCCCCACTGCCGCCCAAGTAGAAGCGGCAACCTCGGCATCTGCTACCCAGCCTGTATCGAGCATTTCAGAATCGGCTGCCGCCCCAGCTTCTGCGCAGCCCGCGTCGGCTCCTGCTTCTCAGCCTGCAGCCGCGCCGCCCACAGCACCGCAACCAGAAGTCGCGCCAGTGCGCAGCGACGCCAG
>CAZGBQ010000054.1:0-22825 GCA_964524045.1 uncultured Acidobacteriaceae bacterium
TTGTGTTTGTCGATGAAGCGAAAATCTTTGTGAAGGCAGGCAACGGCGGAAACGGTTGCGTGGCGTTTCGGCGCGAAAAATATGTTCCGCGCGGCGGGCCCTCGGGCGGCGACGGCGGAAACGGCGGCAGCGTGTATCTGGAAGCTAATCCCAACGACAACACTCTGTTGCGTTATCGCTACAATCGCGAATTCAAGGCCAAACGGGGGCGTCACGGCGAAGGTTCGAATTGCACGGGCCACGCTGGCGAAGACATGGTGTTGCAAGTGCCAGTCGGGACTCTGGCTTTTGACGAGCAATCGGGCGAAACGATCGCAGACTTAGCCACGCCGCGTCAGCGCGTGCTGATCGCGCACGGTGGGCGCGGCGGGCGCGGGAATCAGCATTTCGCCAAGCCGTGGCATCAGGCTCCGCGCGAACACGAAGACGGCTTTCCCGGCGAGGAGCGCCATCTTCGGCTCGAACTCAAATTGCTTGCGGACGTGGGGCTTGTGGGTTTTCCCAACGCGGGGAAGTCCACGTTAATTTCGGTGATTTCTTCGGCGCGGCCAAAGATCGCGAATTATCCATTCACCACGCTGGAACCAAACTTGGGAGTGGTGAACGCGGATGGCGGCAGTGGCAAAGAGGGGCGCGAAATCGGGCGCACCTTTGTCGTGGCAGATCTTCCCGGTTTGATTGAAGGCGCGCACGAAGGGGCAGGACTCGGGATCCGCTTTTTGCGCCACGTGGAGCGCACGCGGCTACTGGTGCATCTGATTGACACGAGCGATGCGAACGCCGATGACCCGGTACATTCGTTCGAGGTGATCAACGGGGAGCTAACGGCGTTCAGCGAATCGCTGATGGCAAAGCCGATGATCGTGGTGGCCACAAAGCTGGACGCCACGACGGACCAAGCACGGTTGAAGAAGCTGCGCGCTTACTGCAAGAAGCGGCGCTTGGAATTCCATTCCATCTCTGCCGTGGCCGGGGAAGGGGTGAAATCGCTGGTCCGGGCTATCGCTGATGCATTAGACAAGATTCCTCGTGCGGCTTCTTTTGCTGCTGATGAGCTCCCTGCCGATTCTGCCAAAGAGAATGACGCGCCTGATCCAGAAGACTTGCCTGTAATGACTAAAGTAGTCCCTTCCGCGCGCCGTTCCCGCGCAAGCCGGAATTCATGAGAGAATCCGAAATAGAGAATCCCTGGGAGGCGTATTGACGACCGCGCAAGCGCAGCGCACGGCCACAAAACACCAACCTCGCCGCATAGCGCTTTTCGGCGGCTCTTTCGATCCCATCCACAGCGGCCATCTTGGCCTTGCCCGCGCGGCCGACCGGCGATTCAATTTCGATGAAATGCACTTCATTCCGGCGAGCCGCCCGCCGCACAAACTCAAGCAGCATCTAGCGCCTTTTCCGCACCGCTTTGCCATGGTGGCGCTGGCCTGCACCGAGCATCCCCACTTCGTGCCCTCCCTCGCCGAAGCGGGCGAGGACTTCAGCGGCACGCAATTGCATTATTCGGTGGATACCGTTCGTTATTTTCGCCACCTCTACCACGGCCAGGGCGACCGCATTTACTTCATCATCGGTGCGGATGCGTTTCTCGACATTCCGATGTGGAAGGAATACGAAACGCTGCTAGGGCTTTGCGATTTTATTATCGCGAATCGCCCGGGAATTCGGGCGGAAGCTTTGCGGCTGGTGATTCCGCCGGATTTGCTTGGACGCCCGGATACGAAGCGCGACGCCGCGACGGACAATCCGTCACAAGTCGTGGCCCATCTGCATCGCTCGACCGTCTATCTGCTCGACAATGTTTCGAGCGAGGTCTCCGCGACCGACATTCGTCGGCGCGCGCAGCGTGGCCTGTCCATCCACGGGCTTGTTTCCGCGCGCGTCGAGGAATACATTCTCAAACAGGGCCTATACCGGTGAACTTCGAATCGTTGCCGCAAGGCGTCGGCCTCGCCGTTAAAGCCGCACAAGAAAAGAAAGCCGCAGGCATAACCGTCCTGGATCTCTCGAGCGCGAGCACGTTCACGGACTATTTTGTTATTTGCACAGGTTTCAGCACGCCGCAAGTGCAGGCCATCTGCACAGAGATCGAAGAGCAGCTCTACAAACAAATGGGCAGAGCCGTGCAGCACCGCGAGGGCTATCGCTCCGCGGATTGGGCGCTGTTGGATTTTGGGGGTTTCATCGTGCATGTGTTCAGCGAGCAAGCTCGGCGCTACTATGATTTGGAGCGTTTGTGGCGCTCAGCGCCGAAGCTGGAGATTGCCGATGCTCCGGAGGAAGGACTCTCGGCCGTGAACGACAGCGGCTTCTCCCCTTTCGGCCGGGAAGATTTTCCTCGCGCCCCAGTATCCGGCCGCGGACACGGTGCGCGTTCTCGAACATGACCACCGAGCGATTGCCGTGGATCGCCGAAGATCCGGCGTCGCTGCGTTTGCTGGAACTCGCCGAAAAAGTAGCGCCTGCGCCCACCACACTACTCATCACCGGGGAGAGTGGTACTGGCAAAGATCATCTCGCGCGGCTAATTCACGAACTTGGTCCGCGGCGGGATGCCCCTTACCTGAAGATCGATTGCGCCAGCCTTCCGCCACAGCTCGTCGAGAGTGAGCTCTTCGGCCACGAACGGGGCGCGTTCACAGGGGCAGTGGAACGCAAGCTGGGGCGGTTCGAGTTAGGCAAGAACGGGACGATTGTTCTCGACGAAGTGGCCGCACTTTCGCCGACAGCACAGAGCAAGCTGCTCCGTGTATTGCAGGAACGCGCGTTCGAACGGTTGGGAGGCACAGAAACCCTGCGCATCGAAGCGCGCCTGATCGCGCTGACGAATGTCGATCTTCCTGCCGCCGTCAAAGCCGGAACATTTCGTGAAGACCTGTATTTTAGGATGAACGTGCTGACGCTCACGGTTCCTCCGCTGCGCGAACGGCGCGCCGACATCCTGCGGCTCGCGGACCATTTGCTAATGGCACTACGGTCCGTTCACGGGCGCCCCAGGGCGGAATTGAGCGAATCTGCGCAACGCATGCTGGCGGCGTACACGTGGCCGGGAAATGTTCGCGAACTGCGGAACGCCATCGAGCGCGCTATCGTTTTCTCCCGCGCCGCCGGCAGGGCAAGCGAGTCTGACGTTCTGGGGCCGGAAGATTTTCCTGGTGATGTTCGCGCTGCGGCGGCTGGAGCGGCGAGTCCGGCGGCGGGTTTGCGCTCACTTGAAAACGTCGAACGCGAGGTTATTGCCGCAACGCTCGAAGCGACGCATTACCAGATCAGCCGGTCGGCCGAAATCCTGGGCATTAGCCGGAAGACACTTTTGGAGAAGCGCAAAAAATATGGGCTGAAGTGACCATCCGATAAGGATGGTCATCCCGAGGAGCTCAGCGACGAGGGATCTCATTCGACGCGAACGGCGGTAGAAATGAAAATCTCGCTCTTGATGCTTGGCAAGACGCGTCGCACAGAAATGAGTGCCTTGCTCGACGATTACGTGAAGCGCATCAGCCGTTCGTGTCAGATTGAAATCGCCGAAGTGCGTGATGCCGACGCGGCGGTAAAAAGACTCGCCGCCGACCGAGCTGCTGCCACCATCCTTCTCGACGCGGGCGGCAGAACGATCGATTCGAACGATTTCGCCATGTGGCTCGGCGATCTTCGCGACCGCGGGATCCGGCAAGTCATTTTTGTTTGCGGGGATGCCGGCGGATTTCCCGCATCGCTGCGCGAGCGTATTTCTCAAAAACTCTCTCTCGGCCCCATGACGCTTTCCCATGAACTGGCGCGCGTGGTGCTCGCCGAGCAGCTCTATCGCGCCTTCGCCATTCTCTCCGGCAGCCCCTATCCGAAATAGCCCGCCTGGTGTACAACCTTAGCTGCCATGCCCATGCGCGTTATTCCTGACGAAAACCAGCCTTCAGCGGCCATTGAAATCCCGCTGGAAAAGCCGCTGCCGGACTACGACTTGGAGCAGCTTGCACAGCCCACGCCCCGCGACGTGGACGCCATTCTGGTGACTCAGGGATTTCGCGATCTGGTGGACGATGCGCGTGGGATCCTGACGGAGCTGATGTGTGCTCCCGCACCGGCGCATCGCGATGGCGGAGGTGTTTTGGAAATTCATTTGACGCCAGCGCCTCACCCGCTCGAAATCACGCAACTCACAGGGGCAATTTGTCCGGACGAAGAGGAATCCTATCGGCCCGGCTTGTGGATCGTGTTGCTCGATCCAGCAGCGCCGGCTAAGTCCCCGCTTCCCGACTCCATGATGCGGCATATCTCCGAAATCGCCGCGGAGCTTGTCAAGCGCCTCCAACTCGCTTGACGGTTGGCGGGATAAGTACGCAAACTCTTTTCCCCAGCTTGCGCGAAGGGAAAACATGCCGGAAGAAAAGGGGTTGCTCATCGTTTACACCGGGCCGGGCAAGGGCAAGACAACTTGCGCGCTGGGCACGGCGTTTCGGGCGGTGGGCCAGGGCCTGCAGGTGCTGATGGTGCAGTTCATCAAAGGCTCCTGGCACTACGGCGAACTCGACGCCGCCAAACTGCTCGGCGAGGACAAGTTCGAGATTCGCCCCATGGGCCGTGGCTTTGTGAAAATTGGTGGAGCGGAGACCGATCCCGCAGACATCAAACTGGCGCAAGAATGCTGGCAAGCCGGCCGCGACGCCATCTATGGTGGTAAATACGACTTGGTTGTGCTCGACGAGATCAACTACACCATCAGCTACAAAATGCTGGATGCCGACGAAGTCGTCGAAGCGCTCAAGAATCGTCCAGAGCGCGTGCATGTGATCTGCACGGGCCGCAACGCGCATCCCAAGCTGGTCGAACTGGCTGACCTTGTCACCGAGATGCGCGAGGTGAAACACCCGTACACGAAGGGTATACTGGCTCAGCGGGGGATCGATTACTAGAAATCAGAGGTTTAAGGTTACAGGTTAGAAGTTAGAGGAAATCACTCAAACCGAGCGGTCGCCAATTTCAAAATTCTCAGGTTTTGCAATGCAGAGTGATAACTGAGGACTGATTACTGCGTTTATGGCGTGGTTTAAACGAGAGAAAAAGGGCATTGAAGACTCGACTCCGCCCGAAGAGCGCCGCGTGCGTACCGAAGGCTTGTGGGTGAAGTGTGAGTCCTGCCGCACCATCGTTTTCCGTAAGGATTTGGAAGCGAACCTCCACGTCTGTCCCAAGTGCCAGTTTCACTTCAAGATGGGCGCTCGACCGCGTCTCGAGATGTTGCTCGACGGCCGCTGGACCGAACACGACGCCGGAATGACCTCCACGGACCCGCTGAAGTTTGTGGACACCAAGCCCTATGCGCAGCGCCTCAAGGAAGCCCGGAAAAAGTTGGGGATGAACGACGCCGTCATCACGGCGGAAGGCCAACTGAATGGACGGCCCGTCGTGATGTGCGCGATGGAATTCGGCTTCATCGGCGGGTCGATGGGCGCGGTGGTGGGGGAAAAAGTGACACGCGGGATCGAGCTGTCCATCGAAACACGGCAGCCATTCATCGCCGTTTCCTGTTCGGGCGGGGCGCGCATGATGGAAGGCGCGATTAGCTTGATGCAGCTCGCCAAAGTTTCTGCAGCGCTCGCGAAGCTGGATGACGAAAAGCTGCCGTACATTTCCGTTTTGACCGATCCCACGACCGGCGGCGTGACTGCCAGTTTCGCCATGCTTGGCGACCTCAACATCGCGGAGCCTGGCGCTCTGATTGGCTTTGCCGGGCCGCGCGTCATCGAGCAGACCATCCGCCAAAAACTTCCTGAGGGATTCCAGCGCTCCGAATTTCTGCTCGAGCACGGCTTTCTCGATGCGGTTGTGAATCGGAAAGAGCTGAAGTCTTTCATCGCCAATTCCCTCGACCTGCTGATGAGCTGAAATGAATTACGACGTAGCCGTTCGGTATCTCTTGACACTAGGCAGGGAATTGGCGGCGCCGACGCAAGCTGCGGCCGCAAAATTCGATCTCGAGAACATCTCGGTTCTCGCCGAACGCTTTGGACGCCCCGATCGGGCCTACCCAAGCGCGCATATTGCAGGGACAAACGGCAAAGGCTCAACGGCGGCCTTTCTGGAATCGATTCTTCGCCAAGCTGGGTTTCGGACCGGCCTCAACACTTCGCCACACCTCGAAAAAATCAACGAGCGCATACGCATTGGCAACGAAGAGATCAGCGACGAATCCTTTGCCGCGATTTTCACGCAGCTGCGAGAGATCATCGAGGAACTTCTTGCGGAGGACAAGCTGCGCGCGCACCCCACGTACTTCGAGTGTGTCACGGCCATGGCATTCGAATGGTTTGCGCGGGAACGCGTGGAATTCGGCGTCTTCGAGGTCGGACTAGGTGGCCGGCTTGATGCGACCAATATTCTCTCGCCTGCCGTCACCATCATCACGCGGATCGATTTCGACCACGAGAATTTTCTAGGTCATTCGCTGAAGGAAATCGCCCGCGAAAAGGCTGGAATCCTCAAGCGGGGAGCACCGGTGATCCTCGCCCCACAGGCGCCCGAAGCTCGAAACGTGATTCTGGCACGCGCCGACGAATTGGGCTGTTCTGTTCTGGAGCCAGCACACCTTTTCCGAATAAGTGAGCAATCCGCGAGCCACGGCTTATTCCGTGCGAGTGTCTCCGAAGCCTCCTCTGGTGAGACGTTAGAAATTGCTCCCAGCCTCCCTGGCCGCTTTCAGTTGGAAAATGCACTAAACGCTTTTGGCGCTGCGCGATATCTGCAACAGCGTGGCTATCGAATTCCTGACGACGCCATCACAAGCGGCATTGCCAATACTGTGTGGCCGGGGCGCCTTGAAAGATTGCAATCCAGCCCGGACATTTATCTTGACGGCGCGCACAACCCGGGCGCGGCTCGCGAACTCAGGCAATTCCTGCAACAGAATTTCGCTGGGCGCAAGATCTGGATGATTTACGGCGCGCTGCGAGACAAGGCTGTTGATGAAGTCGCTGGGCTGCTCTTCCCTCATGCTGCTGAGGTCATCTTCACCGAGCCGCGCACTGCTCGCGCCATCTCCGCGCCGCGGCTCGCTGAAATCGCCTCGCATCACGCATCCAGTTTCACGGTCGTTTCTTCCGCGGAGCAAGCCCTCGACCAGGCGCTCGAGGAAGCGGATACGGGGGACGCGATTTTCATCACCGGCTCGCTCTATCTCGTTGGCCAGCTGGGACACTATTGGAAGCAGCGCGAGCAAGTCGCCGCGCACTGAAAAAAGCCGTAAAATATCGCCTTTCGGGAAACACCGAATCATCAAACGGGGAGATACATAGACACGCGTGAATAAACTCGACCGCAAAGACGCCAATCCTCTTGTCAGCATCATCATGGGTTCCACATCCGACTGGGAGACCATGGAGCATGCCTCGAACATGCTGACCAGCCTCGGTGTTCCACATGAAACGCGCATCGTTTCGGCGCATCGCACCCCCGACCTGCTTTTTGAATATGCCGCCAGCGCCGAACAACGCGGCGTTGAAGTTATCATCGCGGGGGCTGGTGGTGCGGCGCACCTCCCCGGAATGGCCGCCTCGAAGACCGTACTTCCCGTTCTCGGGGTGCCCGTGGAATCGAAAGTCCTTAAGGGCCTCGATTCGCTCCTCTCCATCGCGCAGATGCCCGGGGGCATTCCGGTTGGCACGCTGGCCATCGGTAAGGCCGGCGCGATCAACGCCGCGCTGCTTGCTGCTGCAATCCTCGGGGCGAAGCATCCCGGCATTCGCGAAGCCCTCCGAAAATTCCGCACCGAGCAAACCGACCGCGTCCTGGCACAGCCCGATCCCTCCGTTTCCGCCGTGGCGCTCCCTTTCCAGAACGCCCAGAAAGCGAAGCGCCCGTGACCATCGGCATCCTGGGCGGCGGACAGCTCGGCTACATGCTGGCGCTTGCGGGCTATCCCTTGGGATTGCACTTCCGGTTCCTTGACCCTTCGCCGGAAGCCCCCGTCGGACGTATTGCGCAGCGCGTCACCGCGGACTACACGGATCACGCCGCGCTTGAAAAATTCGCCAACGGCTTGGAATTGGTGACCTACGAATTCGAAAACGTCCCCGTGGCAGCTGCGAAATTCCTTGCCCAGCGCGCTCCAGTTTATCCCCCGCCCGCCGCGCTCGAAGCGGCCCAGGATCGACTTGCGGAAAAATGTCTCTTTCGCAAACTCGGAATCAACACCACCGAATTTCTGCCTGTCTTGAAGCCGAGCGAGTTTGACGCCGCCGTTAAGCAGCTCGGCCTACCCGCTGTCCTCAAGACTTCGCGCATGGGCTATGACGGTAAAGGCCAGTGGATTCTTCGGACGGCGGATGACGTCGCGCGGGCCAAATCCGAGCTTCCCAAGGTGCAGCTCATCCTTGAGCGCTTTGTGCCCTTTACGCGCGAACTTTCCGTACTTGCGGTTCGTTCCCGCAGCGGCGAGACCGCGTTTTATCCTCTCGTCGAGAATCACCATCGCGGCGGCATTCTCCGCCTTTCGCTGGCTCCCGCTCCCGCACTCGAGCCGGCCATCCAGTGCGCCGCAGAAGATGTTGCGCGGCGCATCCTTGAATCCCTGAAATACGCCGGTGTCCTCGCCGTCGAGTTCTTCGAGCACGAAGGCCGCCTACTCGCCAACGAAATGGCCCCTCGCGTTCACAATTCCGGCCACTGGACAATCGAAGGAGCGGTCACCAGCCAGTTCGAGAATCATCTCCGCGCAGTGCTCGGCCTGCCGCTGGGCTCTACGGGTCCCGCCGGGCACTGCGCGATGATCAATCTGATTGGCGACCTTCCCGAACCTTCGGAAGTCCTAGCCGTTCCCGATGCCCACCTGCATTTCTACGGAAAGACAGCGCGGCCGGGCCGCAAACTCGGCCATGTCACTCTACGCGCCGCCTCCCCGGAACGTCTTGCTCTTCGTCTCTCCGAACTCCCAGCATTTTTCCATCGCCCCGATTTCTGTCTCGGCTCCGCCCTCGCCCAGTCTGCCTCTTCCCGCCTGTGACACCGTGATGCTACTTTCCCTGCTTCAGCATCTTTACTTCTTGAACGTTAAGCGCGCCCTTGTCTTCATCCGTCGTGGCCTTCACTTGGACGTGGTGTCCCTGGTGCTCAGCTAGAATCTCAGGATTGGCAATCGTCCAGATCTTGTTGTCCCCCTCGGTTACCAGCACGAGCTTTGCTCCCTGGGCGACGTGCTCCTTATTTGAGCACTTCTTTTCGCCGTGGGCCGCGCACTCGGAATCACTCACCCAACCCTTTAGAACTTTGGCCTTGGCCATGTCATGGGACATCTTGTCTTTCGACATGCTGTCCTGGCTCATCGCCTCCTTCTTCATGTTGTCGCCCTTCATGGAGTCGGACTGAGCCTGTTGCCGCGCTGCGGCGAAACTAGCGCCTGCTACAGACATCAAACTTAGAGCGAATGACGCCATCATTATCTTTTTCATAAAATCGCTTTCTCCTTTTGCTTTGTACGCTCATGCCGATACGTCGAACTGCCGGCGTTCTTCAGATGGGAAAAAGCCCGCGAAGTTACACATCCGGACTCATCAAAAGGGCTTCTAGCGGGGGTGGATTCGCTGATGAGCGTAAACTTCTGCAATGATCAGAAACCAGGAAGCGGCGGCAGACAACAGGCCGAACGCGATCATCCATTTCTCCCGCCTCGTCAGAGGAACTCTTCTCCATTGGGATTCCCGCCGCCGGCGAAGACGCCACGCATTCCAAATTACGTATAACGTGGCTGTTGCTAGCGCCGCGGAAACATATCGCAGAAACAATCGCACCGGATCGGAATGGACTAAGGAGGATTTTCCGGCTGCCGCCACGCTTGTGAATCCAAGAGCTACCTTTATAGTGTTCATTGCAACCAGAAAGGCACAGGCTCCTTGGATTGCGGCGCTTGTCAGCGCGGCAAACGAGAGCCTCATCTCGCTCGTGGGTTTGTGATTTTTCAAAGATAGCCGAGCAATTTCTTGCGTGTTGGCTTGTTCTCCCAAAGATACACCCCCGCACTAGATGCAGCTCTTCGTCAAAGGTTACGGGTCACGCGATTGACTCCCTCACTTTTCGGAATTTGTCAAAATTCTGTCAAATGCGCATCGTCCCGCGTAACTACTGGGACCGGTCCTCATCTGTTGCTCATCGCGAACATACGTTCGTGCATTCTTCCATTCGAGGTGAATCGATGCGCTTTCGACCACTTGTCGCTGCTTTGTTCTTATCAATGCCCTTCGTAGGGGCTGTTTCCGCACAGCCGCACGATGGCGCAGTCTATGTGACCAGCAATGAAGCAAACGGCAACAGAGTTCTTCAGTTCCATCGAGACGAGCACGGCGTTCTTTCGCCGGCAGGCTCTTTCAGCACAGGAGGGCTTGGAACCGGTGGCGGTTTGGGAAATCAGGGAGGGCTTGTTCTTTCAGACGATGGGGAATGGCTTCTTGTGGTGAATGCGGGAAGCAATGACATCTCGGTGTTTGCCGTTGATTCCGATGGAGCCTCTTTAAGGCTCACGAACCGAAAAGCCTCAGGAGGCCAACGCCCTATCAGCATCGCGGCGAGCCAAGGACTTGTGTACGTGCTGAATGCGGGAGGAGGCGCCGGTGCTGCAGATAATATCAGCGGCTTTCGCTTGGGCCGGCGCGGGCAACTGGTGCCGATTCCGAGCTCCACGGCGCTACTGAGCGCAGCGAACACAGGCCCGGCCGAGATTCATTTCGGTTCTGACGAAGATGAACTGTTCGTCACTGAGAAGAACACAAACCGCATCGATGTCTTTCAGTTGGACGAACGCGGATCGATCCGCTCCTCCGGCATCTTCAACTCGACTGGTGTCACGCCGTTTGGATTTGAAGTAAGCCGCTCGGACGCGATCTTGGTTTCCAACGCCGCTGGCGGCGCCTCAAATGCCAGCTCCCTCACCTCGTACCGTTTTGATGATGGGGTCCTAAACGTTCTTGCGGGACCTGTTCCCACGAACCAATCTGCGGCGTGCTGGGTCGTCGTCACGCGCAGCGGACGCTTTGCCTACACGACCAACACTGGGAGTGCTTCGGTCTCCGGCTACTCGATCGCGGCGGACGGCACTCCAACGCTACTGAATAGCGATGGCATCACGGCGGTCACAGGCAAAGGCCCGATTGATTCTGGTCTCACTTTTGGGGACAAATTTCTCTACGTATTGAATTCGGGAGATCACTCCATCAGCGCGTTTGCCGTTGGGCAGGATGGCAGTTTGGGCGCCGTAGGAACTACGACGAGTCTTCCACCGGCGGCGAATGGGCTGGCATCTCGGTAAAGCGGGAGATCGTCGGTCGGCACGGCGGTTGGGCGATCCCCCAACCGCCTTTCTTTTTCTGTAATTCGGTAACTTTTGGTATCCACGCGAATCTTTCGACGTAGGGCTATTGCGGTCGCACTGTGCCAGATCTCTTCGCTGACAAGAAAAAAAGGGAGTTCGAACTCATCGACCGCATCTTGAGCGGTCAACGCGAAGAGTTCTACGAGCTGATTGCACCGTACCAGCGCCGCGTATATTTGACCGCCTTTGACATTCTGCAGGTGGAGGCAGACGCCGAAGAGGTGGCTCAGGAAGCATTCTTGAAAGCCTTTCGTAGTTTGCGCAGTTTTCGCCGAGAGGCCCAGTTCTCGACCTGGCTCTTGCGCATCACCGTGAACGAAGCGCGCATGCGCTTGCGCAAACGGCGCGAGATTTCTCTGGAATCCGTTTTCCCAAGCCACGAAGAGACCGACTACACGCCGATCGCTCTTGCCGATTGGCGCGAGATTCCTGGCGAGGCCCTTCTTCGTGAAGAGACTCGAAGGTTGCTTCGTGAGTCCATTGCCGCTCTGCCGGAACACTATCGCGAAATCATTACGCTCCGTGATGTCAACGGCCTAAAAAATGCGGAAACGGCCGAAATTCTTGGCCTGACGCTGGCGAACGCGAAAGTTCGTCTGTTGCGGGCTCGCCTCATGCTTCGCGATTTGTTTGTGGAACGGCTCGGAGACAGAACCAGGCATCGCCTTTCCAGGGGGGTGACGCCATGAAGTTGGATTGCAAACACATCTGGCGTGAACTCTCGAACTACTTGGATGGGGAAATTCCGCCGGACGTGCGGCGGCACGTCGAAGCTCACGTTGCTCATTGTAGGCACTGCGCCGCCTTGCTGGACAGCACGCACAATGTCATTGTGCTGATCGCCGACAAAAGGCGGCTGGAACTCCCCGTGGGATTCAGCGCGCGCCTCCGCGAAAGGCTGGAAAGAGAGCTCGCCGCCTCTTGGCCCGAGTAGCTTACTTCCGCCGACGCATAGCGAATGACCCGTCAGCTGGTCGAGTGATGAACCTCCGTCCCACACCAAAAGCCGTTTTGAGGTGGTCATTTTGCCTGGGTTGCCGCCCTCCCACCCGAATGCTACGATTTAGTGTTCCATGACCTCTGCGAACCCTCAACTGAGCACAGCCTTCCGGCCTCGTGTGGGCATCCCCTGGCGCACCACCCAAGAAGAAGCCGAGAACAACCGCCCTAAGATTCAGAACTACGAGGACGCCGTGCGAAAAGCTGGAGGCGAACCGATTTTGCTCCCTCTCACTCGCAACGCGGACTTGCAGCGCACCCTCCCGACGCTGGATGCCTTTGTGCTGCCCGGAAGTCCTGCCGATGTCGAGCCGAGAGAATACGGTTCGGTGAACCGGGGATTGTCCGCGCCCGCTGACGCGGCACGAGAAGAGACCGACCGGGCTATTCTGAAGCACGCTTTTGCCGAAAAAAAGCCCATTCTGGCCATCTGTTACGGCTGCCAGCTCCTGAACGTCTACTTGGGGGGCACGCTTATCCAGGATCTCAAAGCTGAAACCGGAACGACGACGCCGCATTGCAAAAAGGACCTCGTGCCGGAAGCAGATAAGGATCCTATCCACGCGGCCACGTTGCAGACCGAAAGCCGACTTGCCGCGATTGCGGGTGGCACGCAAACGGCGATCAACAGCTCGCACCACCAGGCGATTAAGGAACCCGGCAGGAACCTGCGCATCACCTCGCGGGCCTTGGACGGCACAATAGAGAGCGTCGAATGGACCGGCGATTTGAACTGGGTGGTGGGCGTGCAGTGGCATCCGGAACGGATGCTCGGCGACGCGTTCTCCGAGCGGCTATTCCGGGAATTTGTCGCGGCTGCCAGCAGAGTGCATGAGGCCGTCGCACATAAGACCTAGGCGCGGGTCTCCAGTTCGATTTTTCAAATTTCGAGTTTCCACACTTCAGGGGGCTTGATGATTTCTCTGGCAGGCAGGGCGGCGCTCATCACCGGTGGTTCGCGCGGCATCGGCGCGGCTGCTGTGAAACTCTTTGCGCAAGCCGGCGCCGATGTGGTGTTTAGTTATTTCAAATCCAAAGACGCCGCGCTGCAGATTCAGCAAGAAGCCGGAAAACACGGCACGCGTGTCGAAGCCTTTAAGGCCGACGCCGGCAAACATGCCGACAACAAGAAACTCGTTGAGCACACCGTTGCGCGTCTCGGCCGCCTGGACATTCTTGTAGCCAACGCCGGCGTTTGGAACCTCGAAGATCTCCCCATCGAGAAAATGTCCGAAAAGCAGTGGGACGAGATGATCCGCACGAACCTCAAGAGCATCTACTCGGTGATCCATTTTTCCGTTCCGCACATGATTAAGCAAAAGTCCGGCAAGATCATCCCCATCAGCTCGACGGCCGGGCAGCGCGGTGAATCCTTCCACACGCACTACGGCGCATCGAAGGGCGGCATCATCAGCTTCACCAAGGGCCTGGCCACGGAGCTTGCCCGTCACAACATTCTGGTCAACTGTGTCGCTCCCGGCTGGGTCGCCACGGACATGTCCAACCCGGTGCTCGAAACCAAGGCGGGCCAGAGAATGGCCTCCACGGTCATCCCTCTGGGCCGCGCCGGCACAGCAGAAGAAATCGCCGGGCCGATTCTTTTTGCCGCCTCGGACTTAGCCAACTTCATGACCGGAGAGATCATCAATGTAAACGGAGGCGCAGTGTTGTGCGGATGAAGCTCACCCAATTTGCCCGTCGAATTCTGATGCCTCTCCCCTTTGCTATAGCCGCGTGCTTTGTTCCGCTGGCCGCCGCGCAGAATCCCGATACGATGATGCCGGAGCAGAGCGCGGCCAAGGGCAACCAGATTCTGCACGAACTGATTAACGGGCTGGGCGGCCCCGGTTATTCGGAAGTGCGCGAAAGCGCGTGTTCCGGGCGCCGCGCGCTCTTTGGTCATAGCGGTGAACTGGTCGGCTACGTAGACTTCAATGATTTCCGTCGTTATCCGGACAAAGCGCGCATCGAATACACGCGCAAGGGCCGCAACACCATCCTGATGTCACTCATTGGCCTGGATGGGCTGGATTTTTCCCACGGCGGGATTGTGATTGCGTTGTACAACGGCGATCGCGCCTGGTCCTACGACCGCAGTGGCGTCAATGAGCTCCCTACAACTTCCGCCACTGATTTTCTGGAACAGTGGAAGCGTAACGCTGACTATCTGCTGCGCCTGCGACTCAACGAGCCGGGCCTGGCAATCCGCTTTGGCGGCAGCGACACCGTGGATCTCCGTCAAGTGGACTGGGTTGAAATCACCGATAGCCAAGAGCACAAGTATCGCCTGGCCGTGGATAGGTCCACCCATTACCTCGTTCGCACCGTCGTTAGCACCACGGATCCCGAGTACAACCAGATCAACGATGACACCACCATTTATACGAACTATCAGTTAAAAGACAGCGTTTGGACGCCTATGCAGCTCACCCGCGAACACAACGGCCGCCGCAACGCGCAGTTCTTCCTGGACGATTGTCACTTTAATCCGGGCTTTCCTCAGGACCTTTTCAACAAAGACTCGCTGCAAAAACGCGGCGCCGATGTGGCCACCAAGAAGCGATAAAACGCTGCAAGGGCCTCGATCGCTTCATTACTAAACAAGTATGTCCGTTCGAGAATTTATTAGGGCGCTACTATCTGTTCCCTTCCTCTACTTTTTTCCCTAAGGCTTGCAGCGTGTAATATCATGTAGCTGAGGGTCCAAAAAAGTACCATCCTAGCAGCCTCGCGATCCGGTGTCCCTGAAATCGCGCGGGCAGGAACCGCGGTTCGAAACGCTTCCCCCGAGACGTTTCGCCCGTTCCGCTTCGAACGAGGAACGACCTTGGCACAGAGTGCAACCCGCTCCGGCACTCCGCAGACCGCCACCGCTGGTTTCAGCATCTTGGAATTGGCCGTTTCCCTGACTGTCATGCTGATTCTCACGGCCGTCGCCGTTCCTTCTTTGATGCGCTCTCTGCGGTCCTATCAGCTCAATGACGCGGCAGGGCGCGTCTCCGACATGCTGAAGTTCACGCGCTTCGAGGCGGTTCGCCTCAACACGCAGCTAAATCTTCAAGTCACACAAACGGCAACGGGTTGGATTGTTTGGACCGATTCACCCCCGGCCATCGGCAATGCCGGGCCCGTCAGCCCACAAGATAAACAGGATGTGATGGTCGGATTCGCGACGCTATTGCCCGCCGGCTCCCCAGTTCCCTCAGCCAACGCCATAAGCACTGCCCTCGGAGGCGCCGCGTTGACGGCGGCGTCCGGCGCAAACGGCTCCATCACGTTTGACGCGCGCGGCGCCATTCGACAGGGAATCGGCGGTCAGGTCAGTACCTCGGTATATGTGTTTTACGTTGGCAATGCCAACGATCCTGATCCCGGCTACCGCGCCGTGGTTTTGCTTCCTTCCGGAAATACGCAAATCTGGACCGCTCCATCCGGCGGCCCCTGGCGCAAGGTTAGCTGAGTTTGAAATCACGAATGACCATGGATCGCTCAACCCCAAAACAACGGCTCCGGCAACGCGGCTTCACTCTCGTGGAGATGCTGCTGGCAACGATGATCTTGCTTGTAGGCTTGGTCGCGATCGCTCAGCTCGTACCGGCCTCCATACTTCTGAACTACCGCAATCGCATGGATTCCTCGACGTTGGTGTTTGCCCAGCAGCAGTTGGATCAGATGCTCGATCTGCCAATCACCGCGACTTCGTTTCAAGATCAGCAGCATGGCTATACCTGCCAGCTGGGAAACCCGGCGCCCGTCAACGTCATCCAAGGCAACAACGTCATTTTTGCCAACAATCAGACGCTCATCGACTTCGCCAGCGCTCCCGTCAGCGGCTTCAGCTTTACGTATCAGGATCTTGCTGATCCCAACCAGACGACCTACGACGTTCGCTGGGCGGTGATCGTCACCGGAAACGGCTCCATGCCGGCTTCCAAACGGTATATCCTCGGGGTCCGGCAATTTTCGGGAAACGGCTTTGTCCTGCCCGTCACGCTGGACACTCTGGTGAGCAAATGAAGCCGGCTTGCACCAATCAGCAGCACGGATTCACCCTGATCGAAATGCTGGCGGCGCTGGGGATTTTTCTGCTGGTGACCGGTGCAGCTTTCACGTTGCTGACTTCTTCGCAGCAGCGCTACCAGACTGACTCCCAAGTCCTAAGCTCGTTTCAGGAAGCGCGCCTAGGCTTGGACCAGATGGTGCGCGACATCAATGTCGCTGGCTTCCCTCCGCCGACGTATCAGGCCTCCGGCTATGGCGGCAATCTGTATGACTTCTTTGCCAGCGCGCCCTTTGCCTGGAGCACCGGCGCGGGCTACCCCGTGACTGCTTGCCAGATCGGGACAGCCGGTGGTGGCTCCTGCTCTACGGCTACGGATGCTACTCCCGGCGACTTCGATATCATCATCGAGACCTTACCGAACCCCCTGGATCCGGCTTGCAATCCGGTTCCGGGCTGCAAAGTGCAATGGATTCGCTATCAGCTAGCTGGGCCCAATGGCACCACGCTCATGCGCGCCGCGGCTGACAAGGCCGCTGGCACGGATCCTGATTCAGCATTTACGGGACAGTTCGCGCCGGCGCCCTTTGTTGAAAATGTGGTGAACAATTGCCCCAATCTCTCGACACCCCTATGCCAATTAGTCGGATTGAATCCAAACATTTTTCCGAGCGGAAATGCGGTGCCGATTTTCCAGTACATGTGCGACAGTCCGGCCACGCCACAATTTCCCCTTCCTCCGACACCTCAGTGCCCTGCGGCTGGCCCGGACAATTCGCCCGCCAACATTCGCGACGTAAACATTACTCTGATCGTGGCCGCTCCTCAGCCAGATGCAGCCACAGGCCAGCCGCGTCTAGTACAATTGTCCGGCCGAGGCCGGCGCATCAATCCGAATCAGTGAGATTTCCTGAGAATCCGTATGCAAGTCAGACGCCCAATTCGAAACCGCCGGAGTGAAAAAGGAATCGCGCTCCTGATTGCTATTTTCGTTTTGCTGCTGATTGGCGTCTTGGGGATCGCCTTGATTGTTTCTTCCGGCTCGGAAACGGCGCTCGCAGGCAATTATCGCGCGTCGACGAATGTTTATTACGCAGCGGTCGCTGGACTCGAAGAAGTGCGTTCGCGCCTACGGAACAACACTCCCAATTCTTTCAATAGCACGAACCCCAATTTTCTTCCACCTTCCGGGACCCCACTCGCGGTTTGCTCTCCCCGCTATGTCATCAATCCACTGGCGGGGGAGGCGGTCGTGCCGTGGGATCAAACGAATCCGTATTTTGATAACGAGTTCAGCCAAGAATTTCCCGTGGATTGTGGTGGAGCTCCTCCCCCGAGTCCTTCGCCAACCGCTAGCTCGGTTTGGAACACCGGCCCCCTTAGTGGTTTGGGTTTTCCCGGCCCCATGTACAAATGGGTGCGCATCAATGGCGTTTCGGAGCGATCCCTAAATCTGGACACTTACCCGAACTTCGACGGCCTAAGCTCCAATCTCATCTACTACGACAGCGCGAATCACCTGACCGATCAGGCCTCGGGCAACCAGCAGGTGCTGGAAGTCACGGCACTGGCTGTATTGCCAACTGGCGACCAGAACCATCCTACGCGGAAGCTTGTGCAATATCTGATTGCCCCTCTCGTTGTAAACCTTCCCACTTTCCCCGCCGGCCTGACGCTACTAAATGGACCAAGTCATATTGTCTTTAGTGCGTCCCCAGACATGAGTGTGAACGTACGAGGCATTGACCAGGACTCGGTAGGCTCATGTAACCCCGGAGGCGCGATCCCGGCAATTGGTGTCCTTAGGAATAGTCCGGACATAGGAGACGTCATCAATGGCTGGCCTGCGGGCGGTGGAACTGGAATTCCAGGTCCTGCCCAGTCACACTACACAGGTACAACCGTCCCCCCAGGTCCTCCTCCAGCCGTGCAAAACGTTGGCGGCACGTTTGCGGCAAATCTTCAGACTCCAGCCGGGCTTCAGACTCTGGTGCAGTCGATTGTTCAAAATGCGGATGTCATCATAAATGGCTCGGTCACCGGATCCAGTTTGCCCTCCTCGATGAACACGCCAACCCCAAACCCAATGACAATTGTGGTAAACGGGAATTTGGATCTCAGGAACTGGAACCAGACAGGCTACGGCCTGCTCTTAGTAACAGGCACGCTGACGTATGACACCGGTACATCGTGGCGTGGCATCATTCTGGTGATTGGCCAAGGCATCGTCAGCGGCGTTGGGGGGGGCGCTGGCCAGGGCGATTTCGATGGAGCCGTCTTGGTCGCGAATACCTCGGGCGGAGGTCCCAACCTCGGCACCGTAAACATGAACTATCAGGCAGACTTGGGTGGTGAAGGTATCCATTTCAGCAGTTGCTGGGTCAAAGCCGCTACACCTGCAGGCAACATCAAGATCCTGTCTTTCCACGAAATCGCCCAGTAGAATCTCCTGCCTACCGCGATCTGCCACCCCTAAGGTTCTCCCGATTCAGCCTCCCAACTTGTTACTTTTCTACCCATGCCATTCCTCGCGATCTCGGTTCTCTGACTCTCTCGCTTCCTAAGCCAATCTTTTTAAAGGGCTTATCGATGCCATCAGGTTGGTGCGCAAAGTGCCAATCTCCCTATACCGTCAGACCGAGCTGCCCCTTGCAAATGCGGTTCTAGGGCAACCGGAAACAAGACGGGAGAGGTAGCACTTGAGAAACTACTGCAAAACGCTCCGCGCCAAACACAGCCGAACCGCAGGGTTCACCGTCATCGAGCTACTTGTCGGGATGGTTGTTATTCTTGTCCTTTCCACCATTGCCATTCCTCAGTTTCTTAGCATGATGCACGCCGCCAAGCTTAGAGGAGGCGTGAGCGACTTTGCCTCCCTCGTGCAGGTGCAACGGCTCCGGGCCGTGGACGATGATCGCTACTATTCAACGTATGTTCTCCCCGCGAACGCTAACCGGCCCCAGGAAGCGTTTGTCGACATTTTCCCCCAGAACAACAACGGAACCTCCGGGACCAATGGGCTAGTCATCAGTCCCAACGATCCTTTGGTGGTCATTTCGCAGGAGGTTGTGCCCCGGCGCGCGGCCGCCGCTCCAGCCACCGCGGCTCTCCAGGCTCAAGTGTTGCCGCCGAATTCTCCCGTCGCTATGCAGGACGCCGCAGCAGCGGGAACTCCAGCTACTTTCGGCCCCCGCGGTCTTCCCTGTACCCCGACGGGAGTTGTGGGCGGGACCGTGTGCGACACCTTGGGCGGGCCAACGGCCTATTGGATGTTCTTTCAGGACAACGCTACACAGAATTGGGGCGCGGTTACCATCACGCCTGCCGGCAGAATCCGCAGATGGGTTTTTACCGGCGGCGCGAACGGTGGCTGGAGAAGTTATTAAGAGGGGGAAGGGAAATCTAATCCATGAATCCAAGACTCCATTACAGGGCAGTTTCCAGGAAGAAAGCAGACGCCGGGGGAACCCTCATTGAATTGATGATTGCCATGCTGATCCTGGCTGTCGGGCTTGGCGCGCTTACAACCCTGTTCGTAGGCAGCGTGCTCACGGACAGCCGCAACAGCAAGGACACCACGGCTACGCTGCTGGCGCAAAAAGTCGTCGAAGAGCTTACCGCCCAGAACGTGAATGCCACGGTGGCAGTAACCCTTACGGACTGCCAGGGCAACAACTGGGTGATTCCCGCCACGCAGGGCACGCCTTTCCCGGGACAGGGCGCTAATCTCAACAACAATCCCGGCAACATTACTTACGGCGGCATCGATTTCACGCAGGGCATCGGCGCAGTTCCCGCCGGTTTTTCCATGCAATACGTGGACTGCGATCCCAACGGTCAGCGAACAACCTATGACGTTCGCTGGAATGTGGTGTCCATGACGGCCAATAACACACGGATGATTACCGCAGCCGCGCGGCGGCTTGGCACCAACAACCAGGGCGGGCTGATCTACTCGATTCCCGTCACTTTGCGCGCCATTGGCGGAAGCTGAGAGGAGAGCCGGAAAAATGTTGGCTAAAGATAACAACAAAACTGGGCTTCAGAAGGGCTTCACCATGCTCGAGCTGATGGTGAGCATGACGATTCTGTCGATCGTCGGCGCCGTGGTGGTCAGCGGTATTACAAGCCTGGTCCAACGGAACACCATGGAAACCTCCAAGGTCGATCTCACCCAGGAATCACGCCAGTTCATGGACCAGATTGTGAGCGACATTCATCAATCCGGTTATCCCAGCGCGAAGATGTTTGATTTGGCCAGCCTCGTGCCACCCACTAACGCTGCGGCCATCAATTGCGCCATCTACGTGCAGATTTCCTGCGGATTTGTCAGCGCCACTCCCAGCTCCCTCCAGTTTGAGGCCGACGTGGATGGCAGCGGAACGGTCAGCGAGGTGTTCATCCAACTCAACCCCCTCAATGGCCCCTGCCCCTGCACCATCCAGCGCGGGACCGTCACGAAGGCGCAATTCATCGGTGGGAACGTTCCCGTCTACTACACCGAAGTTACCAACATAACGAACACCAACATTTTTCTAGGCTACGACAATGCCGGGAACAATGTCCCCCTGGTGGGCGCTGTGGCGAATAACCTGGCGGCCATTGAAATTACCCTGAACGTGCAGTCCACCGTCTCGGATCCGAATGGACTTTTTCCCACGATCACCATGTCCACCGGGGCGAAAATTCATAACTTCAATTGATTTCCAGTACTTTGCGGAGGAACCTTATGCGAGAAAGAAACAAAACGCGGAAGATCACCCGGGAAAGCGGCGTGGCGCTATTCTTTGCCCTCATTGCGCTGCTTTTGCTTTCCGCGATCGCCGCTTCCCTGGTGTTGATGACCAACACGGAAACCGCGGTCAACACCAACTACCGCAACGAGCGTTCGGCAGACTATGGCGCCAAGTCCGGATTTGAGGAAGTGCGGGCGCGCATGAGGGCCGCCGATCCTGGATCCATTAGCGCCAACCTGCCCATTGCACCCCCACCTGCCGGAAACGTGTTGTACGTTTTGAATGAAGGAAATACGCCGGGCACGGTGCAGCCGTGGAATGCAGGAAGTGCGTTCATGGACACCGAGCTTTGCCATGATGGCTATGCTTTTAACGGCCAAATGCAGGTGCAAGCCAATTTAGCCGCTGACCTTCGTTGCACCACTGTCCCCAATGGCGGGGGCTGGTACACCACCGTGGCAAGCAACGCTCCGTGGAGCGGCACAGCTGCGGCACTCCCCTACAGATGGGTTCGCGTGGCCATGAAGGTGAACTGTACCGTACAGGGGACGGGAAACACTTACTGCGTCAACTCCACCGCCCCGATCAATGCTTCCCAGCAGGTCTGCTGGAATGGCGCTAACGAAGTGCTTCTCCCGGTCGGCACGGCCAATTGTCAGGCCATGGCTCCATCGGCCAACCCCGTCTACGTGCTTACCTCCCTCGGCGTAAGCGGAAACAACAATACCCGCAAGATGGTTCAGGCCGAAGTGGCCTTGGATCCTTCTCAGCCCTTCCCTTACGGGCTCTACGCCACAGGCACTGCTTGCCCGTCCTTGAGTCTTAACGGCGGCGGCAATTCCAACCCTTTCACGGATAGTTTCACCTCCGCAAACGGCGGAACCTATAACACTACGAACACGCCGACCGGCGGAGACGTCGGCGCGAACGGCGGGGTTCTCCTGAACGGTCACTCTATGGTGGGCGGAATTGTAGGCGTGCTGAGCACTGCGCCTTCACCACCTGGCGCCCCTAACCCCTGCGTCGGCCCCACGGGTGACTACACCACGGTGGGCGGCAACGCCGGTCTGTTCAACCCGGGCGGTCTGTACCCGCAGAACCAGCTGACCCAGCTTGCGGCTCCCGTCACGTTTCCGACGCCGCCTGATCCCGTTCCTCTGCCGCCCAACACCCCGTACGGCGGCGGCAATACGCTGGTCCCAGGTACATACGGTGCCATCAACACGACAAACACCCTTACTCTTTCTCCAGGAACCTACAACATTTACAGCCTCAATATGAGCGGCAATGCCAGCATTGTTGTGAGTCCTCCAGGGGCAGTGGTCCTCAACTTCCCCTCGACCAGTGCCAACCCTATCAGTTTTGCGGGTAGAAGCATCGACTCGAACACTGGGATGGCAAACGACCTGCTGATTAACTACAGTGGGACCGGGACGATCAACATTGCCGGCAAGAACGATAGCTATTTCAATCTCGACGCTCCCCTCGCCTCGGTAAACTGCTCCGGCAACGGAGACGTTTTCGGCCGCGTCATCGGACAGACATTGAATTGGAGCGGTAACGGCAAGTTCCACTTCGATAAGAATAGCGCCCTGGGGCCTCCGAACAACGGCCCCTACACGCTCATTTCTTTCCGAGACGTTGCGTACTAAGAGAACGCGACTCAGATAGATTGCGCCCCACAGAAAGGCATTCTGCTCATCGAGCAGGATGCCTTCTGTATTTTCGGACGCC
>CAZGBQ010000055.1:0-22795 GCA_964524045.1 uncultured Acidobacteriaceae bacterium
CCTCCATCCCCCACGCCCGAGCGGCCGGTGCCCCCACCGGCCGCTCATTTTTTTGCGTACTCAGTTTTCAGTTCACAAGCATGAATGACGAAGGAAAGTTCGAACAGGCGACTCACCGAAGGTTACTGGCTTGGAAATGAAAAAGGGGGCCGGTGCAAGCCCCCTTCTTCGTTCAATTGACGCCCCAAACCGGTCACCGAGTCGAGGATCGGTTCCGGCCACCCCGGGAAGCCAATCTTGTAGTGGAAGAGGAGGGAGCAAGTCGGTTGCCAGGCATTTGGGTTCAGGGAGAACCAGGCAAGGTCATTGAAAGCACAGCAGTTAGACAGGAAGTGTGATGTAAGAACAACTCACAAGGTCACGGCAGCCTACAAAATCCCACAGATATTTGGCGCTTACTCTACATTCTTTGGGAGCGGCATTGCCGTTTACCTACATTTTTCGATTGCCTAGTATCATTCAACTCTTAGGCTGACGATCCCTCCGGCTTCGAAGTCGCAATATCGTTATTTCGGTCCTGGAGTTCGCTCCACACTTTGAAGGAATTCTCTCACGCACCGGTAAGCGACCCCAGCGAGTACGCACCGCGATAACGCCGCCAAATGCGCCAGGCAGGAATGCCCAAGAGGGCAAGCCAAAGAAGCAGCGTGGGGCCGGACTCCGCGAAGAACAGCACAATGCCCAGCAGATTTTCGAAGGCGCTTCGAAAGCCGTTGACCCCGGCGTTGCGAAGCTGCATCAAGACCGATGGCGCGGGCGTGTTCAGTTGCGCCTTGTACTCTTCCGCAAGCTTCAGGTCGATGGTGGCGAAGTCAACGCGATGCTCCAGCGCTTTTTGTTCCGCTTCCATCTGCTCGATTTCGCCGCGCACGCGCGCGGATTCCTTTTCCACTTCAAGAATGTCGGCGACTTTGCCCGCGCGTTGCTGGACCACTTCATTGAGGCGAGTCTCAGTCGTCCGGGCATTGTTCAACCGTGCGGTCAGATCCGTGTACCGCTTCGTGACTTCTTCGCCCGCTTGAGATTCCTCGGTAACGCGTCCCAGTTTCTTGAGCTCGGCGATGCACAGGTCAAGTTGATCAGCCGGGACACGCAAGGAGGCGGCTAGTGTACGCGCTGAATTGGTTTCCGCGCTCAGGGACAACTCCGCAATGTAGCCCCTGTGCTGCGTCAGAATGCGATCCATTCCTTGTCGCGCGGCATCCAATTTTTCGACCGCAAGGCTTAAGTCTGCCTTCCGCGCGATCATCGGATTGCTCTCCGCGGACAAGCTCGCGAGCTGTTTTGCCGCGTCAACACGAGAGCTTTCCTGCGCTCTTCCCGGAGGGATACCCCCGCCAAGCTCTACGCCATCGGCGAAAAGCAGGCCGGTTTGATCCGTCGAAAAATGACGCTTGCCACCCGAACCTGGCTCCAAGGGTTCAGCGTGAACTGTGTACTTTCCGCGTTGCGAGGGACCGAACCCCGGATAAAAGCGATATATAAACGAATACCCTGACTTCTGCCCTTCGGCGAGTACTTGATCTATGAGCTTGGCATGGTCTTCGGTCGCGGTGTCACCAGCTAGACCCCCGAGACTCTTCAGGGAAGGGGGATAATGCCTGTAGCTATCGAGATACGTGACGGCAGCCGTGTTAATGGTCCGCAGGCTCCCAACGGCACTGGACTCGTTCGCTGCGATCTTGGAACGCAATAGATTTGGAGTTGCGACCACGATCAGAAGCAGCAGCGCTACGGCAAAGGAACCACCGACGACAAGCCATGTGGGCAATTGGAGCGAGCGCCGCTTGGGGACCCTCGCTAAAAGGGATTCTTCTTCGGTGCCGCTCTCCAGGTTTGAATCCGAAGCCATCTCGTCCAACCTTTTCGGGACTTGCTCGATACGCCAGCTAACGATCTGGCCGGACAAGCTACGAAAGTTGGCAGCGATGTCAGAACATTCAGTGCAGGCCTTTAGGTGAGCGGCGACGGCGGCAGCCCGCTCGGGCGACAGTTCACCGTCCAGGAAAGTCATCACTTCCTCAGGAAGAAAAGCGTGAGTCGCAGCGTTCATGGTTTATTCCTTGTTTCCTGCCGCGGAGGTACAAGCAACTCGCGCAGCGCGGTGCGGGCGCGGAAAAGGCGCGAGCGCACGGTGTTGACGGGCAGTTCGAGAACATCACCAATTTCGGCGTAACTCAATTGTTCGAATTCGCGCAGCATGACGATTTCGCGATCCATGGGTTCGAGCTTTTCGATGGCGCGGCGAACCCACAAGCCGGATTCCGTTGAATCCCGTTTCGCAGGATCGGGAAGCGAGTTGCGATGGCCCAGGAAAGCAGCACGAAAAGCCGCCTTGCGGCGGTGGGCGCGAAGAATCTTGAAGCCAATCGCGTAAAGATACGTGCGGAAGAGTGCGCGAGGTTCGTAGCGAGATGCTGCGCGAAGCAGCGCGAAAAACGTCTCTTGCGTGAGCTCTTCGGCGTGGGCGGAATCAGAGACGCGGCGGCAGAAGAACCCGAAGACGGGCTGTTTGTAGCGCTGGAACAGTTCCGTGAACGCCTCCGAAGATCCTTGCGAAAAGGCCAGCATGAGCCGCTCGTCGCTTAGTCCAGGGCGTGGAGCCTCTGGCTGATCGGCTGAATTCGTCGGGCTGGAGGGCGCTTCGTTCATCGTTGTTCGCGGAAGACTCTCAGAGTTTAGAACGAGCGCGGGCAATGCGTCTTGCATCTCAGGCCGCCTAAGTCCTTCACTATTGGTAATGCCTCGAGAGGCGAAAAAGTTCCATGTGGAACAAAATCTTTGGGCTAATTAGGATTGGGATTGTCATCCTGAAGCTATCCGATGAGGATGGCCGAAGGATCCCAACCTGCTGAGTTCGCAAATCGTTGGTTAATGGAAGGATTGGTATTATGCGCCGATGGAAAAGCGCAAGGCGTCGGCGAGCGAGTGGCTGAAGCGCTGCACGTCGGCTTCGTGTTCGGCTTCCACCATGACGCGCGCGAGTTGCTCGGTGCCGGAATAGCGCAGAACAATGCGGCCATTTTCGCCGAGAGCCGAATGCGCCTCCGCAAGCGCGCGGGAAACCTCCGGAATCGTTTCGAGGGGTGGTTTCGATCGCACTCTTACGTTGACGATCAACTGCGGATATTCTTTAAGACCCTCGACGAGCGATTCAATCTTTCCCTGCAGGGAAACGAGCGAAGCAATTTTGACCGCAGTGAGCAAGCCGTCGCCCGCCGGGCTGTCCTCGAGAAAAATGACGTGCCCCGACTGCTCACCGCCGAGCACGCTTCCGCTGCGCAACATTTCTTCGAGGACATAGCGGTCACCTACCGCCGCCCGGGCCAGCGCGATGTTCTCTCCGGCGAGGACGCGCTCCAATCCCAAGTTGGACATGGACGTTGCCACGACGCGGTTGCCTTTGAGTTTGTCTTGCGATTTCAGGAAGCGCGCCGCGGCGAGCAATACGCCATCGCCGTTCACAACCTTCCCGCTCTCGCAAATAAACATCGCGCGGTCCGCGTCGCCGTCAAACGCCACACCCAGCCGCGCCTTTTCGGCCACCACGCGCTTCTGCAGACCTTCGAGATGAAGCGAACCACAACCCGCGTTGATGTTGCGCCCATCCGGGGACACGCCCATCGCCATCACGTCGGCGCCGAGCGTGCGAAATAGTTCAGGCCCAAGCTGGTACGCCGCACCATTCGCGCAATCCAGCACAATCCGGAAGCCGCTCAGCTTCGCGCCGTCAATCACGCGCTCGCGGAGAAACTCCAAGTATTTCGCGTCGAGGGAGTCATCCGCGGTCAGCCACAGCTGTTGAATGGCCGAAGCTTGGCCGCGATGTTTGAGAATGTCCGCTTCCAGTTCCTCCTCAACGGCATCCGGAAATTTCATGCCCGCGTGGGAGAAAAGCTTCACGCCGTTGTCTTGAAATGGATTATGGGAAGCCGAAATCACCACGCCAGCTTGAAAATCACTTTGCCTCACCAGGCACGCAACACCTGGCGTGGTGATCACCCCGGCAAACGCGACCTTCGCACCCGCTTGCGCGAGGCCCGCGGCCAGCACAGCGGCGATGTGCGGGCCGGATTCGCGCGTGTCCATGCCAATCAGAACATTAGCGGCACCTTGCTCGCGCCTCAGATAAGCGCCAACGGATTGCCCAGTCGCGTATAGGGTGGCGTCATCCAGAGGCGGCGTGCCAGGGACGCCGCGTATGCCGTCCGTGCCGAAGAGTTCTTTGGCCATGAAGGGAGCCCGGTTCCTTGAATGAGTCGCGGCGGCGGAAGGGGTCGCAGCAGCGGTCAGCATCCGTGTGGTTAACCTCCGAGAGTCTAACACAACAAAAATAGGTGATTCTGCAACCGGTCACGAAAAGCTTCCTGGCCATTTCCCCAGACAAAGCTCCGAGAACTGCGGATTGGGGAACGAGGTATCGAAACGCAGCTGCATGTCCTCCCATACAAACTCTGCGAATGTGCTACCGTGGAGGTTCGGAGCAGCTCGTGTCTGCTATACAAACGCCGCCACCCGTTGTTCGCTTCACCGTTTCCAACTTCAGCATGCGCGTGCTCGCTGCCGCCATCATCTTGCTCTTTCTGTATTACGCCGCGGGCGTGGTGATCACGCTGCTGTTCTCGATTCTGCTGGCGTATTTTCTCGATCCGGCTGTGGAGTTTCTGGAACGATGGCGGCTCCCGCGCACGCTGGGCGCGATGGTGATGGTGCTCGCTCTGACTGCCATCTTGGTGGCAGTGGGTTACGGGCTTTGGGCGCGAGCCGCCGAGTTCGCCGCGGGCTGGCCGAAGTACAGCACGGTGTTGCAGCACGCTGCGTCCACGGTGCAAGGGAAGATCCGGGGAATCGAAGGCAAGGTTTCCCAAATTGCGCCAAGCGACGGATCAGCGGCTGCCCCGGCCACGCCCGTGGAAACGGGAATCGTTCGCACGCTCATCATGCGCGGGATTGGGTCGCTGTACGCTTTGTTCCTCGAAGTCACGTTCATGCCCTTCCTCGTGTTTTTCATGCTGGCTGAAAAACGTCAGGTCTGGCATGGGACGCTGCAGCTTTTTCCCGCGTCACGCCGGACCCAGGTCAAAGAGACGCTCGAGGATTTGCGCGACGTTCTGCGCGACTACCTCGCGGGCATGACCGTCGTCTCTTTGCTGGTCATCGCGTCGAGCACCTTCTTTTTCTGGATGCTCGACATGGAGTTTCCTGTTTTGACGGGCATCGTCTCCGGCCTGTTGAACATGGTGCCGTACATCGGCGCCGTGCTGGCGTGGCTGCCGCCGTTTGTCATTGCCCTCGGAAAATGGAGCACCATCGGCCACTTCGTGTTGATTGCCACGGGGCTGATGATCATCCATTTGCTGGCGTTGAACCTGGTGGCGCCGAAACTGGTCGGGCGCCGTGTCCGCCTGAACGCTGTGGCCATCACTATCTCGCTGTTGTTTTGGGGTTGGGTGTGGGGAGGGATGGGCCTGGTCCTGGCGATTCCCATCACCGCGTCGCTTCGCGTAATCTGCGATCACACGGAATCGTGGAAACCAATCGGGCGCTGGCTTAGCGACTGAACCCCGGAGACTTTCCAGCCTGGACGTTCCTTCCCAACATAGTGGTCCTCAATCGATGAACCAGGCAGGTCCTCTCACCACAGCTTGGCGAAAGTGTCCGTGTAACGTTCCACGCGCCGAGCGCACTAATACGCAACGGAGGGTGCCATGAAACAACTTCCAAAGTACTGGTTTGCGGTATTTTGCCTGGGCCTGCTGGTCAATGCGCCCGCGGCTCACGCTTGGGGATGCAGAGGTCACGAGACAGTCGCGTTTCTGGCAGAAAAGCACTTAACACCAGAAGCCAAACGCATGGTGGATGCGCTCCTGAGTACAAATCCTATCGATCCGCACTTGAAGAGATTCTGTGGGGACACCGGCTTGGACGCTTTTGCAGATTCCGCAACCTGGGCGGATGACGAACGCTCAAGAGACCCCAAGACTGGGCCTTGGCATTTCCTTGATATCCCGCTGGATGTGACTTCGCAAGATAAGGTGAAGGAGTTCTGCGGAGCCGGCGGCTGCGTGACACAGGCGATCACAGACCAGCTTGCGATCCTCAAAGACAAGAGCGCCCCTGGGGCCAAGCGCGCGGACGCGCTCCGGTTCCTCATTCACTTCATGGGAGATTTGCACCAGCCGTTACATGCGACAACGAATGGCGATCGGGGAGGAAACTGTGTCCCCGTAAAGTACTTCAAGCGAAATCCCCACGAGCGGAATAATTCCTATTCTCCAAATTTGCATCACGTCTGGGATACCGAGATCCTGGAACGCCAGATGGCCGGAGCCGACGCGCAGGAGTTTGCCGACACGCTGGATGCGGAATTTGCCAGTTCGTTCCCGGACTGGGAGCGAGGCGGAATGCAGCTCGAAAGCTGGGCGTGGGAAAGCCACGAGCACGCCGTGGATACGGCATACGGCGATCTGCCAAGGAGAATCGGTGCCGAGCCCCATGTTGAGGTGAAGAGTTGCACGGACAACAATAATATCGGGCAGCGGATGCTGCACAAACACATCGTCCTCAGCCAGGCTTACCAGGACGATGCAGTGTCTGTGGTCGAAGAACGCTTGGCGCAGGCTGGGATACGGTTGGCGATGATTCTCAACGACGCAGCAAAATGAAATGAATGCTTACCGGCGGGCGGCAGCTGGTTCGCGTTTCGCGGGAGCGGTTGGATCGGGCCTCAAGGGCGCAACGCCCAGCGACTTGAGGTAACTCACAAGCTGCCAGCGTTGCGGCTCAGGCAATTTCGACCACACCGGCATTCCCTTTCGAACGACGCCATTCGTCAAGACCCAGAAAATCGCGCCGGGTTCCGCATTCTGCACCTCCGCTGCGCGCAGACTCGGACCTTTCCTGCCCCCTTCCGCAGTGTCGCCGTGACACTCCGCGCAACGCTGTTCAAAAAGAATCCGGCCCGCCGCAACGGCCTCCGGATCTTTCTCCAGCGGATTGCGCTTGGCGCACGCTTTCTCCGGAGCCTTGCCAATTTCTGAATACACGGACTCTGTCCTCGCAGGTTGTGAGGGAGTTGAGCCGCCGGTCTGTTGCGCCTTCGCTGTATAGAAAAGAGGGGTCCACAGGAGCACCGCAGCAACGCTCAGGCAAGCCACACAAGTTTTCACGGCCGTCCTCGAAATAACCGGCTCACCATCGAGCCGAAGCCGCTGATTTCCCGCGTCACGCCCCAGCGCAGGAGAAATTGGTGGCTGTTGTCATTCAGGCCGAAACCGGGCGAGATTCGCAGCGACCAGCCCGAAGGCAAATTCCAGCCAAGGACCGGCGCCACGTAATGCGAAGTGTCGTGCAGGCCGAAGTGATAGCGGTCGCCAAGCCCGCCATACATCTCGACGCCAGCAATGAAATTTTGCCGGCAGAACGAACAGCGCTTTGCCGAAGCCTTCAGCGCCAGCGGCCGGCTGGCCCCCAGCGCATAGCCGAATTCCCAGGGCGAGTTGGAAAGATCCTTGGCCGCCAGCGTGTTCTGCGTGAAGTTCCATCCTTTCACCGTGCTCGAGAGAATGAGCTTCAGCTCCATCTCGTTAATGTGCTCCTGGCGCGCGATAGCGTTTGCCGTTAGAAAGTCCGCCTCCACATCGTGTCCTTCCCCCTCCTTCAAGATTTTGTCCGCGCCACTCTTGTGTTCGTATTCGATGTAGAGGATCGGATTGATAAAGTGTTCCCGCTTGAGCGGTCGGAAGCGGTTCTCCCAGCGAACTCCGGTAAAGAGGGTGCTGTCGCCAAAAGTCGTCTGTCCGTCCAGGTAAAACTCCGTCGTCCACCAAGCTGTCGCGCCGTACTCAAACTCCATCCAGTACGAGTGAAAGTCGTTGCCGCCGCGCTGGGTGCCGAAGGTCGAGAAATACTCAATTTCCAGGTTTCCTGGTTCTTCCAGGTAATGATCGTAGGCCACAAAATAGGGGTTTTCTTGTGCGTGCGTGAATGTCGACAAGCAAACCGTCGTCAGGAAAGATACGGCAAGAGGGAGTAAAGTCTTGCGAATGAGCACGGGAAGTGCCTCTCCTTGCAATTAATTTGCAACTAGATATAAGACTAATCTAGTCCGCTTTGGATCGCAACACCTAATTTCGCGCCCGGGGCACTAGCGGGCCAGAAAGTTCCAAGCGCCCTCCATCCTGCCCTCCGCACTGGTTACTTCCCGGTAGCTTCGCTCTTTCTTACTACTTGCGTCCGTTCTGTAGCTTGCTAAGCTGGCTGATGAGCGCGCTGAAACAGCGCTCCGTAGCTGGCGTTGCCTGTTGGCCCCACTCTCTGGGCCTCGGGAAACTCACCCCCTCCCAAAAACGTTGCCCCTTCTGAAAGATGGTTGAACTTGCTGGACGCAAGACTGTCCCGCGAACAATTGCTGACCTCACTCCACGACTCCCAGGAAGCCATCTGGTCTTCCCGGGAAGCCGCCTTGCGTCTGCTGATGGAGCAAGCGCCGGGCTTGCTCTGGGTCACCGACCGGAATCTGCGAATCTGCGCGCAGTGGGGCAGCGGATTGCCTGCGGCAACAATTCGCCCAGGCTCTCTCACCGGACAAAGCCTTTGCGAATTCCTCGAATCGGCGGACCTGCACTCCACGCCGATTGCCGAGCATTGCGAAGCCTTGCGCGGCGTCGCTTCTCAATTTGAGTACGCGTGGAAGGGCAGCATTCTGGAAATCCGCGTTGGCCCACTGCGCTCGGCATCCGGTGAAATCATCGGCTGCCTCGGCGCCGCCGTAGACATTACGGACCGCAAGCACTCCGAAGAGCAAGCGATCTATCAGGCACGCCACGATGCTTTGACTGGGCTTGCCAATTACCGTGAATTCATGGACCGGCTCGATGCCGAAGTCCGCCGCGCCGACCGCAGCCACCGTTCCTTCACGCTCCTGCTTCTGGACCTGGACGATCTCAAGCGCATCAACGACCGGCAAGGCCACTTGGCGGGCAACCGCGCGCTTCGCCGGCTCGCCGCGGTCATGAACGAGCATTGCCGCTCCACGGACCTGGCCGCGCGTTATGGCGGCGACGAATTTGCCGTCGTGTTAATCGACTCCGACCGCGGTATGGCGGAAAACGTCGCCCAGCGCATCGAGCGCCGCCTCCGCGACGATTCCGGGCAGCCGCCTCTCAGCGTCAGCATCGGCATCGGCGTCTATCCCGACGACGGCCGTTCTCCCGCCGAACTCATCGAAGCTGCCGACCAGCGCCTTTATCACCGCAAAAAAACGCAAATCCACCGCGCCGTCTCCGGCACCTAGCCTTCGGACGGTGGCCCGGACGCTGTGATCTGAGAAGGTTGGGTGCCCCATCACGCCGGGGTTGCGTGTGGGGATTCTCTCTTGTGGTTTGACGTTCTCCTTATCCGACAGGATCGATGGGCACTAGGCCGACGTTGCCCTTCGCATGGAACGACCAACTGCTCCATGGCCAATCCTTCGGATGGTTCACCAGTTTTCTGGTCACGGGGTTGGCGTGCATGTACTCTAGCTTCTCGCGGACTTTCTTCTTGCTCCACACGTTGAAGTCATAGAATCTCGGTTGCCAAAAACGCGGCAGGTTTCCTCTTGTCGCGAATGCCAAGCGCAATTGTCCGCGGGGAGCCTTGCGCCGCTGGCCCTTCCGCAGGTCCCGAGAAACGCCTGCTTCAACACTTTCAAGATCAGTGAGGGCGTGGCCCTGCCAGCTTCGCCGAGGAGCAGGTGCACGTGATTCGGCATCACTACATATCCCACCAACAAAAACTTGTAGCGCTCTCGGATTTTGTAGAGGGCGCGCACAAACAGATTCCGGGCCCGCACGGTCCCGAGCAGCGGCAAGCGCTGATAACAACTGAAGGTCAGGAAATGCAGGTCTCCGCGGCCGTAGTATCGCTTCAGCCCCTTCGGCATGACGAAAATCCCCACGCGTAAAACCGACGCGTGGGGCACCCTTCTCACTATACGTTCTGCCACCTTGCAACAGTGGTATCCTCTCACCGATGGACGCCACGACGAACAAAGAACAACTCAACACCCGGGCCACCCGCCCAACTTGCAGACAGCTTCGAAGGAGAAATATGGCACAGATCAAGGTTCCCCGCTCGTCCGGATGGTTGATTGGTTTGGTTGCTGTGTATCTTAGTGTTCTGACCGGCAACGCGGTTCCCTCCCCACAACAAACGGGCGGCTCGTCCGGCAGTTCTAAGTCAGTCGATGTGGGCATGGTCGCTTTGACCGCTGTACCCGAGAGGTACGATGGCACGTTCGTCCGGACCCACGGATTCTTGTGCATCGAATTTGAGGGAGACGCACTGTATCTCCACGAAGAGGACTTTCGGCATGGACTGACAAAGAACTTGCTGGCGCTACGCTTGTCCAAGTCGCAACGAGAACAGTTCAAGGCCCTGAGTCTAAAGTATGTACTGGTCGAAGGCACTGTATATGCGAAGGGCCTAGAACAGACAGATAGATGGAGTGGCGCCATCGGGAACATCACCCGTTTAGAAGTTTGGCCAGTCGACCGCGGACCCAATCCGCACCAATAACGCGCCAATTAGACCGGCGGGTGGACCGATTAGATGAGGGCGTCGGCTCCTGTTTACCCCGGGCCTTGAATTTGCGACCGAGCTTTCCCGCCGAAGGAGGGTAAACTTGCTTGCGCTCCCCATCCCGCACGGCGGGTGGGGCATAGACCGAGCCCTGAGAGGGGGTGCCGCATCCCTGTGGTTTTCAGGGTGCGGTTTTTGACGTTTCCCCAAATGAGTTGCATATGGGGGGGAGCCGCCGCGCCGAAGCCCTTCTAAGCTCCAGGCGGGCGGCGAAACGCGAGGTGAATCTTGGGTGCAGCAATCCCTTTTACGGTTTTCAAAGGGTGCGGTCTTTGACGTTTGCACGAAATCAGTTGCATAGGGCGCCGTCGCACCGAAGTCTTTCTCTTCCTCTTAACCTCCGGCCGCTAACTTCTAGACTCCACACGGCTTACGTCGCCCTTGACAAATCGATTATCCTGTGGTAACGTTCCTAAGTGACTACTGTTTCCTATCTCTCTAAGGACCTTCCCCAAAGTCACCCCGGCTCCGTCTCAGTTTCCTGTCTAGCCGTTTGCTTCCACCTCGGGTCCTACGTTCATAAAAGTCTATTTCCTCGACATAACTCTTTCTCCTCTCTTCCGAGCTCGTCACTCGCCACTCGTCACTCGCCACTGTCCTTTCCTTTCAACAACTTGCGCACCCTTTCATTTTCCGTAGACAAAAAGCGCAGCCTATCCCCTTCGCCATCAATGGCTTTCGCACTCTTTGCAAAAACATGGGGGGTGGGGGTACCTGCAACCCAGGATTCTTCAAGTATTACTTTAAGTCTTTCCCCGGTTCGGAACGCCCTGCCTTCATCTACCTTGGTCCTCCGCATCCTGGGAACCCGCGCGCAGAGATTTCCTTCCTCTTCCAGCCTCGCACCTTCAACCCATCGGCGGTGTTACCATGAACGGCACCTCAGACGAAGGATTCCCCAGGAGGCCGGCGTGGACACCGCAAAACTTGTGCTCGCTCTGCTCGACGAAGGCTATCAGAAGAAGACCTGGCATGGACCGAATCTCAAGCAGTCGCTCAAAGGCGTGTCCGTCGTGCAAGCCGCCTGGCGTCCCGGACCGGGGCGGCACAACATCTGGGAGCTGGCGCTGCACGCCGCGTACTGGAAGTACGTTGTACGGCGAAAAATCGAAGGCGGGAAGCGCGGCTCGTTTGTTCTCAAGGGCAGCAATTTTTTCCCGCGGCCGGAAAGAGGCAACGCCACCGAGGCCGCATGGAGCGCGGACAAAAGACTACTGGAACGCGAGCATCGCGCTATGTGCACGGCCATCGCGAAAGCTCTGCGCAAGCCGCATAACGACAAGCTCCTGCGCCAGCTCTACGGCGTGGCATTTCACGATATTTATCACGCGGGACAGATCCGGCTTCTGCGCCGTTTGCAGGAGCGCTGATCAGGCGGAAATTTCCCGCAGCGCGCGTATCACGGCGGGCAGATCAGCCGCATCCTGAAAGAGCCGGATGGCCGCGATTCCCGATGCCCCGGCGGAAAGGCAAGCCGAACAGTTCTCTGCGGTGATTCCGCCGATCGCCAGCACCGGAATAGAGACCGCGCGGCAGACTTCCGCGAGCCGCTCCAGTCCCTGCGGCGCGCCGTAAGCAGCCTTGGACGGAGTAGCGAACACCGGTCCAAAAAAAAGATAGTCCGCTCCTGCCTCCTCCGCGTTCCTCGCCGATTCGAGCGAGTGGCAGGAGACGCCGATCAGAAAATCGCTTTCGCAGCCAATCGAATCTGCCAATCGTCGTGCTTCTTGCGGCGGCAAGCTATGTTCGCCGAGATGCACGCCGCCCGCTTGCGTCGCCAGCGCAACGTCAAGCCGATCGTTTACGAGAATGCGCGCCCGACGCGGTCCATTTGTGGAAGATATCGGACCGCGCGCCGTTGTACTCAGCGCAGAACTTGCAGCTTGCAACGCGTCCTGCGTAATCTGGCTGAGTTCTTTTCCAGAAAGATCCTTCTCCCGGATTTGAATCCAGTCGACGCCCGCGGCCACCGCGGCTGCAATATTCGACGTCAGGGTTCTGCGCGGTTCTGGGGCTTCGGCGAGACTGCGGCGATCCGTCACAAAGCAAACCAGCGGAACGCGGCCTGATTTAACGAGGCGGGACACGGTTTGCACCCGTGCGCGAACCAATCCATCCGATGGCCAGGAGAATGTCCAGAACGCCGATGCCGCTTACCGCTCCGCGAAAAGAAGGATGAAGCACGATGTGCATGAGCGACGGGTAGTGAATGAGAAAATAGTTCTGCTCCCAATAGACGGACCACGGCAAATAGAGCAGCAGCGCGCCCATTTCGAACGCGAGTACTACCAGGAGCGCGCGATAAATCCGGTTCATCAATGCGCGGAGATCCGTCCTGCCCCGACAGGATTTTGGTATCAGCGAATGGGCTTCTGAAGAGCAGCGATGCGTTCAGCTACATCCCGGTAGTCGATGTTCATCGCGTAGACCTGGGAAAAACTCTTGAGCGCCTCTACGGGTTCACCCGCTGATTCCTGGGCAACTCCCAAATCATACCGCAAGGCGAGGATACTTTCCGGATCGATTCCCGGAGACTTCAAAGCGCGCTCATACCAGATCGCGGCGATGGCCGGCTGGCCTTTTTCCATGAAAGCGAGGCCCAGCAGCGTGCAGCATTGCATGGTGTAACGGAAAGCGCGGCCGCGGTCGCTGGCTTTGGCCACTTTTTGAAATTCGCTGATGGCTTCTTCAAGGAGGCCCATCTCGCGGAAAGCAATTCCGAGATTGTAGTGCGTCTCGAGATCCTCATCCTCCGCGCCCATTTCTCCAAGTTCTGCGCGGAATTCCTCGAAAACTTCCTTGAGCGGTCCGGATTCGGCAGCCGCCGGCGGCGCGGATTGCGTTTTAGTCGCTGGCGGAGCAGGCGTCCCTGGCATGGCATTGGAGAAAGTTGGAGCGAGCGAATCCATTCCGAGTTGATCGATTTCCTTCGCGAGGTCGGCGAGGAACTGGTCGGATTCGAATCCGCCATTCGCCGGCGGAGGCGCGGCCGATTTGTTTTGTCCAACCGGCTGCGGCGCCTGCGGAGGTCTCTGATCGAAAGCAGGAACCAAGTCTTCCTGCTCAAGCACGAGTTCGTACTCTGGCTCCACTTCAAAATCGGATTCCACCGGCTGCGGCTTGGGCGCAGGTTTCTGAGCCGGCTTTTCCTTGGCTTTGCCAGCCGTTGAAACTTCCTCCAGCGGAATCGCGGGTGTTGCGCCCACTCCATCCATTGCGGCCGCAGGGACATCTGCGGGCGCAATTGCAGGTTTCTCGTGGACTTGAAATTCCTCGAGGTGCGCCGGTGGCTGAGGCTGCGGCGAAACAGCCGAAGGCTTGGCTGGCGGCAGGGGCGGAGCTTCCACCTTTGGTGCGGCTTGATGGGTTTCTTCCAAGAGCGTAGCCCACTCGGCAGACAAATCCACTTCCTGAACTTCGGCTTCCGTGGATGCGGCGGCAACTTCGACAGGCTCCGGCTGTCTTTTCGGAGCCGGCGGAGCAGCCGCGGAGCTCGCGGGCGTAGCGGATTCTTTTTCTGCCGGGACGGCGGCAACTTCCGGAATACCCATTTCCGGCGGCGCCTCGGGCGCAGGGGCGGCGCCGGCCAGTTCTTCGTCCGAGATGCCAGCGGCGCGTTGAAAACGACGGCGCAATTCGGCAAAGCGCTCCGCGCTGCGCTGGTCGCCCGCTTCGGTGTGAATCTGTTCCAGCTGGGCGGCTAGTTCGGCAGTGCGGCGATCGTCGCCGGCTCCCAGAACGAAATCGAGCAGCTTTTCGATGGTCGGCGCGTGCCGGGGCGCGCGGCGAAGAATGGCTTCGAGCAACCCAATGGCTTTCTGCGTAAGCCCATAACTAGCGAAGAGGTCTACGTCGGTGAGAGATTGCGCGATAAATTTCTGCGTCTCATCGTCGAGCTGAGGTTCCGCCGGGCCGGTCGCAGGCTTTGCCTGGGTCTCCGGGCCAAAACCGCTCACATCGGTGCGCAAAGCAGGCGTCGGAGCCTTCGGTATCTCTGTCTTTAAGTCTTCGGTTGGAGGCTCCGGCTCTTCCTCTGCGGCATCAGCGGCAAGCAAACCCATTTTGCGGAGAACGCCATTCAGCTTGCGCTTGGCGGAGTCGCTGTCGGGCTGACGGTCTACAAGCTGCTCAAAAATAGTTTTGGCGCGCTCATGATCGCCGCTGGCAGCGAGGGCGTCTCCCAGATTCGCCAGGGCATCCGGCATATGGAAGGAATCACTGGTGCGGCCGTAAAGCTCAACGAGCCACTCCAGTGGCTCAAGCCGACCGGGCAGGCGCTCCGCCAAGTCGTGGATCATCTTCGCGACGATCTCGTGCTCGCCGGCATCAATCATGGCAATGCGCGACTGTTCCAGAATCCCCATGACCTTTTGCGCTTGGCCGGCCTGAAGCAGCGCCTCCACTACCTTTTGCATTGGGCCGTAGTTCTTCGGGTCAGCCTCGAAGACCTGCATCGCCAGCGTGACGGCCTGATCCCAACTCGAATTCTTGAGATGGAAATCCAGCAGCAGTTCGGTTTGCTCCCCGCCCTTTTCAAGGTCGGGGACCTGTTGCAGGAGATGCGCCGCCTTGGTGAGATCGCCCTGTAGAGAATAGGAACGCGCGCGGACTACAAGGGCCGCGGCGTTGTTCGGCTCGAGTTTCAGGGCCTTGTCGGCCAGCTTCTCGCTCTCCGCATGGTCGCCTCGAGCCAGCGCCCGCTGGGAAGCGGAAACGTAAGCCTCAATAGCGTCGCGGGGCTGCCCCATGGCCTGGTACAAATCGGCGAGGCGAATCTGGATACGGAGGTTGTCGGGCTCGGCCTGCAAGAGCTTCTTCAGGAGGCCGACGGCCTCGGACTGACGGTTGTTCTTGAGATGGATTTCGGCCAACTGAAGAAAAAGCGGCCGCGCCTCGCTCATTACCCCCTGCTGAACATAGAGGTCAGCGAGTTTCTCGAGGGGGCGGATTTCTTCGGGAGCGAGTTTGGCGATGCGCTTGTAAACGGCGATGGCCTTGGTCAGAAAGCCGTCGCCGACAAAAATCTGTGCCAGTCGCTCGAAGTAATCAATGGCCTGAAACGTTTCGCCCTGGCGGATATAGAGCTCCCCGACGGTCATGAGCGTGACCTGGTCGCGAGGCTCGTACTTAAGAATATTCTGGTATTCGGCGATGGCCTGAGCGACTTTGCCCTGGTTCAGCAGCTTTTGCGCCGCTTCGACGTATTTGCTCTTGTTGTAAGCCATTCGCGAACAGGGACAGGTCTCCGCAGGGAGCTGGTCCCGGACGTTCTCCTCGGTTGGCCGCAGACAGAAAACGACCTTTGGAACTACTTTGGTTACGCTAGCAGGCGGCGAAGAGCCTGGTCAATGAACGCAAAGTTGCTTGTGAGCAGGCAGTTATCCCCTTTCTATTCAGGAAATTCTCCGGCGAAGACCGGGGCGAATCCGCGGACTACTAATTGTTTTCCGTTGAAATGGCTAACTGAGCGTTGCAAGGGCGAGCAGGTCATCCCTTTTCGCCCATCACTTCCTGGGTCTTTTCTTTTTGTTGTTCTTGCATAGAGTTTCAAGAAGATATTTGACGGAGGCGCATTCGCGAATGACGGCTTCCAGCTTCGGAATTGTTGCATTCAGCTCGTTTTCTTCGACGACCCCATCGGCCAAGGTTGTGGCGATGCTCTCCAGGGCGGCGCCCACGTCCTTCATCAGGTTGGAAATGACGTAGAATTCCTTCTCGGACGTCTGCTGCGGGTCGGGGATCTTGAACGCGACTCTTCCCGCCTGCGATTCCAGAAGGTCCAGCGCTTCGAAGTTCTTCATAAGAAGGCAAATCTGCGGCAAAAGTTCCGCGGGAATGGGGCGATCCCCCCTGAGCCAGTACATCAGCGAACGGTAGTTCGTCCCGAGTTGCTGGGCCAGCAGCCTCGTGTCGTACTCGGCCTTGGCTTCGATCATCTGGCTCAGCACTATCGGAAGCGTCTTCGCAGGCACAAAATATCCTTCGGAGAAGAGATTTGTCAGTTCAAAAACAGCATCATTTTGAACGCTAAGAGTGAGTATTGTAACTGAATTGCATGCGCCTCCCCCATTGTTCTTTAATTTGCGATAGTAGAGGCGAGCACTCAATCCTATGGGCTGCCCGAGGAATTGAAAAGGCGCAAAGTGCGGCACACGGACGATTTATTTTATTGAAAAGCCAAGTACGCGCAGTCTAGGATAGCCGCATATTCAGAACCCAAGGGAAGAAGGCTGGTGCCTAAGAGGCTGCGATGAGGCGGATTCAGTATCTCCGCGAACGTTGCCTTGGGACCATACTACGGGTGCACAGCCCGGGCCCAGGAGCGTAATCCCGGACGGAAGATAGGGCGTGACTCATGCCGTTCATGGACCTAATCAAGAAGGCCATCTTCGAGGAAGAACCGCAAGCCCCTCAGGCTCAGCAACCCGCGAAAGCGAGCGCGCCGGCTGCCCGGTCGGCGCCCCATGCGCCTTCACAAACACCTGCCGCGTACGTCCCGATGGCCGGGCGCGACAATCAGTTCTACGCCCGGCTGGCCAAGCAGACCGATCTTTCCGCAGTTCCGGAGTTGGCGAAGATTGAGGGATTTGCCGCTCCTCTGGCCTCCGTCATTGCGGACAAGTCCCTGAGGTACAAAGCGGCGCTCGCGACCGCGCAGTCCCAGGGAGGCCTGACGAAAGACGCCATTCTGAAAGGCTTCGATTCCCTTCTAATGGTGCTCAATTCGGCGGCAAGTTCGTTCAACAAGCAGACCGATGAGGTCGCCCGGACGGAAGTGGACGCGAAGATCGCGCAAATCAGCGACATGAACGAATCGATTCAGCAAAAACAGAAAGAGATCACCGACCTGCAGCAGCAGATAAAAGCGATGCAGTCGCAGGCGGAGGTTTCGCGCGGAAAGCTGCAACAGGCGAAGAGCAATTTTGCCGCGGCGCTGGAGCGGCGGAAGGCAGAGATTCAGCAGCAGCGCCGGGAATTTGAAGCGATTTTGGAATAAATAGGGAGATACCATGGCAACCACTCCGGGTTCCCCTGTCATGCAGGGATTGAAGAACTTCTGGCAAAGGCCGGAAGGAGCGGTCGGCAAGGTTGTGCTGGTCCTTGGCGGCATCGCCGCGGCGTATGGATTCGTGCAGATTCTCCCGTTCCTGATCGCCGCAGCCACGGATACCTTGCACCTGGCAATTTTGATCGGTGCGATTTTGCTGCTGATTTTTATTGTTACGGACAAGCGCGTGTGGGGTCTCGGGAAACTGGTTTTCCAGAGCGTGATGCGCTATCTGACCGGCCTGTTTATCGAGCTGGATCCCATCGGCATCCTGAGGAATTATATCGGCGAGATGAAAAAGAATCTGGCGATCATGGACGAGCAACTCGGAAACCTGAATGGCTCGATCCGCACGCTCCAGAGTCAGATTGAAACGAACCAGAAGGATGCCGAACACAGCATGGCGCTGGCCAACCAGGCCGACAAGAAAATGGCGGCCGGTGGCCTGACCGCCCTGGATCAGCAGCAATACATGTCTGCGAAAGTCACCAATCAGCGGCACGCGGCCAGCTTGATCAATATCAACAAGTCGCTCACCGATCTGCGCGACAAACTCAAGATTCTCTATGACCAGTTGATTCGCTGGCGGGCCACTGCGGAATTTCAGGTCACCGACAAAGAGAACCGCGTCAGCGAAGAAGAGATGCGGCGAAAAGCCTTGAAGAAGGCGTACTCCGTATTCCAAGCGGCCAAAAAGATTTTCCGAGGTGACCCAGTTGCCAATCAGATCTACGACCAGACCTTGGAGTACCTGGCGGATGACGCCGGCCAGATGCTCGGAGAGATGGAAGATTTCAATCGCCTAGCGAATAAGTTGATGACCAACATGGACCTTGAGACTGGCGCGATTAACGACGAAGCTGTCAAGCAGTTGACGGAATTCCAACAGAAATTGTTGCCAGCGTCCGTAAGCGCGCTGCCGGATAACGTTCCGCAGCAAGCATCTGCTGCGCCGGTTCCTAAGAAGGACGACTACAGCGATTTGATTAAGTAAGGAGCGTAGCGTAGGACGACTACAGCGATTTAATCAGGTAAGGAACGCAGCGGAGGAAAGCACTATGTTTGACAACAAAATCTCAACCCCACCAACCGGGCACCGCTTGAAGCCAGGGGCAAAAATCGTTCTCCTATTGCTGGCCGGCGTCATCTTGTTTTTCGGGTTCCGAACGGCTGTTAGCCGCGGCTGGATACCTGCGCCAGGCATAGCGAAATCGATTATCCCAACGAAAGCTACTTTGCCTGATCTAAAAGAAGCGGTCGTGGCCAACGTGGAACCGGCTCCTTTTCCAGAAGCTTCTTCCGCTTCCGTAAGGGCGCCCTTGATCCGGACAGAGATATGGGCCTGGAACGCGCAGATGAACTACATCTACGCGAACGGCGGTCCGGAAACGACGCGCAACAGCTTGATGGAAAAGCACAACGTGAATTTGAAGCTGATCCGCCAGGATGACACCAGCCAGATGCAAAACGACCTGATTGCGTGCGCCAAGGAACTCCACGATGGCGCCAGCCAGTGCTCTTCCGGCGCGAATTACGTGTTGATCATGGGCGACGGCTCGGGACAGTTTTTTGCCGCAGTCAATCCCCAACTGAAGAAGCTGGACAGCGGCACCGGCGAATACATCGCCCAGGTCATCGGTTCGACCGGATATTCTCGCGGCGAGGATAAGTTGATGGGACCGCCGGAATGGAAGGCCGACGCGCAGGCTTCCAAGGGAGGCTTGGTGTCGGGCGTACTTCGCGACGGCGATTGGAATATCGCCATGAAGTGGGCGGCGGACAACCAAATCAAGAACAATCCGGACGAAAAGACATGGGACCCTGACGCGCTCAACTGGGTCAACGCGCCGGATTACATTAAGGCGGCGGAAATCTACAACGCGAATACCTGCGAAGACCGCAAAGTGGTTCACGATGGCCGGCTGACCGGGGAAACCAAGCATGTCTGCGTGAACGGCGTGGTGACCTGGACGCCGGGGGACGTTAACGTGGCGCATGGGCGCGGCGGCCTGGTATCGATCGTGTCTTCCAGACAATACCGGTCGCAGATGCCGGACGTCGTCATTGGCATCAAGAAGTTCAATCAAGACCATCGCAACGAAGTTCAAGGAATGCTAGCGGCCAGCTTCGAAGCGGCGGATCAGCTGAAGGCGTTTCCAGAAGCACTACGCCGCGCGGCCGCAGTCAGCGCCAAGGTGTACAACGAGCAAACCGGCGATTACTGGCTGAAGTACTTCCAGGGAACGAGAGAGACGGACAAAGCCGGGAACGTGGTGGAGCTTGGCGGATCTGCGGTCAACAACCTGAATGATAATTTGCTGCTCTTCGGCTTGCAGCCAGGAGCCAACAATAATTTCCGATCGACCTATACCGTTTTTGGAAATATCGCTACGCAGCAATACCCCGAGCTGTTCAAGGATGCGAACAAGATCCCAGATGTAAAGGAAATCCTCGACACTTCGTTTGTACTGGGCGCTTCTTCGATGCTTTCTCAGAGCGGAGCGGAAGCCGATGTGGCCAGCTTCAGCTCGAGCAGCGACACCGGCACAGTTGTTTCGAAGCGCGATTGGAGTATTGAATTCGCGACCGGCCAGGCTTCTTTCACGCCCGAGGGCGAACGCAAGATGTACGAGATCAAGGACGACTTGGCGATTGCCGGAGCCCTGTTTGTCACGTTGAATGGGCATACCGACAACACGGGGACGCACGAAGGAAACATGGATTTGGCCATGCGCCGCGCGCAGGCGGTACGGGATTGGCTGCAGCGGAAGGCGCCTGCAAACTTCCCGGACAATCGCTTCCGCATTCATGCTTACGGCGATTCGAAGCCGATTGCTTTGAATGCCACAGCGGAAGGCCGGGCGCGCAACCGCCGCGTGGAAATCGTACTATCCGGCAAGGAATAAAGGGCGCGAGCGAATCTTATGAAACAGACGGCCGGCACAATGGATTCGAAGGCAAAGCCGGCCGTCGCAAGCAGTTCAGAGGGCCGAGGTACCTTCCTGCACCACGTGCTGGCCTCTTTTTCTCCGAACCGCGTCATCTCCAAAGCCGCCTTCCGTTTCATCGTCGTGTTCCAGGTTGCGGTGTTGCTGGCGGTCTGGGCCACGTCGACGTACGTGTTCCTGCCGAAGCCGATGGACGTGGGGCGCGCCTTCGTGGATCTGTGGAATCACGAAGGCCTGGGGCAGGAACTGATCGTCAGCTTTATGCTGAATTTGCAAGCCATGGCCTGGGCGACCGTCATTTCACTGGGGATCGCTTACCTCACGGTGGTTCCTTTTTTTCAGCCCATCGCCGCCGCCATTTCGAAAGGACGTTTTCTCGGGATGGTGGGCCTGACCTTCTTCTTCACGATAATTTTTGCCAGCGGCCACCGGCTGAAAGTGAGCCTGCTGGTTTTTGGCGTCGCGGTGTTTTTTGTGACCAGCATGATCGACGTGGTTGCGCAAATCCCCAAGGAGAAATTCGACTTGGCGCGAACGCTGCGCATGGGAGAGTGGCGCGTGGTTTGGGAAGTGATCGTGCTGGGCCGGGCCGACGCGGCATTCGATGCGATGCGGCAGAACGCTGCGATGGGCTGGATGATGCTTACCATGGTCGAAGGCATTTCGCGTTCGGAAGGTGGCGTGGGCGCGCTGCTGCTTAATCAAAACAAGCATTTCCGGCTCGAGGCCGTGTTCGCCATTCAAATCGCGATTCTGCTGATCGGATTGTTTCAGGATTATGCGTTGGGGCTGATGAAGAAATTTCTCTTCCCCTACGCGGAATTGCAGTTGGAAAAGAGATAAGAGCCCTGCCAGGCGAGGATAGCCCGTGCCGGAACGCTGCACGTACGCGGAAACGCTGCTGAAGATTGACCACGTCAGCCTTTCTTATGGAGATAAAGTCATCCTTCGCGATGTGAATGCGGAAATCCGCGACATCGTCCGCGAGGGCCGCACCCAGGGCCAGGTCGTTGGATTCCTGGGGCCTTCCGGCATCGGCAAGACGCAGCTCTTCCGTATTATTGCTGGATTGAATCAGCCGACTTCAGGACAGGTGCTGGTCAACTCCACGCTCACACCGGTAAAGGCCGGCATGGTCGGCGTCATCGCGCAGAACTATCCCTTGTTTGAAAACCGGACCATTTTCAGCAACCTGCTGCTGGCGGCAAAGCAGATGAATCGTAGCTCGGAAGCCGCGCACGAAAAAGTGCTGACGTACTTGAAACGCCTGGACATGATGGATCAGGCGCAGCTTTATCCCGCGCAGATTTCCGGCGGGCAGCGGCAAAGAATCGCCATCGCACAGCAGCTTCTTTGCAGCGAGCATTTCCTGCTGATGGACGAGCCCTTCTCCGGACTCGATCTGGTGATGGAAGCGAAAGTCTGCGAGTTGATCAACGAAATCGCCTGCCTGGACGAGCTAAATACCATTATCGTTGTGACCCATGACGTTACGGCGGCCGCGACAGTCGCGGACCATCTTTGGCTCATGGGAAGGGACCGGGATGAAAGCGGCAACGTTATCCCCGGAGCCCGGATTCAGGAAACCTACGACCTGATCGAACGCGACCTCTGCTGGCGTCCCAACATCACAAATACTCCGGCGTTTTTGGAATTCGTCCGCGAAGTGAAGCAAAGATTCCAGTCACTTTAGCCGGCCGTCCCCAACGCAAAAGCGGCGCCCGCTGCGAATTCCGGTGATACCATCCTGGGGTGTTTCTGAAGAGTCACGGGAGGCATATGCACCCCGATCTGTCGCGTCGTTCTTTTCTAGGGAGGCTTGGTGGGGCGGCGGGGACTTTGTTGCTGAGCGGAAGACGGTCCTTCGCCAACCGCATGCCGGTGTTGAGTAGCCGCTTCAAACTCTCGGTCATCACGGACGAAATCACGCAGGATTTTGGTCACGCGCTTGAAATCGCCTCGAAAGAATTCGGGCTTGGCTATGTTGAGTTGAGAACATTGTGGAACAAGAACATCATCAATTTGGATGAGAAGGAAACTGGCGAGGCCCGGCGGCTGCTGAAAAAGTATCAGCTGCAGGTCACCGATATCGCCAGCCCGCTCTTCAAGACCGATTGGCCGGGAGCGCCGAAATCCAAATATAGCCCGGAGAAGCCGGAGTTCGGGGCAAACTATC